>NZ_CP159809.1:1016602-1355470 GCF_047717815.1 Candidatus Pelagibacter sp. Uisw_113
ATGCAGTACTCTACTATTGAGCTACAGTCCCTTTGAAATCTTAACTTTCTAAAAAGCTTTTTAACTGTTTTGATCTGCTTGGGTGTTTTAATTTTCTAAGAGCTTTCGCTTCTATCTGCCTGATACGCTCTCTAGTCACTGAAAATTGTAGACCCACTTCTTCAAGAGTATGGTCTGTATTCATTCCAACACCGAATCTCATCCTCAGCACCCTCTCTTCTCTTGGTGTCAAAGTTGATAAAATTTTAGTCGTTGCTTCACTTAAATTTGATTTAATAGCTTGCTCTAAAGGTGCTAATGCTTTTGTATCTTCAATAAAATCACCCAAACTACTATCTTCTTCATCTCCCACAGGTTTTTCAAGAGATACTGGTTCTTTTGATATTTTTAAAACTTTTCTAACTTTGTCTAAAGGCATTCTTAATTTTTGTGCTAATTCTTCAGGTGTAGCTTCTCTACCAAACTCACTCAAAATTAACCTTTGGGTTCTTACAATTTTATTTATAGTTTCGATCATGTGAACTGGAATTCTTATTGTACGAGCTTGATCGGCAATAGATCTAGTGATTGCCTGTCTGATCCACCATGTAGCATATGTTGAAAATTTATAACCCCTTCTATATTCAAATTTATCTACAGCTTTCATTAGACCAATATTCCCCTCTTGAATAAGATCTAAAAATTGAAGTCCTCTATTTGTATATTTTTTAGCAATTGAAATCACCAATCTTAGGTTTGCTTCAACCATTTCTTTCTTAGCTATTCTAGATTCCTTTTCACCTTTCTGAACTCTGCTAACTAACTTCTTGTAATCTGTAACAGACATTCCAAGCTTGTGACTTATCTCTATTAATCTCTCTCTTATATTTTTAAATTCATCTTTATTTTTTGAAAAAAATTTTTTCCACATAGGGTTGGTATCAAGAAACTTTTTAAGATTTGGGTTAATTTCATTTCCTATATAAAACTTTATAAATTCATTTCTTGGAATTTTTTGATCCATTGCTAACCTCAAAAGATTTCCTTCTAATGAAACTATTTTTTTATTTTCAACATAATGTTTTTGAACTAATTCCTCTAATACAGATGGTGATAACTGAAGTGATATAATATTTTCTAAAATATCACTTACAATCTTTTCATGACCTTTTTCTTTAGCTGTTGAAAAAATTGTTGAATTTAAAATACAATCTAGCTTTTCTTTTTGATATTTAATTAATTTTCCATACTCTTTAGTTAAAGTATTGACAGTTTTTAAAACTTTAGGTTTAATCTCTGTTTCCATTGCTGCAAGGGTAGGATTAAACTCATCTTCATCGCCTGTACTTTCTTCATTTTTATCTGTTTCACCTGAATTTCTTTGCTTAGCACTTGGACCAGTATTTTCGTCCTCCATATAATTGGTATCAATATCTATAATTTCTCTGACTAAAATTTCATCACGTTGAAGTTTTTTATCCCATTCTATAAATTGTTCTGCTGTAACAGGGCTTTGTGCTAATGCAATGAGCATTACATCTTTTCCAGCTTCTATTCTTTTAGCAATCGCGATTTCACCTTCACGAGATAAGAGCTCAACTCCACCCATCTCTCTTAAATACATTCTTATAGGGTCATCGCTTTTCTCAATCGTCTTACCCTCTTCTTTAGATGAATTTTCCTTTTTTCTTAAAACTTTAAAATCAGATTTTTTTTCTACTAGTGCTACATTCTCATCAAGAATATGCATAAAAGCTTGCTCTAAATTTTCGTCTGAAAGATTTCTTTTGCCTAATGATTTGTTTAACTCATCAAAAGTTATAAATCCTCTATGAGTCCCACGACCCATAAGTCTAGCAAATGATTTTGTAATTATTCTTTCCACAATAGTATATTTGAAATGACTTATATAAGCGCAATTTGAGAAAAATCCACGTATTTTTTGAAGGATTTAATTGATGTTTTTTTGTTTTTTTAGCTCTCTTATTTCATTAAAAGTACTTTCGCTTAAATCTTTAGAGAACTTTGATTCAAGCTCTTCAATCCTAAACTCTAAATCGTAGTTTTTAAGGTCTCTAGAAACCTCCTCTAGCAACTCAAACATTTTATTTTGATCATTTTGATGATTATTCAAAATATGCTTTATCGAAGCAAATTTAAAAATTTTTTCAGTTAATTGAGGATCAATAGGAATTTGATCTAAGGTAAGTTTTTCTCCACTCTTTAGTTTAGTTATCAAAGTTTCAAGAATTAATTTATTTTCTTCACTAAATAGATTTATATTTTCAATCATGTGAATATTTCCTTGAAATAAATCTAAATTATTCATTATTAAATAAAGCAATGAAAACTCTTTAAGTTCCACACCACTCAATAATTTGCTTTCGTTAAAGTGTTTTTGAGTAGACTGTAATGATTTTATCTTTTTAGTATAAAATTGTTTTTTTCCTACATTGCTATGTGGAGTTAAAGATGAAATTTTCTCCAAGAAAAACTCTAGTACATATTTTTTTATAAAATTATCTTTTATAGTCGCAGCAATAGCTCTTAATTTTTTTTCAAAAATAGCCATTGATGAAGGATTGTTATCAGTTTGCTGTTTATAATGGTTAAATATAAATTGATGAATTGAGATTTTTGCTTGTTTAGTAAAATCAATAAAGTTTGCTTTACCATTTTTATTTGCATAACTATCAGGATCTTCGCCATCTGGTAAAAAAAGAAACGAAATTTGTTTTTCTGGTTGCAACTCTTTAATTGAATTTTCTGCTGCTCTAAGCGCTGCTTTGTATCCACTTTCATCACCATCAAAACAGATAATTATATCTTCAAAGAATTGGTTGAGCATTAAGATTTGTCTATCCGTTAAAGAGGTTCCAAGATTTGCTACAACATTCTCAATTCCATTTTTACTTAAACCAACTACATCCATATATCCTTCAACTAAATATACATGATCTATTTTATTTGATAATCTTCTAGCTAAATCTAAATTGTATAAGTTAGAGCCCTTTTTAAAAAAAGGTGTTTCAGGAGAATTAATATATTTTGCTGAATAGCTATTTTCTTGGATAGTTCTTCCTCCCAATCCAATAGGTTGGCCTGAAATATTATTAATCGGAAATATTATTCTATCTCGAAATCTTTCAACATATTTATTCTTTTTTTCATCTAAATAAAAAAGACCGCTTTCAACTAAAACTTTCTCACTAAATTCATCTTTTAATTTTTCATAAAAATTAGAGTTTCTTTCAACAAATCCAATCTTAAAATTTTTGACTTCATCTTTACTAAGGTTCCTTTTCTTTAAATAGTCTCTCGCGATAGTTAAGCTTTCATTTTTTAAAATTTCATCGTGATAAAATTGAACATATTGATTATAGATTGAGCAATACTCTTGCCAATTTTTTTCACGTTCTTCATCTTGTTTTGAAAATGTGTAAGGTCTCATACCTGCAAGATTTGCTAGTGATTTTACTGCTTCTCCAAATTTCAAATTTTGAGTTTTCATTACAAAATCAAAAATATTTCCATGCTCTGATGTTGCAAAACAATGATAAAATTCTTTTTCATCGTTAACTGTAAATGAAGGTGTTTTTTCAGTTTTAAAGGGTGATAAGCCTACAAATTCTTTGCCTCTTTTTTTTAGACTGACAGACTTTGATACAACTGTCGAAACTTTTAAACGAGTTTTAATTTCGTCTAAATACTCTTTTGGGTATTTCATTATTTATTCAATAGTTCTTTGAGTAATGGTCCGGCTTTAGCAAAATCTAGATTGTCAGGGTATGACTTTTTCAATTCCCCCATCACTTTACCCATGTCTTTAGTTGATGCGGCACCCAATTTACTTATTGTATCAACGCATATCTTTTTAGTTTCTTCATCGTTTAACTGCTGTGGTAAAAAACTAGATAAAAGATCAAATTCATTTTGCTCAACTTCTAGCAAATCCATTCTGTCATTTTTTTTATAGATATCTATTGATTCGGTTCTTTGCTTGATCATTTTCTTTAAAAGTTTTTTAATGTCCTCATCGTCTGTTTCTTTTTTGTCGGAGCCAGATCGATTGATAATATCAATATCTTTTATTCCAGATAAAATTAACCTATAGGTTGAGATTTCAACCTTATTTTTTGATTTTAGAGAATTTTTATAGTTAGTTTCAATTTTTTCTTTCAATGTCATAATATTTTTTAATCTACTGCAAAGTGAAAATTCTTCAAAAGAAAAATTGTTTTTTTATAATTTTATAATACATCTCTGTTGCGATAATTAAGGTTTTATTGTATTAACCTTTAACTCATGAGTTGTAATTGATCAAAAAAGCAAAAAAAATTAGCTCTAACAAAATCTCACAGATTCACACAGGCGTTTTAGTTCTTGAAAATAAAACTATCTTTAAAGGAGTTGGTATTGGCTATCAGGGGACTGCCACAGGTGAGGTTTGTTTCAATACTTCTCTAACCGGGTATCAAGAAATTATTTCAGATCCCTCTTATGCTGGGCAAATTATCAATTTTACTTTTCCACACATTGGTAACGTTGGAACTAATAAAGAAGATTTAGAGTCTGATAAAGTTTGGACAAAAGGTGTAATTTTTAACTCTGAAATAACAAGTCCTTCTAATTATAGATCTTTAGTTAATTTAGACATGTGGTTAAAAAAAAATAAAATTGTTGGGATCACTGGTTTAGATACCAGAGGTTTAACCAATTATATTAGAGATAATGGAGCGCCTAAAGGTACTATTTCTTTTTCTAATAAAGGCAATTTCAATATTAGTAAATTAACAAATATTACAACAAAATGGAGTGGGTTAAATAATTTAGATTTAGCTAAACAAGTGACTACTAAAAAAAATTATATTTGGTCAGGTTTTAAAACTTGGAAAAAAGAAACTGGTTACTTAAAAAATAAAAAAAACTCATTACATGTTGTTGCAATTGATTATGGAATTAAGAAAAATATCCTAAGATATTTTTCAGATCTTAATTGTAAAGTAACAGTGGTTTCATGCAAAACGAGTGTAAAAGACATCCTTAAATTAAAGCCAAATGGGATCTTTTTATCCAACGGTCCTGGTGACCCTGCGGCAACTGGAAAATATGCAATTGAAATTATTAAAGAATTAATCAAAAATAATTTACCTATTTTTGGTATTTGTCTTGGTCATCAAATTCTTGCCTTGGCACTTGGTGCAAAAACTAAAAAAATGAAACTAGGTCATAGAGGTGCTAATCATCCAGTTAAAAACTTAATTAAAGATAATGTTGAAATTACCAGTCAAAATCATGGTTTTGAAATTGTAAGAGCAACATTACCAAAGAATATTGAAGTAACTCATAAGTCTTTATTTGATAATTGCATTGAAGGAATTAGATTAAAAAATAAACCTGTTTTTTCTGTTCAATATCACCCTGAATCAAATCCAGGACCACAAGATAGTGTTTACTTATTTGAAGAATTTATTAACAACATAAAAAAAAATGCCAAAAAGAAAAGATCTTAAAACTATATTGGTCGTTGGTGCTGGACCAATAATCATAGGTCAAGCATGTGAGTTTGACTACTCAGGGACACAAGCCTGTAAGGCCCTTAAAGATGAAGGTTATAAAGTTATTTTAATTAACTCTAATCCTGCAACTATCATGACAGACCCTGGTGTTGCAGATAAAACTTATATTGAGCCGATAACTTTGGAGGTATTAGAAAAAATTCTAAAAAAAGAAAAACCAGATGCAATTTTACCAACTATGGGTGGCCAAACTGCTTTGAATTTAGCAATGGAAGCGGAGAAAAAAGGAATTCTTAAAAAATATAAGATTGAGTTAATTGGTGCTAATTCTAAGGCAATCTCTAATGCAGAGGATAGAAAAAAATTCAGAAAAAACATGCTAGATATTGGTTTGGACTTACCAAAATCTAAGGTGGTAAATCATATTAGAGATGCAGCAAAAGCTTTAAAACAAATTGGATTACCTGCAATAATTAGACCTGCATTTACTTTGGGTGGTTTGGGTGGAGGAATTGCCAAAACTGAAAAAGAATATCTTAAAATAGTCAAGGATGGTTTGCACGAGTCTCCGGTTAGTCAAATTCTAATAGAAGAATGTCTTGAGGGTTGGAAAGAATTTGAAATGGAAGTTGTTAGAGACAAAAAAGATAACTGCATAATTATTTGTTCTATTGAAAATATTGACCCGATGGGAATTCATACCGGCGATTCTATTACTGTCGCTCCTGCCCTGACTCTTACTGATAAAGAGTATCAGATAATGAGAAATGCTTCGATTGCTTGTCTTAGAAAAATTGGAGTAGAAACTGGTGGATCTAATGTTCAATTTGCAATCAATCCTAAAGATGGCAGAATGGTTATCATTGAAATGAACCCAAGGGTTTCAAGGTCTTCAGCTCTTGCATCTAAAGCAACAGGGTTTCCAATTGCAAAAGTTGCAGCAAAACTAGCTGTTGGTTACACGCTTGATGAGTTAAAAAATGAAATTACCAAAACAACACCTGCTTCTTTTGAGCCTAGTATTGATTATGTTGTAACCAAAATACCAAGATTTACCTTTGAAAAATTCTCTACTTCTGAGGCAATTCTTGGAACCTCAATGAAGTCAGTTGGTGAGGCGATGGCAATTGGTAGAAACTTTAAAGAATCTCTGCAAAAAGCATTGGTTTCTCTTGAAATTGGCTTTTCAGGCTTAGATCGAATTTTTCCACTTAACAAAAAAGAAATAGAAAAAGAATTGAAAAAAAATATTCCAAACAGAATATTGTTAGCTGCTGAAGCGTTTAGAAAAAAAATAAACATTAAAAGAATTCACCAGCTTTGCAAAATAGACCCTTGGTTCTTAGAACAAATAAAAGAAATTGTTGATGAAGAAAATAAAATACAGAAAAAAGGTCTCCCTAAAGACTACAATGAATTTAATAGAATTAAATCAATAGGTTTTTCTGATAAAAAATTATCTGAAATTACTAAAATTTCTGAAGACCTTGTTAGAAAAAAAAGAACTGCTTTAAAAGTATTACCAGTTTACAAAAAAGTAGACACCTGTGCTGCTGAATTTAAATCTTTCACGCCTTATATGTACTCAACATACCAAAGAAATTATGCTTTGAATTCAGAGTGTGAAGCAGAGCCTTCTTCAAGAAAAAAAATTATAATTTTAGGTGGTGGACCAAATCGTATAGGCCAAGGAATTGAGTTTGATTATTGTTGTTGCCAAGCAAGTTATGCTCTTAAAGATAGTGGTTTTGAAACTATAATGATTAACTGTAATCCTGAAACAGTTTCAACAGACTACGACACAAGTGATAGGCTTTATTTTGAACCTCTTAAAGAAGAATATGTTTATAATATTATTAAAAAAGAACAGCAAAAAGGAAACCTTGTTGGGATTATTGCTCAGTTTGGTGGACAAACTCCTATAAGACTTGCTAAATTTTTACATGATAACAATCTTCCAATTCTTGGAACGCAGTACACCTCTATAGATTTAGCTGAGGACAGAGATAGATTTCGAAAATTACTTGATAGATTAAAATTAAAACAAGCAGAGAGTGGTATTGCCAAAACTTACAAGCAAGCCATTCAAATTGCTGAGAAAATTGGTCTGCCATTAATGGTGAGACCTTCTTATGTGTTAGGTGGAAGAGCGATGGAAATTGTTCATGAGAAAAGCCAATTAAAAAACTTTGTAGAAGAGGCATTTAAAGCTGCAGAGGATAATCCAATATTAATAGATAAGTTTATTAGTCACGCTATGGAAGTAGATGTTGATGCAATATCTGATGGGAAAGAAGTTTTTGTTGCAGGTATCATGCAGCACATTGAAGAAGCAGGTATTCACTCTGGAGATTCTGCATGCTCTTTACCTCCTATATCTATTAAACCAAAGTTGATAACAGAAATAGAGGTTCAAACAAAAAAATTAGCTTTAGCTTTAAATGTTAAAGGCTTTATGAATATTCAATTTGCCATTAAAAATGATGAAATTTATGTAATAGAAGTAAATCCAAGAGCAAGCAGAACAGTTCCTTTTGTATCTAAAGCCAAAGGATTGCCTCTTGCAAAAATTGCCTCAAGGGTAATGACTGGAGAAAAGTTATCTAAATTTAATTTAAAGGGTAAAAATAAAAATTTATATGCAGTTAAAGAGGCTGTATTTCCTTTCAATAAATTCCCTAATAGTGACTTATTATTAGGGCCTGAGATGAAATCAACAGGTGAAGTTATGGGATTTGATAAAGACTTTGGTATGGCTTATGCAAAAAGCCAAATTGCTGCTTCAAACTCATTACCAACAAAAGGTTTGGCATTTATTTCTCTCAAAGATGGTCATAAAGACGAAGGTGTAGATCTAGCAAAACAATTAATAAAATTAAATTTTACTTTATGTGCTACGGGTGGAACTGCAGATTACATTCGTAAGCATGGAATAAAATGCAAAACAATAAACAAGGTTAGTGGAGGATCACCTCACATTGTTGATGTACTAAATTCTAAAAAAATTGCTTTAGTTATTAATACGGGTGGTGGAAATAGTGAGCACCGTCTTCATGATGCAATGGCTTTAAGAAGAGCAACACTAGGTAACAAAGTTCCTTATTGTACGAACATGTCTACTGCTCAAGCTTGCTTGATGGGGATTAGATCTTTAAAAACAAAAGAAATTACTGTTACAGCGCTTCAAGATATTTAATGTGAAGACAAACCAGTATTTGCAATACTGAAAATCATATCTTCATAACTCATATCAAGGTTTAGTACGCATGATCTATAGAAATAGCCTTTTCGAAGACCTGGCATTAAATTTGCTTCTATAAAATGAGGAGAGCCTAAATGATCCATTTTAATATCTATTCTACCTAAAGATTTTCCACCTAAAGCTTTGAACGAATCTTTTGCTAATTTAGAAAGTTTGTCAAAGACCGCAACATCTGAAACAAGAATTACGCTCTCTTCATCATTTTTTTTAACATCAAAATCAAGAATGCAATGACCGTCTACATTTTCTTTTACGATAATTTCTATTGGCATAGCTCTTAAAGTTCCGTCAATACTATCTTCAAAAATACCAACACTATATTCTTTTCCTGCTAAATATGTTTCGACTAAAGAAGGTGAGTTTTGCTTTATTTTAATGTCTAATACTTTTGAGGTAAAATCTTCAAAATTAAATACAATTGAATTTTTATCCACACCCCTGCTATCTCCACCAGTTACTGGTTTTATAAAAAGGGGAAATTTTATTGGTATTGATGATTCTTTTAAGTATTCACCAGGGTTTGTTATAAAAAAATCTGCAGTTCTAATATTATTTTTTTGCATAATTTTTTTTGCTCTATTTTTATCACTTTCATTATCAAGAGCTGCTTTACTTGAGGCGATATATGGAATTTCAAACATCTCTAAATAATCATTTAGCCATAT
Organism: Candidatus Pelagibacter sp. Uisw_113; assembly: GCF_047717815.1. GTDB lineage: Bacteria > Pseudomonadota > Alphaproteobacteria > Pelagibacterales > Pelagibacteraceae > Pelagibacter. The sequence continues at coordinate 1,026,028 of NZ_CP159809.1, forward strand.
TTTCCTATTATTAAAAAAGAAATACTTAACACCAGAGAATACTAAATCAGGCTTTCTTTTAACTAGGGCTTCAAGATCTTCTTCTGAATTAATTTCAGTAATTAAAACATTTTTATATCGTTTAGATAAAATCCTTAGAACATTTTTTTCTTCTAGAATAATTCCGACATTATCTTGATGTGAATTTACCTCTCCAAAGTTAGGGACTACGACTATTTCTATAGTCTTACTAATTTTTATTGGAATAATATTATTTTTTTTTAAAGGTAAAATATTACCTATTTCTGGAATTCCTTGTTTAGCTATGTCTTTTATAATCATAATAAATCCAACACATAACCCACGCAAAAAAGCATGAATGATGGGCTATTCTAATAAAGTTGTTTTCTAAAAAATTATTGCCTAAGTAATGAAGTGTAAAATTATCTGGCAGTATCTAAAAAAACTAAGTGTACGCTCTATCAGTGGTGATAGATACAAGTCTCTATAAATTTAATACTACTTAACTTTCCAATCCGTAGGAAAAGAGACGTAATTAACTTGTAAACAGCGTCTTTCTTTGACGATCTCCTTCTTTTCCATCCCATGCCAAGTATTTGGCCCACTAGTGAAAAAGTAACCATAGTTATTTTTATATGGAACAGTTTTAACTTTTTCTAACTTTTCATTGTAAAAATCAGTACCTAGTGTCTCAGATTCATTAAATTCATTAACAAATAACAAGCACGAGACTAGTTTTTCTTTAATATCACAATGTGGTTTAAGCCAAAATCCTTTTCTATCACAAATTACTTCTACTCTTACATAAGAATTAGACAGATCTCTATTTATAAGACTTGAAATCTTGGAGCATGTTTCTTTTGATTGAAGTTCATTGATTAATTTTGTTAATGCTGGAAACTTCTTGCTATTTTCTTTTGTAATAAAACATCTAAATTTTATTGCTTTACCACCACTTGTTATCCCTTCTCTAAATTCTGGTGCACCCCCATCTATAGCTCTTGTTCCATCATATTCTAAATCAAGTTGATTTAGATCAGGTATGTCAGCACTTATAATTTCATTAATAGCATCATTTGATAATGGTTTGTTTAACTCCCAATGTTTAAAAGGATCATTGTGTTCTTTAGAGTTATTTAAAATTGAATTAAGAAAAGTCATGCTGTTTTATTTTTTCTTTTATTTGGTTCGCTATTTTATTAGTTTCGTTTAGTTTTGTATAAGTCCAATTTTCAATAGAATTATTTAATTCTTTTATTATATTTAAAGACTCGAATAAATTAAAAAAGTTTTTAAATCTCTGATTATTTTTAATTGCTGGCATTTGAGCTACATAAATTGGCTTTCCAGTAATTGCAGCTTCTGAAATCATTGAAGTAGAATCGCAAGTAACAATAATGTGATCTGATATTTTAAGTGAAGAAAGATAAGCTTTTTTATCAACATTAGGGATTATGATTTGATCTTTATAAAAATAATTCTTAGCTTTTTCAATTATATTCTGAGGAGTTCTCATTGAGGGAATAATAATTACTTGATAATTATTTTTTATAAAATTTTGTTCAATCTTTGAAAAAATGCCCTCTATGACTTGATTGTTATAATCATAATATCTAGTTGGTCCTCCTAATATTAAGGTAACAATTTTCTTTTGACTGTTAATTCTAGATTTTAAATAATTTTCATTCTGGTCCAACTCATCATTAGTTAAATAATGAACCGCACCTTTACTTGTTAGTACGTTATTTCCCTTTAAACCGTCGTGTTCGGGTGCAACTACAAAATCAAAATTATCTAAAAACACTTTAGGTTCTTGAATGTGAATATTTATGATTTTATTTTTAAATTTTTTCTTTAAATATATTGATGGTATTACACTTTTTCTTCCACAAGAAATAACAACATCAAACTGGCTATCAATTTTATTTTTAAAAACAAAATCTTGCACAGGTGTTACTTTGGGTGGAAATAATTTCCAAAAATTATTAATTTCAATCTTCTCGTGTATAAAATCTAAATCTAAAGCCTTAGCTAATCCTTCAACTTGGCTAATCATGCCGTGCATGCCCTCTGTTAATAATAACCCTTTTAATTTTGTCATTTATCCTTATATAACTTCTGCATGAGTGAAAATCCAATTAAACACACAAAAGTGTTAATAATAGGGTCAGGTCCAGCTGGCTATACAGCAGCTGTGTATGCTGCCCGAGCAATGCTAAGCCCTGTTTTAGTATACGGCTCTGAACCAGGTGGACAATTAACTACAACAACAGACGTGGAAAATTACCCGGGTTTTTCAGATGTAATTCAAGGTCCATGGTTAATGGATCAAATGCGAGACCAAGCAAAAGCAGTTGGTACAGAAATGATTGAAGATCATATCGGATCAGTAAATTTAAAATCTACACCCTTTGAAGCAGTTGGTGATAGTGGACAAAAATATACTGCAGATAGCATAATTATTTCTACAGGTGCTCAGGCAAGATGGTTAAATATAGAATCAGAACAAGCATATAGAGGCTTTGGTGTTTCAGCGTGTGCAACATGTGATGGTTTTTTCTTTAAAGAAAAAGTTGTGGCAGTTGTTGGTGGTGGAAATGCTGCTGTAGAAGAGGCAATGTTTCTTACAAAATTTGCATCAAAAGTAAAATTAATTCATAGAAGAGATACTTTAAGAGCAGAAAAATTACTTCAGAAAAAATTAATGGAAAATAAAAAAATTGAAATAATTTGGGATAGTGCTGTTGAAGAGGTTATTGGGGATAGCGAACCTAAAAATGTTACAGCGATTAAAGTTAAAAATCTTAAAACAAATAAAATTGAAGAAATGAAAATAGATGGTTTATTTATTGCAATTGGTCATGATCCAGCAACGGCTCTTTTTAAAGATCAATTAGATATGGATAAAGAAGGTTATTTATTAACTAAACCAGATTTAACAGAAACTAATATCCCTGGTGTTTATGCTGCAGGTGATGTTAAAGACAAAACATTCAGACAAGCTGTAACTGCTGCTGGAATGGGTTGCATGGCTGCACTTGAGGCTGAAAAATTCTTATCTCACTAACTTAAATATTAACTATTTTAGAAATTTCTTTTTTTCTACCTAAGCTCCATTTTTTTAAAGCAGATATTATTGGTATTGCTGAATTTCCGAATTCACTTAATTTATAATCTACGTTTTGAGATTTATTAATAATTTTAACAACCAAACCATCTTTTCTCATTTCATCAAGTTTTCTTGCCAAAACTTGGGAGCTGATATTGGTTACTGTTTTTCTAAGCTCATTAAATCTGATTTTCTTATTTTCATAGATTCTTGCAATAATAAAAATTTTCCATTTTCCTCCTAATAATTCCATAACGTTTGAAAAAGGACACGATTGTTTTTGATTAATTTTTTCCACATCTTTTTTGTAAACTAATAACAAAAAATGACCAGTCATTATTTAAGTAACTGTGAAGTGACTAGTAAGCTTATAATTAGTTGATAAAAGATTATTTATGTCCATATATATCAAAACAAAAATTTAATCAGAAGGAACAACAAAATGACAAATAAAGTATTATTAACTGGAATAAGTGGCTGGATAGCAAAACATATAGCAATTGAATTATTAAATTCTGGATATGAAGTTTTAGGAACTGTTAGAAGCCAAAACTCATTAGATAAAACAAAGAAAACTCTAAGCGAATATGTTTCAACAGATAAATTATCATTTGTTGAATTGGACTTATTAAAAGATGATGGTTGGGTTGAGGCTGCTAAAGATTGTAAATATATTATACATACTGCTTCTCCCTACCCCATGAAAAGCTCAAGAAATAGAGAGGCTTTAGTTCCAGCTGCTAAAGGTGGAACGTTAAGAGTTTTAAATGCCGGTATAGAAGCTAATGTTGAAAAAATAATTCTTACTTCATCAATAGCTGCTATGTTTAAAAAACCTAACAGAACAAACCCATATACTTTTGGAGAAAGTGATTGGTCAAATACTGATTGGAGTGGATCGAATGACTACATTATATCAAAGACAAAAGCTGAACAAGCTGCATGGGAATTAATGGAAAGCAAAGGATTAAAAGACAAATTAACTGTAATTAATCCAGGAGGGGTTTTTGGTGATGCTTTAGATAAAAAAACAAATACCTCAACTAGCTATGTTGAACTTTTCCTTAAAGGAAAATATCCTATGGCGCCAAATTTTGGAATATTAATTTCTGATGTAAAAGATGTAGCAAGAGCACATGTTTTATCTATAAAAAATCCCAAGGTTAATGGAAGACGTTTAATTATTGGTTCAGAAGTAAAAAAAATGCTCGAAGTTTCTAAAATTATGGCTGAAGCATTTCCGAAGTATGCAAAAAAACTTCCAAAAAAAGAAATGCCAAATTTTATGGTTAAATTGATCGGTTACTTAGATTCTTCTGTAAAGATTATGTTGCCTGATCTTGGAATTTTAATGCAGACAGATACTTCATATTCTGAAGATTTATTGGATATGAAATTTAAATCTGCAAAAGATAGTATTGTAGATGCTGGGAACTCAGTAATTAGACTTGGATTAGTTTAAAAATACTAACTACTTATTTCTGATATCTCGTTAGACTCAAAAATAGTTTGTTGAATATCACTTTGAATAACAGCTATCATTGCTTTTGCAACTGTTTCGGAATGAATAGGTTTCATTTTCTTTAAAGGACCTAAAAGTAATGGAGAAAGTAACTTAAAAACAAAAATACCTATTGTTTCACTTGCTCTCTTTTCTTTTCTATTACCTATTAAAAAAGATGGTCTCAATATTGCTAATTTAGGAAAATTAAGTTCTTTTAACTCGTCTTCAACTTGTCCTTTAAATCTTATGTATTCTCCTGAACTCTTGGAGTTTGCATACAATGCAGAAACAAAAATAAATGAGTTAACCAAATTTGATTTTGCAATTTTTGCAACTTCTTTGGGAACATCAAGTTCAACCCTTTTATATTCGTCTTTATCAGGGGAATTTTTTTTAGTTGTACCAATACAAAAGAAGCAATCATCACCTTTGATATCTTCTTTGTGATTTTGTAAGTTGTTAAAATCAGTCTTAATAATCTCTACTTTTGGATCACTAATTTCAGGAACTGAGCGAACAAATAATTTTATCTTAGAGTAATTAGTATCCTTAATTAATTGATTAAGGAGGTGACCTCCAACTAAACCAGATGACCCAAATAATAAAGCCGTTTTCATTATAACTAGACCTATTTTAAGGAACCTTCCAATATATATTTCAATATACGAAAAGCTTGTTTTTGATCTGAAGCAACAGCAGCAGCAGAGCCATCCACTTCTTTAAGAGCATGTTGATGATCATCGTTATGAATAACAATCATAGATTTATTAAGTGCTGTAGCATAACCCGCATCAAAGGCGGCATTCCATTGCTTAAATTTTTCACCAAACTTAACAATAATTACATCACAATCTTGAATAGATTTCTTAGTTCGAATGGAATTAATATTAGCACCTTTTCTATCTTTCCAAAAATTTTTTTCTTCGGCTCCTAGAATTTCTACACCACAATTATCAGAGGCTTCATGATCAGTTATGGGAGATGTAAATTTAACATCTAATTTCTCTTTTTCACAAAGTTGAATAATTTCTTCTCGCCAATTACTGTGAATTTCACCTGCCAAATATACACTCAACATTTATGTCTCCTTATTGCTTTTTTAGTTTAAATATCATTTTTTAATTTATTATAAAGTCTAATTTGCTTGTAACAAATTTTTACTAATCGGTTATATCTACATTGTGAAAAAGGGTAAATACATTAAAACTTTTAAACTGTTGCTTCCTTATTTGTGGCCTAAAAAAAGGAAAGATTTAAGGATACGAGTTAGTTTTGCAGTTGTTGCTTTAGTTTTAGCAAAAATAGCCAGCGTTAGTACTCCTTTAGTATTGGGTAGTGCGGTAAACTCTCTGACAGAATTAAGTTCAGGCATTAATTTATTTATGCTGGTACCAATAGCTTTAGTAGTTGGCTATGGTGTAACTAGAGTAATTGCTTTCACATTTGTTGAAATTAGAGACGCCTTATTTTCAAAAGTTTCCCAACATTCTATTAGACAAATATCTTTGACAATGTTCCAACATCTTCACAATCTATCTTTACAATTTCATTTAAATAGACAAACAGGTGCACTAGCAAAATATATAGACAGAGGAACAAAAGGAATAGATTTTCTTCTAAGATATGTCTTGTTCAATATTGCTCCTACTTTCTTTGAAGTGTTCTTGGTTTCTGGGATTTTATTTTATCTATATGGCCCATGGTATGCTGTTGTAACACTTGTAACTATTGGCCTTTATTCTTTCTTAACTTTTAAGATTACTGAATGGAGAAATGTATTTAGAAAAAGAATGAACCAAGCTGATAACGATGTCAGCACTAAAATGATTGATAGTTTATTGAACTTTGAGACAGTTAAATATTTTAACAATGAGGCCTTTGAAGCTAATAGGCTTGATCAATCATTAGAAGAATATGAGTTAGCAGCAAATCAAAGTAGACATTCTCTTTCGCTATTAAACATAGCTCAAACATTTATCATAATGGTGGGTATTACTATTATGTTGGTGATGTCAGTTTATGGGATCAAAAGTGGAGAGATTAATATTGGTGGGTTTGTTGTAATTAATGCCTACATGCTCCAATTATATCAGCCATTGAATTGGTTGGGTTCTGTTTATAGAGAAATTAGACAAGCACTAACTGATATGGAAAACATGTTTAGCTTATTAGAAGTTGCCCCAACAACAAATGATGATCTTGAGGATATACCCCAAAGTAACGATGCAGAAATTAGATTTGAAAACGTTAGTTTTGATTACGACATAAGAAGAACTATCATTAAAAATATTTCATTTATTGTTCCTAATGGAAAAAAAGTAGCCATTGTAGGGCCAACTGGTGCTGGTAAATCAACAATAAGTAGACTGTTATTCAAGTTTTATGATCCAAAAGAGGGAAATATTTTTATTAACAATACAAATGTAAATAAAATTTCTCAAAACTCTTTAAGAAAAATTATTGGTGTAGTCCCACAAGACACTGTCTTATTTAATGACACAATTTATTATAATATAGCTTACGGTAATACTGGTGCTACTAAAGAGGAGGTTATTAGTGCTGCACAAAATGCAGATATACATGATTTTATAACAATTTTACCAGATGGTTATGAAACAATTGTAGGAGAAAGAGGGTTGAAATTATCTGGTGGAGAGAAACAGAGAGTTGCTATTGCAAGAACTATTCTAAAAAATCCTAAAATATTTTTCTTTGATGAAGCAACATCTGCATTAGATACTAGTACAGAAAAAGAAATTCAAAAAAATCTAGAAAATGTCTCTAAAGGTAAAACAACTTTAATAATTGCTCATCGACTATCTACAGCTGCAAATGCTGATAATATTATTGTTCTTGATCAGGGTACTATTATTGAACAAGGGACGCATGAGAGTTTATTGCTAGAAAAAGGTAAATATTTTGAGATGTGGGGAAAGCAAAAACCTAGTTAAGACTTTTACAAAAAGAAGATATTTTTTCTAAAGCTTTTTTAAGATTTTCCATAGAAGTTGCATAAGATACTCTAAAGAAACCTTCCAAACCAAATGCAGAACCTTGAACAACTGCTACACCACTATTCTCTAATAAAGACTGAACAAAATCAGTATCTGTCTTAAGTTCTTTTCCGTTTGTATCTTTTTTACCAATTAACCCTTTGCAGCTTGGGAAAACATAAAATGCTCCATCTGGATTTAAACATTCAATTCCATCTATTTCATTTAATGCTTTAACAACAAAGTTTCTTCTTTCTTGAAATGAAATTGCTCTCTCTTTTATAAAATCTTGAGTTCCATTTAATGCCTCAACCGCCGCAGCTTGACTAATTGAAGATGGATTTGTTGTTGATTGCGATTGTATTTTAGCAATTGCTTTAATAATTTCTTTAGGACCAGCCGCATACCCTATTCTCCAGCCAGTCATTGAGTAAGCTTTACTTACACCGTTCATTGTAAGAACTCTTTCTTTCAAGCTATCAATTTGCGCAATAGTAAAAAATTTAAAACCTTCGTATGTTACATGCTCATAAATATCATCACTTAAAATATGCACGTGAGGATGTCTTGCTAAAACATCTGCGATTTTTTTAATATCACCTTCAGTATAACAAGCGCCTGTTGGATTTGATGGTGAATTTAATATTATCCACTTTGTTTTTGGTGTTATAGATTTTTCTAATTCAGCTGGATTAATTTTAAATCCTTGTTTTTCATTACACTCTAAAATAATTGGAGTTCCACCGGCTAATAAAACCATGTCAGGATAAGAAACCCAATAAGGCGCAGGAACTATAACCTCATCCCCTTCATTTAGGGTTGCCATCATGGCATTATAAATTACATGTTTTCCACCAGCACCAACTGTGATTTGATCAGTTGTGTAGTCTAAATTGTTTTCTCTTTTAAATTTTTTAACAATGGCATCTTTTAAGGCAGCAGTTCCATCAACGGCTGTATATTTAGTATCACCGTCATTAATGGCTTTTATAGCCGCTTGTTTGATATTATCTGGTGTATCAAAGTCAGGCTCTCCTGCCCCAAGACCTATAACGTCTTTTCCAGCAGCTTTTAACTCTCTTGCCTTTTGAGTTACAGCAATAGTTGGCGATGGTTTAATCTTTTTTAGACTGTCTGATATAATGCTCATTGAAATATATTTTTATTCTAATAGTTTTATAGATAATGCAAAATACTTATCAAGATTTAATTACAGATATACAGAGTAAAAATCCTGAAATTCACCAGAAACTAGAAGGTGGAAAAAAGTTTAAACTTGTTACAGATTTTAAACCTGCCGGTGATCAGCCAGAAGCAATAAAACAATTAGTTAAGGGTGCAAATAAAGAAGAATTAAACCAAGTTTTGCTTGGTGTAACAGGTTCTGGAAAAACTTTTACAATGGCCCAAGTAATTGAAAAAACTAATAGACCAGCTCTAATACTTGCTCCTAACAAAACACTAGCTGCGCAGCTTTATGGAGAGATGAAATCTTTTTTTCCAGACAATGCTGTTGAGTATTTTGTATCTTATTATGATTACTATACACCAGAAGCTTATGTTCCAAGGTCTGACACTTATATTGAAAAAGAAGCATCCATTAATGAACAAATTGATCGTATGCGTCACTCAGCTACTAGATCACTATTAGAGAGAGATGATGTAATTATTGTTGCAAGTGTTTCTTGTATCTATGGTCTGGGTTCTGTTGAGGCGTATAGCAAGATGACGTTGAGTTTAAAGAAAGATTATGAATATAGCAGAGAGCAACTAATAAAAACTTTAGTAAATTTACAATATAAAAGAAATGATCAGAGTTTTTATAGAGGAACTTTTAGAGCTCGAGGAGAATATCTTGAAATATTTCCCTCACACTTTGAAGATAGAGCATGGAGATTAAGTTTATTTGGCGACAAACTAGAAAAAATAGAAGAATTTGATCCCTTAACAGGAGATCTAATACAAGATTTAGATGTAATAAAAGTTTATGCTAATAGTCATTACATCACTCCTAAACCAACTATCGAACAAGCAATTATTAAAATTAAAAGAGAATTAGAAGCAACTTTAAAAAAATTCAAAGAACAAAATAAATTACTTGAAGCACAAAGATTAGAAGAAAGAGTTAAGTTTGATTTAGAAATGATAGAAGCAACAGGGTCTTGTGCTGGTATTGAAAACTATTCTCGTTTTTTATCGGGACGAAAACCCGGGGAACCACCTCCCACTCTATTTGAATACTTTCCTGACAACACTCTTATTTTTGTAGATGAATGCCACGTAACAGTTCCTCAATTAAATGGTATGTACAAAGGGGATAGATCAAGAAAAAGTAATCTTGCTGAATATGGTTTTAGATTACCTTCTTGCATGGACAATAGACCTCTTAAATTTGAAGAATGGGATGCAATGAGAACCCAAACAGTTTTTGTATCAGCAACACCAGGCCCTTGGGAATTAGAACAAGTTAAGGGTAAATTTGTTGAACAAATAATAAGGCCTACTGGTCTAATTGATCCACCAGTTGAAATAAAACCTGCCAAAAATCAAGTTGATGACTTGATGCATGAGTGCAAAAAAACAATAGATAAAAATTTTAGAGTTTTGGTTACTACATTGACTAAGAAAATGGCTGAAGATTTAACGGAATATTTTCATGAAAATGGTATTAGGGTCAGATATTTGCACTCCGATATTGATACACTAGAGAGAATTGAAATCATGAGGGATTTAAGGCTTGGTGTTTTCGATGTCTTAGTGGGAATTAACCTTTTAAGAGAAGGACTAGATATTCCAGAGTGTGCATTAGTTGGAATTTTAGATGCTGATAAAGAAGGATTTTTAAGATCCGAAACTTCTTTAGTTCAAACTATTGGAAGGGCTGCAAGAAACTTAGAAGGAAGAGTTATTCTTTATGCAGATAAAGAAACTAAAAGTATAAAAAAAGCAATTCAAGAAACGGATAGAAGAAGAGCAATTCAAGTTGCCTATAATAAAAAGCATAATATTGATGCTGTTTCTATTAAGAAAGAAATCAGCGATGTGTTGCAGAACGTTTATGATAAGGATTATTTAAAAGTAGGTACTGGAGACAATATTGGTGGAAATTTAAAGAAACACTTAAAGATGCTCAACAAAAGAATGAAGGATGCAGCCACAAATCTTGAATTTGAAGAAGCTGGTAAAATTAGAGATGAAATAAGAAATTTAGAAGCATCAGAGTTAGAAATTGTTTTAAACCCAAAAATAAAACACTATAACCAAGAAAATAGAACATATCCAAAAGGTAGATCAACAATGGGCTTACCTGGTACAAGAGCACAAAAAGGTAAAAAAAAATGGAAGCAAACAAAATAATTATCACTGGAGCCGCAACAAGAATGGGTGCTGCTATTGCAAAGAAACTCTCAGGTCCAGGAGTTGAAATGGTTATTCATTACAATAAGTCTAAATCTGAAGCTGAAAAATTACAAAAGGAATTGTCAAAAAATAAAACAAAAGTTTACTTGGTAAAAGGTGACCTTGCAAAAGAACAAGATTTAAAAAAAATTATAAAATTCTCAAAGTTAAAATTAAAATACTTTGATTGTTTAATTAATAATGCTTCGTTATTTGAAAATGACAGTCTTAAAAATTTTTCTTCTAAAAGTTGGAACCAACATATTGATGTAAATTTAAAAGCACCTGCATATCTTACAAAAGAATTTTCAAAAAATGTTAAGGGTAAAAACAACAATATTATAAATATAACAGATCAAAGAGTTTTTAAGTTAACTCCCTTTTTCTTTTCTTACACTTTAAGTAAAACGGGGCTTTACACACTAACAAAAACTAGTGCTATGGAATTAGCTCCAAACATAAGAGTTAATGGAATTGCACCTGGACCAACTATTAAAAATAAAAGACAAACTGACATGCATTTTAAAAAGCAGTATTTAGCAACACCTTTGAAGCAACAGGTAAATATAAAAGATATATGTTCTGCTGTTGACTTTTTTATCAAAAACAGTTCAATTACAGGTCAAGTAATAGCAATAGATAGTGGACAAAGTTTAAACTGGCAAACACCAGATGTAATTGGAAAAGAATGAAAAAAAATAATTTAAATATTGTCAAAATAGATAAAAATAAAAGTTTATTTAATTACGAAAAAAAAATTCTTATTAAAGAATTAACTCTAGATTTAAAGCTTGGTTATTATGATTTTGAAAAAGAAAAAACCCAGAAAGTAAAATTTAGTTTAGAGATTGATTATGAAGATAGAAAACCAACAAATGACAAAGATATCAAATCAATTGTTAATTATGGTCAGGTTGTAAAATTAATTATAAAACTTGCAAAAAAGAAACATTATAATTTTTTAGAAACACTTGCTGAAGATGTTTTTGATGTATTATTTAAAGATAAACGAATTGGAAAAATTATGCTTCAAATTGAAAAATTAGAAATTATAAAAGAATGTGCCTCTGTTGGTATCCAAATTACCAAAAAAAGAAGTCATGAAAAGCTCTGAATTAGGCAAAGACGTAATTAGAAAAGAGCTCCCATTAATTCCTAAAAGTCCTGGAGTTTATCGAATGCTTGATCATAAAGATGTGATTTTGTATGTAGGTAAAGCAAAAAACCTGCCCAATAGATTAAAGAGTTATGTGGCTGAAAAAAATCATATCATCAGAACAGCAAGGATGCTCTCTCAAACTTTTAAGTTAGAGATAACGACTACTGCCAATGAAAGTGAAGCACTTCTTTTAGAGGCTAATTTAATCAAAAAATATAAACCTAAATTCAATATATTGCTTAAAGATGACAAATCTTTTCCATTTGTTTTCATCAGTAATAAAGACCAATGGGCACAGGTTACAAAACATAGGGGCAAAAAAGATAAAGAAGGATTTTACTTTGGACCCTTTGCTTCAGCAGGAACTGCAAATTGGACCATTAAGATGCTTCAAAAAATATTTCAAATTCGAGTTTGTGATGATAGCACCTTCAAAAATAGAAAAAGACCCTGCATTCTTTATCAGATAAAAAGATGCTCTGGTCCTTGTGTCGATTATATTGATAAAGAAGATTATAAAAAATCAGTAGATCAAGCAATTCAGTTTGTATCGGGTAAATCAAGAGATATACAAAAAAATTTATCTAAACAAATGGAGGAAGCCAGCGAAAAGCTGGATTTTGAAAGAGCTTCTATTTTTAGAGATAGAATTAAATCCTTAAATATAATTCAATCGTCACAAAGAATTAATGAAGCCAATCTAGTTGATGCTGATGTAATTGCTGCCTATAAAGAATCTGGCAAAACCTGTATTCAGGTATTTTTTTACAGATCCAAACAAAATTGGGGCAACCAAGCTTATTTTCCAAAACATGATCCTGACCAAGACATATCTGAAATAATGTCCTCCTTCTTGATGCAATTTTACGAAAATAAGAATGTTCCAAAATTAATTATTATTAATACAGAAATTGAGGACAGGAAACTAATTGAAGAAACATTAAGTAAAAAAGAAAGTAGTACAATTTCTATTAATATAGCAAAAAAAGGAACTAAAGCTAAAGTGATTGCTATGGCAGAAAAAAATGCCAAAGAGTCACTTAATAGAAAAATTTATGAAACAAATAATAATAAAAATTTATTTGATGGTGTGGCTAAAAAATTTGATCTTAAAAGTAGCCTAAACTTAGTTGAAGTTTATGATAATAGCCATATCTCAGGAACCAATAGCGTAGGCGCTATGATTACTTTTGGAAATGAAGGATTTGTTAAAAAAAGATATAGAAAATTTGACATCAAGACAAAGGGTGCTGAACAAGATGATTTTGCAATGTTAAAAGAAGTTCTTACTAGGAGATTTAAAAGAGCGATGTTAGAAAAAGGAAATTATTTAACTCTTCCTGATTTAATATTAATTGATGGTGGTAAAGGTCAATATTCATCTGCCAAAGAAGTATTGGATGAATTTGGCTTACATGATCTTCCTATGATCGCTATTGCTAAGGGTAAATTAAGAAATAGTGGTGATGAAACCTTTTTCTATAGGGGAAATTCATTTAAATTTGATAAGAATGACCCTACCCTCTTCTTCATGCAGAGACTGCGTGATGAAGCACATAGGTTTGCTATCACCTCTCATAGAGCAAAAAGAGCAAAAGGAATTACAAAATCATTATTAGATCAAATTGATGGTATTGGATCGATTAGAAAAAGAGCTTTATTGAACCACTTTGGCTCTGCTAGATCTGTAGAATCTGCTAGTTTTGATGAGATTAAATCAGTTGAAGGTGTTGAGGAAAAAGTTGCAAAAAAGATATATAACTTTTTTCACGAATAATTATGCTTAAAAAAATTCCAAATATTTTAACAATTGGTAGAATAATAATTGTACCTTTTTTTGTTCTAGCATTTTATTTGCCGGGTTTTTACGGTGATTTAACTGCATGCGTATTGTTTGTAATTGCTTCATTTACTGATTTTTTGGATGGAATGTTGGCAAGAATGATGGGTGAAGAGTCTAAGTTAGGTGAATTGCTTGATCCTATAGCAGATAAAATTATTGTTGCTACCGCACTTATATTGCTTGTTATGAGTGGAACAATTAAACATTATGAGGTTATTGCTGCAATTATAATACTTACAAGGGAGATACTGATTTCAGGATTAAGAGAGTTTCTAGCTAGAGGGCAAATTAAATTACCAGTAACTAATTTAGCAAAATTAAAAACTTTTTTACAAATGGTTGCCATAGCTCTTTTACTGACAGGTGAAACTGGTAATAAAATTTTAAATTTTCAAGATTATAATGCCCAAACTATTGGTATAATCCTGCTTTGGCTTTCTGCATTTTTAACTCTATATACTGGTTATGAGTATTTAAGAAAAGGCATTGACCATGCAATGTCTGAGGATAATAAAAGGTAAATAATCTATTTTTTTCTAACTAAAGCTTGATAACTTTCATTTAAATCAATTATAGTTTCACAAACTTTAAATTGATTATCCGCAATACATGATACTGGTGTTACTTCTGCAGCTGACCCAGTTAAAAAACAACCAACAAAATCTTTTAGTTCTTCTGGTTTAATTTTTCTCTCATTAATTTTAATTCCTTTAGATTTAGCAATCTCAATAACTGTTCTTCTTGTTATTCCGTCTAAAAAACAATCTGGAATTGGAGTGTGTATTTCTCCATTCTTATCTTTAAAAAAAATATTTGCTCCAGTTGCCTCTGCAACATTTCCTTCATAATCCAGCATTAAAGAATCTGTATAACCTTGTTGTTCTGCTTCATGTTTAGACAAGGTATTAATCATATATAGGCCTGATGCTTTTGTGTCCCACGGTATTGTATTTGGTGCTGGCTTTCTCCAGTTTGAAATATTTAATTTAATCCCATTAACTTTTAATTTTGGATCAAAATAAGAACCCCAATCCCAGGTTGCTACAGCAACATGAATTTTTGTTTGTTGTGCAGAGATTGCCATCATTTCACTACCTCTCCAGGCCATTGGTCTTACATAACCATCTTTTATATTTTGAACTGAAATAATTTTATTACATGCATCATTTATTTCTGTTTCTGAATATGGCATTGTAATTCCCATTCTTTTAGCTGAATAAAAAAGTCTTGTGGTATGCTCTTCTAATTTGAATATTGAACCGTCATAAACTCTTTCTCCTTCAAATACACAGCTAGCATAATGCAATCCATGATTTAAAATATGAATTTTTGCATCAGCCCAATCAACAAGCTCGTTATTATACCAGATTTTACCAGATCTTTTATCGTAGGGTATCATGTATGAAATAATTTAAATTTTTTCCTAAAATTATCTTTGTATCTATAATATGTCAATATAACTTACCCATAATGAAAGAACTTTTATATTTAAAGGACACTCAGTTAAAGCAATTGATTGAAAAGTTATTTACAAGTTACCGTGAATCTTTTTCAGATGCCAAGAAAACCTTGGATAAATACTCTATAGGTATAGCTCACCACAAAGTTTTACATCTATTATCAATGTATAAGGGGATTACAATTTCTGACCTGTTAAAGAAGCTAAAGGTTACTAAGCAGAGTTTAAATAGAGTTTTAAAAGATTTAATTAAACTTGATGTTGTTTTTTTTGAAAAAGATCAACAAGACACAAGGGTAAAACACATTTTTTTAAATGAAAAAGGAGAAAAAATTTTTGATGAAATATTTTCAACACAAAAAAAACGAATTTATAATGCTCTTTTAAATTCAAGTTCAGATCAAGTTTTAAACTTTGATAATGTTTTAAAGAAAATAATCAATGAATGATATTGTAGCCCATATTTTAGTTGTAGATGATGATGAGGGAATTAGATCTCTAATTAAACAATATTTAAATGAAAATAACTTTCTAGTTACTACATCGGATAGCGCAGAAAATGCTGAAGAAAAAATTTCAATAATTAAATTTGATTTAATTATTTTAGATATAATGATGACAGGCAAAAGTGGTCTTGATTTTATCAGGCAAAATAAATCTAAGATTGATACCCCTATAATTTTATTAACAGCTAAAGGAGAGGCTGAAAATAGAGTTGAAGGCCTAGAGATAGGTGCTGATGATTATTTGCCAAAACCATTTGAGCCAAAAGAACTAACTTTAAGAATAAAAAATATTTTAAATAAAACAAAAAGAAATGATGAAAAAAGAATTATAACCTTTGATAATATTAAAATTGATCTTAACAAACTTTTAATTATTAAAAATGAAACTGAATATAAAATAAATAATACTGAAAAAATCATATTAGAAAAAATGATTAACAATCCTGGCAAAACTTTTTCAAGAGAGGATATTGGCAAACTAACTGATCTTGATAAAGAAAGATCTATAGATGTAATAATTACAAGACTTAGAAAAAAAATAGAAATAGACCCGAAAAATCCAAAATACTTACAAACTTTAAGAGGTGCTGGTTATGTTTTATGGATTGAATAATTTTGTAAAAAATTTATTACCAAAAAGATTATTTTATAGAGCTTTATTAATTGTAGCAGTACCTATAATTGTTCTTCAAGTAGTCATAACAATTGTTTTTTTTGATAGTCTTTGGATTAAAACAAATAAAGGTATGACAAGAGCATTGATCGGTGAGATGAAAACATTCATAGCAGCTTACGATAATGGAAAATATAATAATAACGACCTGTCAGGCTTATTTTCCATTTATTTAGATCTTAATGTTGAGTTTAAAAAAGATGATTCATTTGAAAAACCTCAAAAAGAAAGATGGTTTAGCCCCATAGATAGAACACTTAGAAGAGAACTAAAATCTAATATGGGTACTGAGAATTATTGGTTCGATACAACGAGTTATAAAGAACTTATTCATATAAATATTAAATATAACGACGGATACTTTGAATTTTTTATTCCAAAAGATAGGGTGACAAGCTCGTCTGCTAGAATGTTTGCTTTATGGATTACTCTACCAGCTCTACTAATGATAACTATAGCCATAATATTTCTGAAAAATCAAACAAGGCCAATTATAAACCTAGCTAAAGCTGCAGAAAGATTTGGTAGAGGGGAAAATATTGATGAGTACAGACCATCAGGAGCCTTAGAGATCAGACAAGCAGGTTTGGAATTTGAAAAAATGAAAAAAAGAATAATGAGACACCTAAATCAAAGGTCTGAAATGTTATCTGGTATAAGCCATGATTTAAGAACACCCTTAACAAGACTAAAACTTCAGCTATCTTTTATGAAAGATAACGATTTATCAAAAAAAATGTCTTTAGATATAGATGAAATGGAAAAAATGCTCAATGAATATCTACAGTTTACAAGTTCATCTTATTTAGAAAAAGATGAAACCTTTGATATTTCTGAATTAATCGAAGCTACAATAAATAAATATAATAATGATAAAATAACTAAAGAAATAATTCCAAGAGTTTATATGAATGGAAGAAAGAATTTAATACAAAGATCTTTAAATAATTTAATTGATAATTCAATTAAATATGCTGAAAATATAAATTTTCATTTATCAAAAAAAGACAGTAACATAATAATTACTATTGATGATGATGGAGTTGGCATTCCTAAAGAAGAGTTAGAAAATGTTTTCAAACCATTTTATAAAGTAGATAAAAGTAGAGGGGATTCTAAATCTAGTGTTGGTCTTGGATTATCAATTACATCTGACATAATCAAATCTCATGGAGGAAATATTTTATTAGAAAAATCTCCTTTAAACGGCCTTAGAGTTAAGATTTTTTTACCTTTGTAGATTTTTTATTTGGACTTTTTTTTTCTAATTTGTTGATTTTTTTTTCTAAATTTTCAACTCTTTTAATTAATATATCTGTTTCTTCTTTGCTAGTTAATTTCATTTTAAAAATTATTTCATCTCTTTTAGATCTTAAAACATTTATGATTTCAGAGCTTAAATCTTTATAAGAAATTAGCCCTTGTTCAAATAGCTTTGTTAATTTATCAATTACAAATTTTGATTTTGTCATATATTCGTTTATAAAATTAATATACTTTATACGTAGTTTTTTAAAAATGTTTATTAATAATTTTGACCCAGTTGCGTTTCAAATATTTTCATTAGAAATCAGATGGTATTCTTTGGCTTATATTATCGGTATTACACTTGGTTGGCTGTATTGTAAAAGAAAATTAATCAAAGATTCTCATATTCTTCGGCTATTTGATGACTTCATAACCTATCTTATTATAGGTATGATTTTGGGGGGTCGGCTTGGATATACTTTATTTTATAATCTAAAATATTATTTAGATAACCCTATTGAAATATTGATGGTTTGGAATGGGGGAATGTCATTTCATGGTGCTTTAATTGGAATTATAATTGCATCAATATTGTTCTCAAAAAAACACAATACAAATTCGTTTATATTTTTAGACTTAGTTGCCCTATCTGCTCCAATTGGAATTTTTTTCGGTAGAATTGCTAATTTCATAAACTCAGAGCTTTATGGGAGAGCCACGGACCTTCCTTGGTCAGTTCAATTTGTTCTAATAGACAATATCAAAAGACACCCCTCTCAATTATATGAGGCTTTTTTTGAAGGAATAATTCTTTTCTTTGTACTTGGGTATTTTTTTAAAAAAGATTATTTAAAAGTACCTGGAAAAATCTCTGCTTTATTCCTAATCTTTTATTCTCTATTTAGATTTTTTATAGAATATTTTAGATCTCCAGATCCTCAAATCGGTTACTTGGTTTTAAATCTAACATTAGGCCAATTGATAAGTATTCTTTTTTTCATGATTGGGGTTTATCTTTTATCCTTAAAAAAATGAAAATTAAGGATAATGACACGTTTACTTTAGATAAGTTTATAGAGGAATCTCTTTATAACAAAACATCTGGCTACTACATGAGAAAAAATCCTTTTGGCAAAAAGGGTGATTTCATAACTTCACCTAACATATCGGTATTATTTTCAGAAATGATTGCAATTTGGGTAGTTTCATTTTGGCAAAATTTAGGTTGCCCTGAAAAGTTTAATTTAATTGAGTTGGGTGCTGGGGATGGTGAAATGATGAAAGTTTTAGTCAATACCTTTGATAAATTTCCAATATTTAAGAATTCTTGTCGTATTAAGATTTTAGAAAGAAGCAAATTACTTAAGAAAAAACAAAAGGTTAATATCAATAAAAAAAATATTCAGTGGTTAAATGATTTAAGCGAATTAGATAATTTACCATGTATCTTTTTAGCAAACGAATTTTTTGACGCTCTGCCTATTAAGCAATTCATTAAGAAAAAAGAGAAATGGTTTGAAAGATATGTTAGATTTTTTAATAATAAATTTGAATATTTCGACCTCCCTTTTGATATAGAAAAATTTGAAAATAAAATTAAATTTAAGATTACAAAACAACAGAACTTTATTGAGTATTCACCACAATCAACTGAATACTTAAAAATTATTAACAATAAGATTAAACGTAATAATGGTGGAATTTTAATAATAGATTATGCATATATTGATAAAAAAATGAAAAATACTCTGCAAGCTGTATCGAAACATAAATATTGTGACGTGTTAGAGGGGTTTGGCAATTCTGATATTACTTATAATTTAAGTTTCAACTTGATAAATAGAATAGTTAAAGAATTAAGCTCACTTACCTCAATGAATACTACTCAAGGTGAGTTTTTAACAAAACTTGGTATTCTTGAAAGAGCAGAAATATTGTCCAAGAAAATGTTATTTAGTGAAAAAGCTGATATTTATTTTAGAATAAAAAGGCTTATAGATAAAAATCAAATGGGTGAATTATTTAAAGTAATGCTAATAACAACAAATAAAAATAAATTTAAATTAGGGTTTTAAACTGATTAAATCAAAGAAACTCAGCAAATTTAAAAACTTACAGCATGCCTTCTTTAATAGAAAGGGTGGAAAATCTCTAGGTATTTTTAAGAGCTTAAATTGTAGCCCTCGATCTTCAGATAATAAAAAAGATGTTTTAAAAAATCTTCAAATTGTTCAAAAGAAAATTAAAACTAATCTTAAAAAAATTATCTTACTCAAGCAAATTCATAGTAATAAATTTCATTTTATAGGTAAAGATCTAAAGCTTAAAAATTATAATTTTGAAGGAGATGCAATAATTACAAATAAAAAGGAATTTCCTATAGCTATTTTAACTGCTGATTGTGCTCCAATACTAATTTATGATGAGAAAGAAAAGATGATTGCAGCAATCCATGCAGGCTGGAAAGGCGCTTTCAAAGGGATAATTAAAAAAACCATAAATTTTATGATAAAAAAAGGCTGCAACCCTAAAAATATTACTGCTGTTATTGGGCCATGTATTTCAGTAAAAAATTATGAGGTGAAAAAAGATTTTATTAAAAAACTCATCAAAAAAGATGGAAAAAATAAAAAATTTTTTAAAAAAATTAAAAATAAAGATTTCTTTAATTTAAAGAAATACATCCATTCTCAAATAAAAGCCTTAAATATAAAGAAAATTGATATGATTAATAAGGATACATTTAATCCTAAAAATAGTTTTTTTAGTGCACGAAGATCTATTAGCCGCAATGAGAATGATTATGGTAGAAATATTTCTGTAATTATGATTAATTCATAATATCTCATGAAATTATTAACTGGAAACAGCAATAAACCTCTCAGCAAAAATATTGCAAAATATTTAAAAACTAAGCTTGTGAATTCAAGTATAAAAAAGTTTTCTGATGGAGAAATTTATATAGAAATTAATGAGAACATTAGGGGTAATAGTATCTTTATAATTCAGTCTATTTCATCACCTGCAAATGACAACTTAATGGAATTACTACTTTGCATTGATGCTTTAAAAAGATCTTCGGCAAAAAATATTACTGCTGTCATTCCTTATTTTGGATATGCTCGACAAGATCGAAAAGTAGTACCTCGAACTTCCATTTCTGCAAAACTTGTTTCTAATTTAATTACTAAAGCAGGTGCTGATAGAGTCGTTACCGTAGACCTTCATGCTGGACAAATTCAGGGCTTTTTTGACATTCCTGTAGATAACTTATTTGCTACACCAATTTTTGCAAGACATGCTAAAAAAAATATAAAAAGTAAAAATATTATTTGTGTTGCACCAGATGTTGGTGGAACTGAAAGAGCGAGAGCACTTGGTAAAATTTTAAATGTAGAACTTGCTATTGTGGACAAGAGAAGACCCAAACCAGGTCAATCCAAAGTTATGAATGTCATAGGAGATGTTAAGGGGAAAACTTGTATTATAGTTGATGACATAATTGACTCAGGTGGAACTATAGTAAACGCTGCGAAAGCTTTAAAGGATAGAGGTGCTAAAGAAGTTTACGCTTATATTACTCACGGGGTTTTAAGTGGAGAGGCAGTAGATAAAATTAAAAAATCTGTCATTAAAAAATTAGTAGTAACAGACACAATTGATAATCACGATAAAATTAAAAATGTTAAAAATATAGAAGTTTTGCCTATTTCAGCCCTTATGGGTGAGGCAATTAAAAGGATATCTAACTCAACATCTGTATCTGATTTATTTAAATAATTATCTTGAGTTATTAAGAAACTTGGGCTAAAAGCCATCTTTTTATGAATTCACTTGATGCAAATACTAGAAACACTAAGTCAAAAGGAGATGTTCGTTCTCTTAGATTGGCTGGAGATATCCCTGGCATAATTTATGGGGGACCAGAAGAAAATCAAAAAGTAACTGTATTAAAAAAAACATTAAAATCTCTAATACAAAAAGGAAGCTTCTTATCAAATATAATAACTCTTAATTTAGATGGAAAGCCTCAAAATGTTTTGCCAAGAGAAATTACTTATAATGTAATATCAGATGAGCCAACTCATATTGATTTTCTTAGAGTTGTCCCAGGTGTAAAAATTAGAATAGAAGTACCTGTAGAATTTATTAACCATGAAACTTCGCCAGGCTTAAAAAGAGGTGGAGTACTAAACATTGTTAGAAGAGAAATAGAATTAAAATGCCCAAGTGAAAAAATACCATCTGCAATAACTATTGATTTAGATGGAGTGGATATTGGAGAAAGTTTCAAAATATCTTCAGTTAAACTAGAAGAAGGTGTTACACCAACTATTATTGGAAGAGATTTTGTAATTGCAACATTGGCAGCGCCTACAGTTATGAAAGAACCAGAAAAACCGGCTGAAGCTGAAGAAGCAGCAGCAACAGAAGATGGTAAAGAAGCAGCACCAGCAGCTGAAGGTGATAAAAAAGATGGCGATGAAAAAAAAGCCACTGAAGAAAAAAAATAATCAACTTATTATTGTGAAGACTCCTAGATACGATTTAAAAAAAATATGCTTTTATTTGTAGGCTTAGGAAATCCAACACCCGATAGCGAAAACAACAGACATAATATTGGTTTCAAATTAATTGATGCTCTTAATCAAAAATTTGGCCTGTCTAAACAAAAACCCAAATTTAAAGGATTGTTAACTACAGGTAATATTGAAGATAAAAAGGTTTATGCAATAAAACCTTTAACCTTTATGAATAACTCTGGAATTTGTATAAGGGAATTAATTGAATACTTCAAAATTGATGCTGAAGATGTGATTGTCTTCCATGATGACCTTGACCTTGAGTTTGGAAAAGTAAAAGCAAAATTTGCTGGATCTAGTGCAGGACATAATGGAATCGAGTCTATTGATAAATTTATTGGTAAAGATTATTCAAGAGTAAGAATAGGAATTGGAAGGCCCAAAACTAAAGCTGATGTTTCAGACCATGTATTAAAAGATTTTGATGAAGATGAAATGATACAACTAGAAAAAATTACTAAAAATATTATTGATTCAATGGCTATATTAATTGATAAAAAATTAGATTTATTCTCAAGCACTGTAAATAATAAGTAATGAGTTTTAAGTGTGGAATTGTTGGCTTGCCTAATGTTGGTAAATCTACATTATTTAATGCACTTACAAATTCTAGCAAGGCACAAGCTGCTAATTTCCCTTTTTGTACGATAGAGCCAAATGTTGGCGTAGTTCCTGTACCAGATGAAAGACTAGATAAATTGGTAGAAATATCAAAATCAAAAAAAAAAATTAATACCACTATTGAGTTTGTGGATATAGCCGGACTAGTAGAGGGCGCCTCTAAAGGTGAAGGCTTAGGAAATAAATTCTTATCCCATATAAGAGAAGTCGATGCAGTCATTCATATGATCAGATGTTTTGACTCTGATGATATTCAAAATGTAAACCCAACTGTTGATCCAATTAGAGATTTAGAAATTATTGAAACAGAAATGATGTTAGCAGACCTTGAATCAATACAAAAAAGACTGGAAAAAAATAATAAGAAAAATGTAGATGAGGAACAATTAAAAATATTAGAAATTGCTTCTGACTGCATAAATAATTCTAAAGATATTCAAGTACTTTATGAACAATTTGATAAAAAATTAATAAACCAAAGTGGTTTATTGTCTTTAAAACCTAAAATTTTTGTATGTAATGTTGATGAAGCAAGTGTTCAAAATGGAAATAAATACACACAAGCTTTTATTGATAAATTTGGTGAAAAAAATACCTTAATAGTTTCGGCTGATATTGAGAACCAAATAAATCAATTAGAAAATGAAGAAAAAGAAAATTATATGGAGATGATTGGATTAAAAAGAACTGGCTTAAATATGTTAATTCAAAAGGGTTATAATATTTTAGAGTTAGACACTTACTTTACATCTGGACCTGAAGAAACTAGAGCCTGGACTATCCAAAAAAATTGTACCGCACCAAAAGCGGCTGGTGAAATACATACTGATTTTGAAAAAGGTTTTATTAGAGCTGAAACAATTGCATACGAAGATTTCATAGTAAATCAAGGTTGGGTAAATTCCAAAACTAATGGAAAAATGAGACTTGAAGGAAAAGATTATATTGTCAAAGATGGTGATATATTAAACTTCAGATTCAATACGTGACCAAATTTTCTTCATACTAAAGTAAACCAGAATAGTTAAAATAATTAAATATAAAATAGCCTTAAAGCCCATTTTATGTCTACTTTCTAAATGTGGTTCTGCTGCCCACATTAAAAATGTTGTTACATCTTTTGCCATTTGTTCTTCTGTAGCTTTTGTACCATCGCTATATTCTACTGCATCATCCATTAACGGTTGTGACATCTTAATTCTATTACCATACATATATTTATTATAGTAAACCCCATTATCAAGCGTTACACCACTGGGTGGATCTTCGTAACCTAAAAGTACTGAATAAATATAATCAACTCCACCACTTCGAGCTTTTGCTAATACTGACATATCAGGTGGATAAGCTCCTCCATTTGCTGCTTGAGCTGCCTTAACGTTTTCAAAAGGCATGACAAATTTATCAGATAATTTTGCTGGTCTGACAAACATTTCACCATCATTATTTGGTCCATCTGTAACTTCAAAACTTGCAGCTATAGCTTTTGCTTGCTCTTCAGTAAACTCTGGTCCACCTGGCTCAAATAAGTTTCTATAACTTACGTATTTCATTGAATGGCACGACGCACAAACCTCAGTATAAACTTGATATCCTCTTTGAAGCGAACCTCTGTCAAATTTACCAAAAAGGCCTTTGAAGCTCCAATCTGTTTTTAAAAGATCTACTTTTTCTGCAGCATTAACTGTAGGAGTTCCTACTAATAAAAAAATGATTGAATAACTAATTTTTAAAATATTTTTCACTTAATTAATCTAAACTTTCTTTTTTTTTAACAGCTGATGCCATTGGCATCCCTCCAAGTACTGGTTCTGTAATACTTAAAGGTAGGGGTATAGTTTTTTCTTTAAATCCTAATAACGGTAAGATTATTAAAAAATGAATAAAGTAGTAAGCTGTGGCAACCCTAGCAATCAATAAGTAAAGCCCTTCAGCTGGCATAGCACCCACGTAACCTAGAACTAATACATCCACTACTAGTATCCAATAAAATTGCTTGTAAAGAGGTCTAAATACTGCCGATCTAATTTTTGAAGTATCTAACCAAGGCAGTGCTGCTAAAATTAAAATTGCTGACAGCATCGCAACTACTCCCATTAATTTATCAGGAACTGATCTCAGGATTGCATAAAAAGGTAATAGATACCATTCAGGAACTATATGAGCTGGTGTAACCATTGGGTTTGCTTCTATATAATTGTCCGCATGCCCTAAAATATTTGGTGAATAAAAAACAAAAAATGCAAAAACAATCATAAACATTAATAATGCAAAGGCATCTTTGATCACAATATATGGATGGAATGGCACTGTATCCTTAGAAGGCTTTTTAACATCAATTCCTATTGGATTATTATTTCCAGGAATATGCAGTGCCCAAATATGAAGAACCACTAAGCCTAAGATTAAAAATGGTATCAAATAATGTAACGTGAAAAACCTTGTTAAAGTTGGGTTATCAACAGAATAACCTCCCCACAACCAATTAACTATTCCTTCACCCACTAAAGGTATTGCACTAAAAAGATTTGTAATAACTGTTGCTCCCCAAAAACTCATCTGACCCCATGGTAAAACATATCCCATAAATGCTGCTGCCATCATTAAAAGGTAAATTATAATTCCAATGATCCAAATTATTTCTCTTGGAGATTTATATGATCCATAAAACAAAGATCTAAATATATGAATATAGACTGCTAGGAAAAACATTGAAGCACCGTTTGCATGAATATATCTTATTAACCAACCATAGTTTACATCTCTCATGATATGTTCAACGCTTTCAAAAGCCATATCAGCATGAGCAATATAGTGCATAGCTAGAGTTAAACCTGTAACGATTTGTGTAATTAAACAAAAAGTTAAAATTCCACCAAATGTCCACCAATAATTTAAATTCTTAGGTGTTGGATAATCAGTTAAATGACTAGCAAGTGATAAAAGTGGAAGCCTGTCATTAAACCATTTTCCAAATTTTGAACTGGGAACGTACTCGTGATCACTCATAATTATTTATTATCCAATTTTAATTGTGTTGCTATTAACAAATTCATATTTTGGAACTTCCATGTTTGTTGGAGCAGGACCTTTTCTAATTCTTCCAGATATATCGTAGTGCGAACCATGACAAGGACAAAACCAACCATTGTAGTCTCCTTTATCATTTAAAGGTACGCAGCCTAAGTGAGTACAAACCCCTACCATAACTAACCATTCTGGATCTTTTGCTCTGTCCTCATCTTTTTGAGGGTCTTTTAAATCTTCCATTTTAACAGCTCTTGCTTCAGCTACTTCCTCGGAAGTTCTTCTTTTGATAAAAACTGGTTTTCCTCTCCAAAGTACGGTGATTGTTTTTCCAGGTTGAACTGAACTTATGTCAACTTCTGTGCTGGCCAATGCTTTAACAGAGGCATCTGGGTTCATTTGATCAATTAGTGGCCAAACAACAGCTCCTACCCCAACAGCTCCTACAGCATACGAGGCAGTAAATAAAAATTCTCTTCTTTCAGGTTTTTTTTCAGACATCTTTTATTTTTTGTATATTGTTATCTAATATATGACTTCTTATAAGAAAAAAGTTTTTTTTCCACTGAAACAATGACACATAAAACATGAATTTGAGACCTAAAATAGCCTTATATGAACCTGATATTCCTCAAAATACAGCAGCTATTATTAGAACATGTGCGTGTCTGGGTGCTGATTTAGAAATAATTGAACCATGTGGTTTTTTATTCAGCGATAAAAGATTTAAAAGAGTTGTGATGGATTACATGGATGAAAAAATGATAAAATTTTATCAAAGTTCAGATGAGTTTTTTAAATCAAAAAAGAATGAGAGGGTAATATTGTTAACAACTAAATCATCAGACACTTATACTGCTTTCAAATTTGAGGGTAATGATACACTGCTATTTGGAAGAGAAAGCGCTGGTGTACCAGATCATGTTCATAATTCAATTAAGTATAGGTTAAAAATACCCATGATGGACAATAAAAGATCTTTAAATATAGCCTCTTCAGTTGCTATAATTCTTTCAGAAAATTTAAGACAACTAACTTTAATAAATAATGGATAAAGAAATTAAAAAAAAACTTGCTTCTAATTGGTTTAAGTTGCTGCAGAACACAATTTGTAACGATATTGAAAAATTAGAAGGTAAAAAATTAAAATTTAAATCTAAAACTTGGAATAGAAATGAAATTAAAGATGAAGGTGGTGGAGAGTTTAGAATTTTAAAAGATGGTAAAATTTTTGAAAAAGTTGGTGTAAACTTTTCAGAAGTGCATGGAAAATTTTCAAAAGAGATGGGTAAAAAAATTCCAGGTGCCTCTAAAAATCTAAATTTTTGGGCGTCAGGAATTTCTGTTGTAATGCACATGAAAAACCCTCATGTTCCAGCAATTCACTTTAACACAAGGTTTATCTATACAACGCATGGATGGTTTGGTGGTGGTATGGATGTAACTCCTTGCATTCAAGATCTTAAGGAAAAAAGCTTCCTTCATGATAAATTAAAAAAAATGTGTGATCGACATGATAAAAAATTCTATAAAAAATATAAAAAGTGGTGTGATGAATATTTTTATTTACCACATAGAAAAGAAACAAGAGGAATTGGTGGTATTTTTTTTGATTACAAAAAAAATGATTGGGAGAAAGACTTTAAATTTGTAGCAGATCTTGGAGTTACCTTTCAAATGTTATTTAACTCTATAATACAATTGAAATACAAAAAGAAATGGACTGTAAAACAAAAGGAGATACAGTATATTAAAAGAGGTAGATATGCTGAGTTTAACTTACTATACGATAGAGGAACAAAATTTGGTTTACAAACAGGTGGTAATGTTGAAGGAATATTAATGTCTTTACCTCCAATAGCAAAATGGAATTAAAATGGAAAAAGAACCAATAACAACTGCCGGACTTGAAGTTTTAAAAGAAGAGCTAATTTTTTTAAAAGAGAAAAAACGTCCACAGATAGTAGCTGCAATATCTGAAGCAAGATCACATGGAGATTTGAAAGAGAATGCTGAATACCATGCCGCAAAAGAAGAACAATCACATAATGAAGGAAGAATAGTTCAGATCAATGATAATATTGCGAGAGCAAATGTAATTGATGTTACAAAAATGAGTAATAATGGAAAAGTCATCTTTGGCTCAACTGTAGATTTAGAAAATTTAGATACTGAAGAAAAAATTACCTATAAAATAGTTGGAAAAGACGAGGCTGACCTTCAAAAAAAACTAATATTTTTTCAATCACCAATAGGAAGAGGTTTAATTGGAAAAAACAAAAACGATTTAGTTGAAATTAAAACTCCCGCAGGTGTAAAAAACTTTGAAATTAAAGATGTAAAGTACGTTTAATTACTTACTATTTTTTGAACTTCTTTATCTGAAATTTTAAAATCATTACTAGTCCAGACCTCTTCTATTGCTTTTAATTTCTGTCCCAGCTCTCTTCCCTCAGGAACTTGATATTTCTCCATCAAGGTACTAGCTTTAAATGGCATGACAGGCATTTCTTTTTTCTTAAAAATTTCAATTAATTTAATTAACTTATTGTCTACTTTTTTGGATTTAAAAATCTTAAAATAAAGAACATCTAATAATGCCTCTCTACCATTAAAATAAAAAACCTTATTCAATTTTTTTTCTAAAAAAGTTTGGCTAGTATTTTTTTCTAAATTAAACTTATTCAAAAATATAAGTCTTTTTTGATCTTTTTTAGATAAATTGAATTTATAAATAAAATAATCTACATTATCAGTTCCATCAATAATCATTAAAGATAATAAAAAAATAAAATCTACTTTAAGAAAATTTCTTTTTGCAAAACTATTCATTTTGTTAAATAAAGAAATGTTTTTAATTTGGGGAAAAATAAGATTTATAATCTCTAAGCAATCCTCATCCTTGGTTAACTTTAGAAAACCATCTGATTTTAATAATTTTTGAAATTCATCTATTAATCTTTCTGAAGAAATATTTGAAACGCCACTTAGGTTTTTTTTAATTGCTTTAATAACTTTTGGGTCATGACTATGTTTGGAATAACTAAGATAAAACCTAACATACCTTAACACTCTTAAATAATCTTCTTTAATTCTTGTTTCTACATTTCCAATAAAATTAATTTTTCCATTTTCTAAATCTTTTTTTCCATCAAATGGATCAAATAAACTTCCTTCAATATCTGCATAAATAGAATTGATAGTAAAATCTCTTCTAGAAGCATCATCTTTCCAGCTATCAGAAAACTCTACTTTTGCATGTCGTCCATCTGTATCAACGTCTTTTCTTAGTGATGTGATCTCAAACTTTATGTCATTAATTGATGCTGTAATTGTTCCATGTTCTATTCCACTCTCGTAATATTTTATGTCTTTTTTAGTAAGAGCCTCGCACACCTCTTTTGGATTTAAATTTACTGCCAAATCTATGTCGTCATATCTTTCTTTATTGATAATTTTTCTTACACATCCCCCAACATACCGAATTTCACTATTACTAGAGTATGAACGAACTGCTTCAAATATCTTTGAAACCTCTGTTTCTTTTTTAATATTTTTGAAGCCTAAATTTATGTAATTAAGGTTTTGAGATCTAAAAAAAATTTTATCTAATAAGTTATTCATATATGGCTGGCCCACAAGGATTCGAACCTCGGATCTCTGTACCAAAAACAGATGTGATACCACTTCACCATGGGCCAATGTTAATTTCATATATCACAAAAAAAAAAAATTATATAGTTTTTGATTCAATACACCAGTGGCTATTAAATTTTCGTTTATATTGTCTGTATGCTTTTTTGCAGGCCTTTTTGGAATGAAAATAAGCCACTATTGAGGATCCTGATCCAGACATTCTAGCAAATAGAGCATTGGGTAAACCGCTAAGGTAGGATTTAATTCTTTTAAGTTCTGGATATTTATTTAACGCAACTTTTTCAAGGTCATTGCCTAAATTTTTTAAATATTTTGCTTCAAATAATTTCTGTTTAGAGAGGGTGAATTCAGGTTTAGAAAAGGAATTAACTTTTGAATAAATATATTTTGTAGAACATCCAAAGTTAGGTTTTGTAACCAATATATGAAATTTGATTTTATTTTTATATTTTTTGATATCTCCATTAGATAAAAGAATAGCTGATGGTGGTTTTATACCTAAGATAACATCTGACCCTATTTCATTGCTTATTTTTTTTAATTCATCTTTTTTTATTTTAATTATTTTTTTTTCGATAAAGAAATTTAATAAGCTGGCAGCATTCATGGACCCACCTCCCATTCCTGCTTTTTGAGGTATATTTTTTATAACTTTAATTTCAAATTTTTTATTATTTAAAAGTTTTTTATTATCTAAAATTTTTAACAATTTTGAAATGGTGTTAATTTTACTGATGTTTTTAGAAAACTTTCCAAAAAAATTAATTTTATGCTGTTTTGTGTTGCTTTCTCTTAATGTAATTGAATCATATAAATCAATAAAAGAAATTAAACTTTCAATATTATGAAGCTTTGATTTTTTTCCAGTAACGTTTAGAGCTAAATTTATCTTTGCATAAGACTTTATCTTAAAACTATTCATAATTTAGGAATTTTTTAATCCCTCTATTAATTTATTTTTAATAGTTTTTTTCATATCATCCTCTGTCTCATCTAAATTTAAAACCGCTTGCCAAAAATATCTTGCTTGAATTTTTCTATCCAGTTGCCAAAGAATATCACCGTAATGATCGTTAACTATTGGATCTTGTGGCATTAATTCAACTGCTCTTTTAAGAAAATTTTCTGCCTTCTCATATTCGTCGACTAAGTAATATGCCCAACCGATTGAATCAATAATATATGGATCGTTACTTCTCGCAGCATAAGCTTTTTCAAGCATTTTAAGAGCAGTATCAATTTTATGTTCTCTTTCCAGCCACGAATAAGCTAAATAATTCAAAACATAGGCATCATCTGGATTTGCTTCAAGAGATTTCAATAAGTCTTTATCTGCTTTTATATAATCTCCAGATCTCTCATAACTTCCTCCACGCCTATATAATATTTCTGCATATAGGTCAGAATTAACGTCCATTTTTAAAAGTATTTGATCATAAAAACTTATTGCTTCAATATATCTTTTTGCATTTTTATGCATATTTGCAATATCAAATATAATTTTTTTATTTGGATTTTTAATTGCTTTAAATTTTTTATTGATAAAATTTAGAGATGTTTTTTGATCAGATTTTTTTGAAATAATTTGAGACTCTTTTTTTAACTTAAACCAATAATAAAATTCATGCTTTTTATCAAATGCTTCAAGAGTTTTTAATGTATTTGAATAATCATTACTCCAATAATAATTTTCAGCTAATAAGGACAAATTGAAGATAAATTTAGGATTTAAATAGTTTGCTATATTTAAGTAAAAATTTGATTTCTCATAATCATTCTGAGATGAATAGAGATTTGCTATTAGAAAAAATAGCTCACTAACGATGTCATTCGAATTAGTACATGAAAAAATATCTTGAAAATTATCTAAGTTTCTATCTTCTATCCATTTTTTGCCTTGAGAAATTAATACTGATGAATTTAAATAATCAAAATTATTAGTAACTTTTTTTGCCTCATCATAATTATCATTCTCAATTAAATAACTGATCAAAAAAAATGAATACCTTGAATAATCAGCATCATTTTGTGAATTAATTAATCTACCAAAATATTTCTCAGTATCTTTATCATTTAAATAACACCGTTGAAAAACTTCATTAATAAATGAAAAATTTCCAAATGTATTTTTTTGCTTCATTAATTTTTTTTCTTCAAAAACAGATAGGTATTGTTTGAAGGTTTCTGCAATGATTAAAGAAAATCTATCATTATTAATAAATTCATATGATCTATCGATATAAACTTTACTTTTTTTTAAATTTTTTTTCTTTAAACTATCAACTGCCAGTAACAGATTAGCCTGAAAAAAGTCAGAATTGTTTTTTGTTGAACTCTGTTTAACTTGATTAATTGCTTTCTTAACTTTGCCATCAAGAACTAAAGAAAATACATACCTCTCAAGATAGGCATCATGCTGTTTTATTAATATTTTTGATGAATTAAAAAATTTTAAAGCTTCCGTATTATCTAAGTTTTCATAAGCTACAATTCCTGAAAAATAATTAGACAAATACCTCGCATTAAAATCGTTTAAACTGGTATTTTTTGAGTATAATGGACTCTGATAAAGTAATAATATTAAAAATAATTTAAAAAACTTTACCAACATTTGGCCATTCTATGTCTAAAAAAGTAATAAATCAAAATACGAATTATGACTCAGAGTTTTTAAACTCTACTGGGTCTGACTTTATTTTTGATGAAAACCCAATCAATAGACTAAAAAATAGTAGTAATGATTTAAAAAAAGGTCTGAGTATTCAAAAAATAGATAAAGTTAAAGAGCTTGTGGATCTTAAAGAGCAAATAAACTCAATTAGCGATTGTAACTTAAAGAATAATTCAAAAAAGATGGTTTTAGGAGATGGAAATATTAATAGCCCAATAATGATAATTGGTGAAGCCCCAGGTGTTGAAGAAGATAACTCCGGATTAACTTTTATGGGTGAGGTAGGAGATCTTTTAAAAAAAATGCTAATTGCAATAAATATTGAAAAACAAAATATTTATACAACATATGCTGTAAACTTTAGGCCCCCTGAAGATCGAAAGCCAAACTCTACAGAAATTAAAAGATATTCTCAATTTTTACAAAAACATATTTCAATAATAAATCCTAAAATAATAATTCTTATGGGTAGTACTGCTATGGAATCTTTAACAGGTTTAAATAGTAAAATTTCTATTGAGAGAGGAAAATGGAAGGAAGTAATTGTCAAGAATACAAGTTACAACGTTATCATAACTTTTAACCCCTCTTATCTTTTAAGAGCTCCTGAAAATAAAAAACATTCATGGGATGACTTAAAAAAGATTAAACAAAAAATCTTAGAACTAAAACTATCCATTTAATGAAAATCTTAGCAGGTGTTGATGAGGTTGGTAGAGGAAGCTTAATTGGACCCGTTTATGCTGCAGCTGTCATATTAAATAATTCTATTGATAAAAGATTATTAAAGGATTCAAAAACTCTAACAAAAGACAAGAGAGAGGAGCTTGAAAAATATATTAAAAAAAATTCTATATGGGCTATAGGCCAGGCATCGACTAAAGAAATTGAAAAAATTAATATACTGCATGCAAGTTTACTTGCAATGAAAAGAGCTATTCTTAAATTAAAAACAAAACCTTCACTTGTTTTAATTGATGGCAACAAACTGCCTGACCTAAAAAACTATAAATTAGAATATATAATTAAAGGAGATCAAAAAATTCCAAGCATTTCTGCTGCATCAATTATTGCAAAAGTCAGTAGAGATAAATTTATTACAAAACTTTCAAAAGAATTTAATAATTATGGATGGGATACAAACTCTGGTTATGGAACCAAAGAACATTTAAAAGCTATTAAGAAATTTGGTATTACCAAATATCACCGTAAAACATTTTCACCTATTAGTGATCTTCTATAAATCCTAATAATAACAACACAAGATCTGGTTGTTTAAGAAATAATAAACACAAATTGAATCCATTTAATTCAATCACAGGTTGACCGTGGAATCCGTTTGGAGTCTAATTGTTTTATAGAAAATGGAAAACAATTTTAAAAATAAGATTATTAATGGTGACAGTCTCGAGGAATTAAAAAAAATTCCAAGCGAAACCTTTGATCTTGTTTTCGCTGATCCACCATACAATTTACAATTAAAAAATCCCCTTACAAGACCAGACAGAAGCAAAGTCAGTGCTGTTAATGATAAATGGGACCAGTTTGAAAGCTTTAAAAAATATGATGACTTTACGGTTGCTTGGCTTTCTGAATGTAGAAGAATATTAAAAAAGGATGGAGCCATCTGGGTTATCGGAAGCTATCATAATATTTTTAGAGTAGGAACTGCAATACAGAACTTAGGTTTTTGGATTTTAAATGATGTTATCTGGAATAAGAATAACCCAATGCCTAATTTCAGAGGAACAAGATTTACGAACGCTCATGAAACTTTAATTTGGGCTTCTAAAAGCGAAAAGTCAAAATATACTTTTAACTATCAATCTTTGAAATGTTTAAATGACGATCTTCAAATGAGATCTGATTGGAATTTACCTATTTGTAATGGAGCGGAGCGACTTAAGAAAAATGGTAAAAAAGTTCACTCCACTCAAAAACCAGAATCTTTATTACATAGAGTTTTATTGGCATCATCGAATAAGGACGATTTAATTCTAGATCCATTCTTAGGATCTGGAACAACGGCAACAGTTGCAAAAAAATTAGGCAGAAAATACTATGGTATAGAAAAAGAGAAGACTTATTTTAAAGCAGCTGAACAAAGGTTAAAAAATACAAAACCTTTGGAAGATAATTTCTTAGACACTCTAAAAAATAATAGATCCAAGCCTAGAATACCTTTTGGATCTTTAGTGGAGCTTGGAATAATAAAACCTGGAACAAGTATCTTTGATCAAAAGAAAAAAATAGTTGCTAAGATTATGGCAGATGGAAGTATCAAACATAATCAAGCTGAAGGATCGATTCATAAAGTTGCAGCAACAATACTTGGATCTGAAAGCTGTAATGGATGGACTTATTGGCATTGCACAGTGAATGGTGTTTCAGTGCCAATTGATAATTTGAGACAAAGATTAATTTCTAAAAATTAGTCTTTATAAATTTTACCAAGATAGCTGTTAATGAATTTTTTATTTTTTACTAATTTTTGTATTATTAAGTTTCTAATCCAAATTGTTAATGGGTTAGATAAATGAAAAGCAAAATAATTAAGTTTTGATTTCATATCAATCATCTTTACCCTTTTAACTCTTTCAGAGTTGAATTGAATATTTTCATTTTCTAAATTTTTATACAGTTCATGAGCAACCTCTATTGATTGAGATGCGCCTTGTGCGAAGGTTGGGGGTAAAGCAAAAAAAGCATCCCCAATGATAAAGGTATTTTTATTTTTTGGTTCATACACATTAGAACTCACAAATATTGGGAAGCATTTAATGTTTCTCAAATTTTTAATTATTTCAGGAGCTACTTGCTTTGATATTTCAGACATAATAGATGCAGTAAAATCTTTGTTCTCAAATAAAGAATAGTCAGATAACTCTTTAGTACTAAGCTTTTTTCTAAGAATGCTAATGAAATTAAACTGTCCTTTATTATTAATAGGATAAAGAACTGAATGTAAATTAGATCCTAAAAATAAAGATATATTCCTTGGATTAATTTCCTTAATAACACCCTGATCTATTGTAGCTCTTAAAGCAATAGAATTAAAATATTTTGGTTTAATTTCTTTATTAGCAATTAATGATTTTGTTTTTGAAAAGGTTCCATCAGAAATAATCAAGTAATCACATTTAACTGATGAATCATCCTCAAAAGATACTTCTTTGCTTTCAGCCTCTTCGTTAATTTTTATAACTTTTTTATTATAATTGATAATATTTTCATGAAGCCCATCTTTTAAGAAATTAATTAAAGTAGAACGCTGCAAGGTAGTATATTTTTTATCAGTGCTGTTAAACATGGATATATCTAAATCACATATTTTCTTATTCTTTTTTAAAGAATAGAAATCTAGTTTATGTGGGTGAAATTTATCTTCTGCCTGAATTTTTTGAAAATTTATTTGATTTAATAGTTTAATACTATTCACTGAAAGTTGAATTCCATATCCTTTTTCTAAGTTAACAGAACTATTTTTCTCATAAATTGTAATTTTATAATTTGAGTTTTGGTTTAAAAGATTTGCAATATACAGACCTGAAATACCTGCCCCTATTATTACTATATTTTTCATTAATCTTTTTTTAAATAATTAAAAATTTTTTTAGTAAATGTGGGCAAAGTATAATCATCAAGCTTAGAGCTATCAATCCAAGAAGAGTTGGAAATTGCACCCTTTAACTTGGAAAACTTGATTATTACATTCATATTCATATTTGATATCTTGAAGTTTAAAGCTTTTGCTAAATTATCAGGTTTAGATATTTGCTTCATGGGAAATATCTGTAAATTCTTTAAAAAATTAAATTTAGTATTTTTTATCAGTAAAAATTTATTATTCTTTTTATAAACTTCTAACAAATAAAATTTATCAATCTTCTTTTTTCTTTCTTTTATTATTTCAAAATCCTTTTTTTTAAAAGACTTACAATTTTTAATTAAAGGGCATTGGTGACATAGGGGATTTTTAGGTCGACAAATCAATGCGCCTAACTCCATTAGCGCTTGCGCATAATCACTTGCTCTAGTTGAATTACCTAATATTTTTTTACTCTTAACAAGATTATCTTTTGTAATTTCTTTGGGTAATTTTAAATTTAATAATCTTTTAATTACTCTTTCAATATTTCCATCTAAGGGAATAAATGGCTTGTTAAAGGCAATTGCCATTATTGCGTTAGAAGTGTAGTCACCTATTCCAGGTAATAATTTTAATTCTTCAATCGTGCTTGGCAACCTTCTATTAAAATTTTTTTCTAATATTTGTGCAGTCTTTTTTAAGTTTCGTACTCTTGAATAATAGCCAAGGCCTTCCCAATACTTTAAAAGTTTATGTTCCTTAATTTTTGATAGAGATTTAATATCAGGAATATCTTTTATAAAATTATTGAAATACGGAATTACAGTTGCAACCTGTGTTTGCTGCAACATAAATTCACTTACTAATGTGTAATATTCTCGCTTAACTTGTGATAGCTTTTTTCTCCATGGGAGTGATCTTTTATTATTATCGTACCAATAAAGAATTTTATTTGTTAGTATGGATTTAGTCATATGCATTTTAAAAATAATAGTAAGCAGAGGTTTAAAACTATTCAAGGCTTAAGGTCTTTTAAAGACACTTTGCCAAAAAATATTAAAAAAATAATCAAAAAAAAGGGTCATATATTTTCTGAAACACTTAATAACTGGAAGTACATAGTTGGAGATGATCTTTTTAAAATATGCTATCCCAAATCCTTTAAAAATTCGAATAAATTTGGAGTAAGCACTCTTCAAATAATGGTGAAGAGAGGGCACGAAATTGATTTAGAATATTCAAAAAAAAAAATAATGGATAAAATGAATAGTTTCTTTGGCTATGCCGTTGTTGAAAAATTGAAATTTATAAGTTTTGATGATGTTCAAACAAAATTCAAAAAATTAGATGCTAATGAAAACCATGTGACAAATATTAAATATGCAGATAGAATAAACAGTATTAAAAATGACAAAATTAAAAAATCATTACTTGAATTAACAAAACTATTTAAACAACGATGAAAAAATTAACCTCAGCATTATTTATAATATTTATAATCTTCTCCGCTAAAGTGTTTGCTGTAGATAATGAAATAATTAAAAGAATTACCGAGGGTGAAGAAAGTGCCAAAATAACAATAATTGCTTACGAGTCATTGACTTGTGGTTACTGTGCAAATTTTCATAAAGATGTTTATCCAGAACTAAAAAAAGACTTCATTGATAAAGGGTTGGTAAGAATTGAATTTAGACATTTTCCATTAGATTTAGCTGCATTTAATGCATCAAAAATTGCACAATGTAATAACGATGGCAGTTCAAGTATTATGAATACTTTATACTCTGGCCAAAAAAAATGGGCCAGAGGAAAAACACCAGAAGAAGCAACAGGTTATTTGAAAAAATTCTTAGAAGGTGAAAATGTGAATGTAAATTTTGAAAAATGCCTGAGCGATAAAGCTATAGAAGATTACATTTTAAATGATCGAATCGATGGGGTAAAAAAATTTGAAGTTAATGCTACTCCTACGATAATAATTGATGACAAAAAGTTTGATAAAGCCCTAAATTATAAGAATTTAAAAAAATATCTGGAAAAACTGATATAAGTTAGTCCATGGAGTTTAAAAAAATCCAATTAAATGGATTTAAATCATTTGCTGAAAAAACAAATTTTCTAATAGAGCATGGCTTAACTGGCATCGTTGGTCCTAACGGTTGTGGGAAATCTAATATTGTAGAATCCTTAAGATGGGTTATGGGTGAAACCTCAGCTAAGAGTATGCGTGGTTCAGGTATGGAAGATGTTATTTTTAATGGTACATCTAATAAGTCTTCTAAAAATATAGCAGAAGTTTCAATAAGTGTAGATAACGCAAGTCATGATGGTCCAATGCAATATAAAGATTTAGAACATATAGAGGTTAGAAGAAAGATTGAAAAAGATAAGGGTTCAAAATTTTACATAAACGACAAAGAAGTTAGAGCTAGGGATGCTCAAATGTTTTTCGCAGATTTATCTACAGGCGCTCATTCACCATCAATGATTAGTCAGGGACGTATTGGAGCCTTAGTTACTGCTAAGCCTACAGACAGACGTGCAATTTTAGAAGAAGCAGCTAATATTTCAGGATTGCATGTTAGAAGACATGAAGCTGAACTTAGATTAAATGCCGCAGAAGCAAATTTAAAAAGAGCTGATGAATTAAGAAGACAACAAGAAAAACAACTAGTAAATCTTCAGAAACAAGCCGAAGAAGCAACGAAATACAAACTTATATCTGAAGAAATAAAAAAAATTGAAGCAGGGTTATATTATCTAAAATTATTAGACATTGATAATGAAATTAGAATAGAAAATGAAATCAACAATGAAGCTGAGGGAGAAGTGAGCAGCTTCAATCAACAAATTTCTCAGTTTGAAAGTTTAATTAAAACTGAAACAGATAAAGTTTCTCCATTAAGAGAAAAAAATATTGAGAACCTTTCAAGAATACAACGATTGAACTTAGAATTACAAAGTCTAGATGAGGAAAATGTAAGAACACAAGATGAGATAGAAAATTTTAAAAAATCTCTAAAAACAATCGAAGAGGATATTGATAGAGAGAAAGGTATTGTAATAGATGCAAATTCAAATGAAAAAAGATTAAAAGAAGAAAAAAGTGAATTAATAGAAATAGACTCTAAATATTTTGAAACAGAAAAATTATCAAACGAAGACCTTGAGAAGTCAAAAAACCAACTTAATGAAGAGCAAAAAGCTGTAGATGAAATTATTGAAATATTTGCTAATGGCAACATAAATATCAGTATTGACCCAATTAAAGACGTCATTAATACAATCGAAAAAATTAAAGAATTAATAAACAGTAATGAAGCTAACCAAGCTCTTACATTGCTGGATAGAACTAAAATGGAATTAAATAATTTCTTAAATAATTTAGCTAATGACGAAAGTAAAAGTAAATTAACTGATATTGATGAAAAAAATAGCAATATAAAATTACTTCAAGAAAAATATGCAGATAGTTTTAGTAAAAACCAATCAATTAAAAAAGAGTCTATAAAAAGAAATGAAAGAATCAAAGCTATAGAATCAGAAGTTGAAAGTTGGAAAAACTTACTTTCAAACTCACAAAAGATGGTAACAGAATTAACTGAAAGAAAAAATAAATTATTATCACAATTAAATGAACGTGACCAACAACCCAAGGCTCAAGCAGAAAAAAAAGGTCAAGCTACAGAGGGTCTGAGAATTTCACAAAATGAAAAAATTGAGAATGAAAAAATTATAGAAGAAACAGATAAAAAGATAAACTCTTTAAGACTTGAGTTAAATGATGTTCAAGAAAGATCTATTCAAATAAGAGAAAGAAAAGCAAGCTCAGGAGCTACTGTTGAAGGTTTAAAAAAACGTAAAGAAGATCTGTTAGAAAGGGTTAGCTCTGAACTTAATCTTGAAGAAAATGATATTCTAGAAAATTCTAATTTAAATGGTGTTGTAGAGTTACCCAATTCTGTTGATCAAGAAGAAGCTCTTGATGAAAAAAAAAGAGAAAGAGAAAAATTGGGATCAGTCAACCTTAGAGCAGATGAAGAAACCAGCAAATATGAAATTGAAATTAAAAAAATGGAGCAAGATAGAGAAGATCTTGTGTCTGCTATTATAAAATTAAAAGAAAGTATTAATGAATTAAATCAAAAAGGAAGAGAAAGATTGTTAGAAGCTTTTGAAAAAGTTAATAGAAAATTTAATGAAGTTTATACAAAACTATTTAATGGTGGAAATGCAAAGCTAGAATTAGTAGACTCTGATGACCCACTTGAAGCTGGTTTAGAAATGTTGGTAAGTCCTCCTGGTAAAAGACTTCAGTCTATAACCTTATTATCTGGTGGTGAACAAGCTTTAACAGCCTTGTCTCTTATTTTTGCTGTGTTCCTTACTAATCCATCCCCAATTTGTGTTTTAGATGAAGTTGATGCTCCACTAGATGATGCTAACGTAACAAGATTTTGTGGACTTCTTGATGATTTAACTAAAATAACTAACACTAAATTTATTATTGTAACTCACCACGCTCTAACTATGTCAAAAATGAATAGACTTTATGGGGTAACTATGCCTGAAAAGGGTATTAGCCAACTAGTAGCTGTTGATTTACAAAAAGCTGAGAGTATGGTTGCTTAATACATAAATGCCAAAAGATAGCCTTAAAACTCGCTTGGAGATTGCAAAAACTAAACTTTCGAAGAAAAATCTCTATAAAAATGAAGAGGCACCCTCTTCTATTGGAACTGCCTTTAAATTAAGTACAGAATTAGTGTCTGCAGTGGCAGTTGGGACAATTATAGGGTTTATTTTAGACAAGACCTTTGGTACTAAGCCCTGGTTAATATTAATATTTTTTTTTGTAGGTGTTGTTGCTGGAATTATAAACGTATTCAGATCTGCAAAAAATATGCAAAAATAGACTTAAAAAATTATGGCTACAAACCCAATGAACCAATTCGAAGTTTATAGAATTGGACCAGAAATTAAATTAGGGGCAATAGATATTTCTTTCACAAACGCAAGTTTGTTTATGGTGATTAGTTCACTTGCAATCTTATTGGTTTTTAATTTAGGGTCAAAAAAAAACTCTTTACTACCAAGCAAGATGCAACTTCTTTCTGAATTAAGTTATACTTTTGTTTCTAAAATGATTAGTGATACCGCAGGATCAAAAGCAAAACCCTACTTTGCGTTTATCTTCTCTATATTTATGTTTGTACTATTTTGCAATATGTTTGGGATGATCCCTTACGCCTTTACAGTAACTAGCCATATCATTGTTACTTTTATTTTAGCTTCATTTATTTTTGTAGGTGTAACAATTATTGGATTTATGAAACATGGATTAGGATATTTAAAATTATTTGTACCTAGCGGAGTGCCTGCTGTACTATTGCCGCTAATAGTTGTTATAGAAATAATTTCTTACTTAAGTAGACCGGTTAGTCTTTCAGTTCGTTTATTTGCAAACATGATGGCTGGTCATACTATGATGAAAGTTTTCGGAGGCTTTGTAATAAGCCTTGGAATAGTTGGTGGATGGCTTCCACTGAGTTTTTCGGTTGCATTAACTGGCTTGGAAATACTAGTTGCTTTTCTTCAAGCATATGTTTTTGCAATCTTAACCTGCATCTACTTAAATGATGCATTAAATTTACACCATTAACTAACATAAGGAGGATATAATGGAATTAGAAGCAGCAAAAATGATCGGAGCAGGACTAGCAGCAATAGCTCTAGCCGGTGCCGGTGTTGGAATTGGAATTATTTTTGGTAATTACCTTTCTGGCGCAATGAGAAACCCATCTGCAGCCCAAAAACAATTTCCTAATCTTTTATTAGGTTTTGCTTTAGCTGAAGCAACTGGCCTATTTGGATTAGTTGTAGCGTTAATTATTTTATTTGCATTTTAAATTTAATGATTAAAAAAATATTTTTTCAGTCGATATTTTTAAGCTTCCTGTTTTTTATGGAAGCTTTTGCAGCTGAAAGCGGTGGAATGCCTCAATTAAATCCTGAGTTTTGGGTTTCTCAAATTTTTTGGTTAATTATTACTTTTGGAATTTTATATGTTGTTTTATCTAAACTTATACTTCCAAAAATAAGTGCCAACCTAGAAACTAGAAAATCTCAAATTTTAGAAAATATTGAGGCTGCAGAGAAGAAAAGAGAAGAAAGTGAACAAAAAATTGAAGAATACGAAAAGATAGTACACGACAGCAAAAATGAGGCAAAAAACCACTTTAAACAAGCTAGAGAAAAAGTGTTGAAAGATATTGGTGTAAAAAAAGAAGCACTAGATAAAGAAATTGATGAAGAGGTTAATAAAGCAGAGATTGAGATAAAAACTTTTAGAAATAATGCACCAGAAAAAATCAGGAAGATTGCTGAAGAAACTTCTTCGGACTTGCTGCAGCAACTAATAGGAGCCGAAGTTAACAGTAGTAGTATTTCTGCAATTGTAGAAGATCTTTCAAGAAAAAAAATGGATGAATATTATGGTAATTGATGCAACTTTTTGGGTAGCTATATCCTTTTTAATATTTATAGGAGCTTTAGTTTATTTGAAAATACCCCAAAAAATTAATGAACTTTTAAATAAGCTTATCCTTGATATTAAAAATGAAATAGATGAAAGCGAAAGGCTAAGACAAGAAGCAAAGGTCTTGCTAGATAGTGCTCAAAATAAACTTGATACCGCACAAACAGTAAGCAATGATATTTTGCAACAAGCTAAAAAAGATAGTGATCACCTTATAATTGAAATGAATGATAAATTTCACAAATCTTCAGAAATTAAAAAGAATTTAGCAGAAAATAAAATTTCACAAATGAAAGAAGCTGCACTTAAAGAAATAAAAGATGTTTCAATTAAAATTGCTGTTGATTCAGTTAAAAAAATTATTAATACTTCTGTTGATAAATCAAAGCTTGATGGTCTTTTTGAAAAGAACCTTGAAGAAACAAAAATAGCTTTAAAAAAAATAAGCTAATAATTACCTTACAATTTTTTAAAAAAACTATAAATTAACTCAATGAAATCTATTGTCATTGGTTCTGGATTTGGTGGTATAGCTGCAGCACTAAGATTAAGAGCCAAAAATCATAAAGTAACTTTAATTGAAAAACACCCTGACTTGGGTGGAAGAGCTAGAGTGTTTAAAAAAAATGGTTTTACTTTTGACGCTGGGCCAACAGTAATTACTGCACCATATCTAATTGAAGAGCTTTTCACTTTATTTAATAAAAAGTCTCAAGATTATATAAAGCTAACTCCTTTGAAAACTTGGTATAGGTTTATTTATGAAGATGGAGGTGTATTTGATTACTCTGGTGATGAAGATCAAATGAAAAAACAAATTGAAGAAATAAATAAAGATGATGTTAAGGGTTATGAGCAGCTTGTAAAATTCACAAAAAAAATATTTGATAAAGGCTTTACAGAACTGGCTGACGTTCCATTTGATAAACCTCTTGTGATGATGAAACAATTGCCCTCTTTACTAAAACTTAAAAGCTATAAATCAGTTTATTCATTAGTTTCTTCATATATAAAAAATGAAAAATTAAGACGTATGTTAAGTATGCATCCTCTATTAGTTGGCGGAAACCCCTTTACTACAACATCAATATACGGATTAATTCTATATCTCGAAAAAAAATGGGGCATACATTATTCAATGGGTGGAACTGGGAACATAATCAATGGCTTAGAAAAATTAATGATTGAACAAGAAATTGAATTAATCAAAGGACATGAAGTAACAGAAATAATTTCAAATAATGGAAAAATTAGTGGAGTAAAATTAGATAATCAAAAAGAAATATATTCAAATAATGTAATATGTAATGCTGATCCTCCTGCTGTATATGAAAAACTACTAAGCCTAAATAAAACAAGCTCTCTATTTAAATGGAAACAAAATCGAATGCAGTATTCTATGGGTCTATTCGTTTACTATTTTGGAACAAAAAAAACATACCCAGATGTTGAGCATCACACAATCAAATTTGGTGATAAATATAAAGAACACCTGAGTGATATTTTTGATAATAAAAAATTAAATGATGACATAAGCTATTACCTTCATAGACCATCAGCTACAGACAAATCAATGGCACCTGAAGGAAATGATTGTTTTTATGTTCTTGTGCCCGTCCCAAACAATCAATCCAAAATTGATTGGAAAATTGAAGGTGAAAAAATGAAGAATTTAGTAATAGATAAAATGGAAGAAGCATTACTTCCTAATCTTAGAGAGAATATTATTGAAGATTTCTATTTAACGCCAGATTATTTTGAAAATGAATTGAATACTAAATTTGGATCAGGTTTTTCGATCCAACCCAAATTTACACAATCTGCATATTTTAGATTTCACAATAAATCAGAAATTTATGATGGTTTGTATTTTGTTGGGGCAGGAACACATCCTGGTGCAGGTGTTCCTGGTGTGCTATCCTCAGCAAAAGTTCTAGATAAGATTATATAATGTCTAATAAAAATTACCTGTCTATTTACGCAAAGTCATTTAATTGGGCTGGTTTCTTTTTACCAAAAAAAACCTATCAAAAGTGTTCGTCTTTATATGATTTTTGTAGAACTGTAGATAATATTGCAGATGACAATGACGAATTAGATATTAAAAAAAAAAATCTATTAGTTTTTAAAAATGATTTTCTTAATAAAAACTATAATAATAAAATAATTAAGAATATGTGGGATCTTATGGATCATCATTTAATTTCAGTAAAAATTATTGAAGACTTATTTGATGGTGTTGAATCAGATTTAATTAAAAAAGTTCAATTAAATAATAAAAAAGATTTACTAATTTATTCTTACAGAGTTGCTGGCACAGTAGGCTTGATGATGGCGAAAATTTTAAATGTTAAAGGTGACAATTCAATGAAAGCTGCCATAGAT
The DNA here is from genome assembly GCF_047717815.1 of Candidatus Pelagibacter sp. Uisw_113. Classification (GTDB taxonomy): domain Bacteria; phylum Pseudomonadota; class Alphaproteobacteria; order Pelagibacterales; family Pelagibacteraceae; genus Pelagibacter. Next base: position 1,070,992 of record NZ_CP159809.1, read on the forward strand.
TTAGGCATTGCAATGCAATTAACAAATATATCCAGAGATGTTGTAGAAGACTCAAAGATTAATAGATTTTATATTAAGAATGATTTTGAGACAATAAGCGACACATTAGCTTTAGCTGATTTATTCTATAAAAGTTCTTTTATAGCAATAAAGGAAATACCCTTTAAGTTTAGATTTGCAATACTTATAGCTAGAAGGGTTTATAAAAAAATAGGTGATAAAATTTTAAGAACAAGGAATATAGAGAATTATAATAAAGCAGGTAAGATTTATGTCAATAGTATTGCAAAAATCTATCAGACCATTCTTTCTGTATTTGACTTAGCAACACTTTTTTTAACAAAACAAAAAAGTGGTTATATGAATAATGAACACTTTTTAATTAGTGAGGAAATAGATTTAAATGAAAGAATTTGACTATATAATTATTGGTGGTGGTTGTGCTGGGCTATCTTTGGCATACGAATTAGAAACTCATAATAAACTTAAAGATAAAACATTAGCAATTATTGAGCCTAGATTAGATTACAAGAGGGATAAAACTTGGTCTTTCTGGAAAACAACAAGCCATAATTTTGAAGATTGTGTAAAAAAGAGTTGGGATAATTTTTCTATAAATATATCGAATAAAACTAAATTTTTAGAATGTAATAAGCTACCTTATCAATCAATTGATAGTGGACTATTCTATAAAAAAATTAACTCTACACTGAAGCAGAATCATAATATCAAATTTTATAAAAATATTAATGAGGTAAAATTAAATAACTCCTTAATTTTTAATAGTGTTCCATCAATAGATTCTAAAGAAAATAAACTTTGGCAACACTTTAAAGGTATTGAGATTGAGACTGCTAATGATGTTTTTGATGAAAAAATTATGAATTTAATGGACTTTGATTGCCCACAACGTAACAGTGTTCATTTCTTTTACACATTGCCTTATAGCAAAAATAAGGCTTTAGTTGAAACCACCTGGCTATCTAAAATGAATAATGATCTAGAAATGGATTATGATGAGCAATTAAAAGATTACATTGAAAATCATTTAAATATTAAAAATTACAAAATTAATTATAAAGAAAATGGTGCTGTACCACTATTTTATCCATCAAATATTAATGAAAAAAATAAAATAAATATTGGCACTGCAGGACACATGACAAGATTAAGTACTGGGTATACTTTTCTGAATATCCAAGACCACAGCAGATATTTAAGGGAAAATATCAATAATATTGATAAAATTAGAAGATATGAAATTAAAAAAAAATATCAGTTTCTAGATAAAATATTTTTAAGAGTTTTAAGCAATCATGCTAAACAAATGCCCAATATATTTTTCAAAATATTTGATAACTCTCCTGAAACTGTAATTAAATTTCTATCTAATAAGAGTAATATTTTTCAAGATTTATTAATAATTCTTAAAATGCCTAAATGGTTATTTATTAAAGCCCTTTTAAAATAAAATGTATAGTCTGATAAATAAAATTAATTTCTATCATTCAATTATCTTTTTTGTTTTTTCATGTTTTATTGCGTTGATTGTTAATCGATTCGAAAACTTAATCATTTCTCCAGTGGTGTGTTTATTTTTTATTCTTTCAATCGGAATTTCACATGGTGCACTAGATAATAAAAAAGGTAAAAAACTTAGCCAGTTATATAATATAAAAAAATCTTATTTTTTTTATTTGATATATTCCCTTATTGGGATTGGTATCATTATATTTTGGTTATTTTTTCCAACTGTGTCTCTTATATTATTTTTAGTTGTTGCTTCATATCATTTTGGCAAAGAAGATACTGAATTTTTGATAAGTAATAAAAATGTATCCAATCTAATTCTTTATTTCTTAAAAGGTTCTCTAATAATCGTTGCACCACTAATGTTTCACTTTATTGAAACTATTAATATTTTTAAATTACTTTTAATAGAAAATGAAAAGTTTTATTTATTCTTAAACTTTATTGAAGATAACAGTATATTACTTTTTGCTTTATCTATTTCTTTACTTTCTAGTATTTATTACTTTTTTAAAGATTTTAAAATTATGAATATTTTGATATTTTTAGATTTTCTTTCTATTATTGTTCTGAATTATTTTTTAACTCCACTAATTGCCTTTACAGTATACTTTTGCTTCCTACATTCATTCCGACATTCAATTTCGTTGATAGCAGAGCTTAATGAAAAAAGTTTTAAAATTGGTGCTATAACATTTATTAAAAAAGCTATGCCACTTACAGTTTTAACTGCGATTTTATATGTCATAAGTTTATATTTCCTTTCTAATTTCTATCAATTAAATGATGCAATATTAAAAGTTATATTTATTGGTTTGGCGTCTTTAACCTTTCCTCATATATTGCTTGAGTATCTTTTAGAAAAAAATGAAAAATAAAGAAATTAAAGTATTGTTATCTGCTCCAAGAGGTTTTTGTGCTGGGGTAGAAAGAGCAATAGAAATAGTTAAAAAAAGTATTAAAAAATATGGTGCACCAGTTTATGTGCGACATGAAATAGTACACAATAAACATGTAGTGGATAGTCTTAAGGCAATAGGTGCAATTTTCGTTGAAGAGTTAGAGGAGATTAAAGATAAAACTAGACCAGTAATTTTTTCTGCACACGGAGTACCAAAATCGGTACCTCTAGAAGCTGATAGCTATAAAATGGAATATATAGATGCTACTTGCCCTCTTGTCTCAAAAGTTCATAGAGAGGCAGAAAATCTTCACAAAGCTGGTTACCATATTGTTCTTATAGGACATAACAATCATCCAGAAGTTGTTGGTACTATGGGACAATTACCAGAAGATTCGATTGATTTAATTCAAGATGAGCATGATGTTGAATTATATGAATTAGATAATAATAAAAAAATTGCATATGTTACTCAAACAACTCTGTCTGTTGATGACACTAAAAATATAATAAAAGCTCTTAAAAAAAAATTCCCACAGATTAAAGAACCATTTAAGGAAGATATTTGCTATGCAACTACTAATCGTCAATCAGCTGTTAAAAATATTGCCAAAAAATGTGATATGTTTTTTGTTTTAGGAAGTAGAAATTCCTCAAATTCAGTTCGTTTAGTTGAGGTGGCAGAACAAGCTGGCTGCCGACATGCCGAGCTAATTCATTCAGAGAGTGTAATTCCTTTTGACAAAATACAAAATTGTAAAATAATTGGTGTTTCATCTGGCGCATCAGCACCTGAAGTTTTAGTTGAAAATTTTATTAATGAATTGAAAGAAAATTTTAAAATAAAAATTGAGGAAGTTGAAATTATCAAAGAAAATATTTTTTTTAAAGTTCCTGCAAAATTAAATTAGATGGCTGTATACACTAAAATAAATAGTAAAGACCTTCAATCAATAAGTGGAGATTACAAATTAGGAAAAATAATCAAATCTGAAGGAATTAAAAAAGGAATAGAAAATACAAACTACTTATTAAAAACAAATAAAAAAAAATTTATTTTAACAATTTTTGAAAAAAGAGTTCAGAAAAAAGATTTACCTTTTTTTATGAACTTAATGGACAAACTAAATCAAAAAAAAATTATTTGTCCAAAACCATTAAAGAATAATGATGGTAAGCACTTAAGTAGAATTCAAAATAAACCCTCTAGTATTGTGACTTTTTTAAAGGGAAAAGATAAGGTCACTCTTAATTATAAAAATTGTTTTGATATTGGAAAAAATATTGCAAAATTTCACAAAGTTGGAACTAAAATAAAGCTATATAGACAGAACTCTATGTCTATTAATGAATTAGGTAGCTTATTAAAAAGTATAAAATTTAAGTCTAATAAAATAGCTCCAAAACTAAAACCCACTCTTAATGTATGCTTAAAAGATATTAAAAATCAATGGCCAAAAAATTTACCAAGTGGAATTATTCATGGAGATTTATTTATAGATAATATCTTCTTTAATAAAAATAAATTTTCTGGATTTATTGATTTTTATTTTTCAAGTAATGATTTTCTGATGTATGAGATTGCAATTTGTATAAATGCTTTATGTTTTGATAAAAAAAAAAATTCTTTCGTAATGAATAATAAAAAAATTAAATACTTAATTGATGGATATGAAACTATAAGAACTATTTCAAAAAGAGAGAAAGACTCATTAAATATATTATGTAGAGGGGCAGCTTTAAGATACCTACTAACTAGAATTTATGATTATTTTAATACTCCTAAAACTGCACTAATTCAGATCAAAGAACCTAACGAATATTTTCAAAAACTAATTATCCATAACAATCTGAATGACTACAAAGATTATTATAAATAATGATAAAAATTTATACTGATGGTTCTTGTTTAAAAAACCCTGGAAATGGTGGTTGGGCTGCAATCATCAATATTAATGATGAAATTAAAAAAATTAGTGGAAGCGTTAAAGACACAACTAATAATAAGATGGAGCTAATGGCTCCAATTAAAGCGCTTCAGGAAATAAAAGAACAGCAACCTATTGAAATTTATACAGACTCCCAATACGTGAAATTAGGTATTACTGATTGGGTGCATAAATGGATTAAAAACAATTGGTTAACTTCTAAAAAGGAACCAGTAAAAAATAAAGAACTTTGGACTCAGCTTTATGAATTAAATCAATCTCATGAAATTAAATGGATATGGGTTAAGGCTCATGCTGGAAATATTCTAAATGAAGAAGTTGATTTATTAGCTAAACAAGCTGCCGAATTAAACTAAATTTAAAAAATTTTGGGCAGCCGAAACTTCACATGCACCAGCATCTTCTTCTTCTTGTAATTTAATTACTTTAAGATTGTTTATTAACATTGTGTATCTATTTGATCTTACACCTAAGCCTCGGGCACTTTTATCAACATCAGCACCAATTGCTTTCGTAAAACTCAAAAATGGATCAGCCATCATCAAAACTTTATCTTCAACATTTTGGCTCTTGCCCCAAGCTTCCATTACAAATGGATCATTTACTGAGATACAGACTATTAAATCTACACCTTTTGCTTGGTATTTATCATGGCTATCAACGTATCCAGGCAAATGTTTGGCTGAACAAACTGATGTGTAAGCACCAGGTAAACCAAATAAAACTACCTTCTTATCCTTAAAAAACTCAAAAGTATTTTTCTTAACAGGATTTCCATCTTCCATAATAAAAAATTCAGAATTAGGGATTGTTTCATTTTCTTTTAATTTCATTATATTTTTTCCTTAATGTATTGTTGAGTTTTACTTAGATTATTTGAAACAATATCATAATTTTCTTTTTCATCCATAACATACTTTAGTTCATCAGGTAAGTCAGGTTTGATCCCAATTGATTTTTCTATAGCCTCAGGAAACTTGCATGGATGTGCGGTAGCTAAAACAATATTATTGCCTTCTAAATTTACTTTATTTAAAGATCCAAATCCTATTGCACTATGAGGATCCAGTATAATGTTATATTTTATGTGAACTTCTTTAATAGTATCTAAAATCTCTTTTTCACTCATACTTGCTGATAAGAAATCTTTATTTATTTTTTCCATTTTATCTTTTGAAATAATATATTTATTTTTTTTTTTAATTCCATGCATGATTGTACTAGTTTCATTATCATCACAATCATTTAAATCATAAATTAACCTTTCAAAATTACTAGCTATTTGAATATCCATACTTGGTGAGTTGGTTTCAGACACACTTTCCGCCTCATAGTTTCCATTGGAAATTGCTCTATGCAAAATATCATTTTTATTAGTTGCAACTATAAATTTGTTTATTGGTAAACCCATTTTTTTTGATAGATAGCCAGCATATACATCTCCAAAATTTCCTGTCGGTACTGAAAAATTAATAGGTCTTTTGTCTTGTGTTTGAAAGTATGTATAAAAATAGTATACAGCTTGCGCAATAATTCTTGCCCAATTTATTGAATTTACTCCAGACATATTTATTGAGTTAGAAAATTCTTTATCTGCAAACATTGATTTAACTAAATTTTGACAATCATCAAAATTACCTTCAATCGCTATATTAAAGACATTCTTTTCTTTGACTGTCGACATTAGTTTTCTTTGAACGAGTGAAACTTTTTCATGAGGGTGAAGAACAAATATATTTATATTCTTTTTTCCCTTAATCGCATCTATTGCAGCAGCACCTGTATCCCCAGATGTTGCAACCACAACGTTTATATTTTTATTATTTTTTTTTAAATAATGCTCATAGAAATTTCCTAACAATTGCATTGCTATATCTTTAAAGGCTAGTGTCGGGCCATGAAAAAGCTCTAAAACCTTAGTATCACCTAATTTAATTAAATCTACGACGTTATCTTTTCTAAATACAGAATATGATTTATCAACTATGTCTGACAACTCATTTGCTGTCATAAAGTCACCTATAAATGGGTATATTATTTCTTTTGCTAAATTCTGATAACTCAAGTTACTTAATACCTTTATTTGTTCAGCACTGTATTTTTTAACCTCTTTTGGAATAAACAAGCCCCCATCATCTGCAAGCCCTTTAATAAATACTTGCTCAAAGCTATATTCTTTTGAGTTATCCCTGGTGCTTATATACTTCATCTAATTAATTTTTTTTAAAATATAAATATATTAATTGTGAAAAATTGGCTAATAAAAATCTTCTTACAAATATAAACTAGTTAAGAATATAATTGTAAATTAATGACTTATTATCTTTTAACTTTAGAATAATTTATATACCCTTTAATGGTAAAGATATAGGGGGTAAATTGAGTACAATTGGACTAGTTACAATGTATCTAATTATTCAGTTAGTGGTATTTTTTTCTATATTACCAATAGATGTTAATCGAAAAAGAAAATTTTTAATCCCAGCAAATGAGGTAGGAGCACCTGAAAATCCTAAAATTCTTAAAAAGACTTTTTATTCCATTGGTATTACGTCTATTATTTTCACAATAATTTGCTTATTGATGAAATATGAATATTTAGATCTAACAAATATAGTCAGTTAAAAAATATTATACCACGACATTTTGAGTCGAAAAATTTAAATAAGACTATCTATTAAAAGTAATACAAAAATTAAAAATAGATACAAAATTGAGTAGCCAAAGACTTTTTTTGCTTTCTTTAAATTAAATTTATTTTTTTTATATTGATATAAATCAAAGCAAATAAAATTATAATAAATTGTAAGAACAAATGCTGGAATCAAATAGATTAAACCCGAAAAATTAATCCAATATGGAAAAATGATGATGGGTAGCATTAATAAAGAATAAATAAAAATGTATACTTTTGTTTTTTCAATACCATCTGTTAAAGGTAACATTGGAATTTTTGCTTTTTTATAATCATCAGCTTTATATAAGCTCAATGCCCAAAAATGCGAAGGCGTCCAAATAAAAATTATTAAAAATAAAGCTAATGGCTCTAAACTAATTGTATTAGTTGCTATAGTCCACCCGATAACAGGTGGTAATGCACCAGCAGCTCCACCAATAACAATGTTTTGTGGTGTTTTTCTTTTTAGCCATATTGTGTAGACAAAAAGATAAAAAAATATTGTAAATAATAACAAAGATGCTGATAGAAAATTTGAAAAATAATTTAATGCTACAACTGAAATAACTGACAGCAACACTCCAAAAGTAAGTGCTTGGTTTCTATTAATTTTACCAGTGGGAATTGGTCTTAAGCATGTTCTTGTCATGAGTGCATCTAAATCTGATTCGTACCACATATTTAGACATCCAGCCGCTCCCGCACCTAAAGCAACTAAAGTTATGCCTATCATAGCATCAATAATGCCTATATTTGAATTGGAAGTTAAAAGGCCAACGGCGCATGTAAATATAACAAGAGACATTACTCTTGGTTTCATCAATAGATATAAAGATTTAATTAATTCATTAAAATCTAGTGAGACAGTTTTTTTTCTAATCATTTTGGTTAAACGGTTATCAGATATGATGTGCCTATTCTACATTTAATAAAATAAACACTAAAATTGATACCATTCCAATAATAAGAATATGATTTCCTAAATCAAAAATTCCAATTTGTTTATTTTTTTTATCAATAAATCTTCTAGTAAGAGACATATTGTCATATGGATTAATTGTAATTGTGGGGCCTTTGTCTTTTTGCTTCTCTAATTTTAATTCAGTACCAAACCATGTTGCATAAATAAAAAGTAAAAAAAATATTAAAGCTCCAGCAAGTACAGTGTATCCAGTCATAAAGTTTATCCTCCAGTAATAAAATATAATAATCTTGTAAAAACCGTGTATTTTGCTTCTGCTGCCATAAGTCCAATAAAACAAGCTATTGCTGTCATTGGCCACAAAAGAACATTAACTAGGGCATATCGCTCCCAAAATAGGTGCATAAAGAAAGCCATTATTAAACCAGCTTTTAGAAACATAAATATTAAAATTAAGGTCCACCTTAATAACCCCTGAAATGCAAACAAGTCAACCATGTAAGAAAAAAAACTAAGTACAAATAATAATCCCCAAATCCATAAGTAGATTCCTATCTTATGTGTTGAAGCAACGGTTTCTTTGTTTTCTATCTCATCCATAATCTAGTTTACCATAAATAAAAAAAGGCAAATATAAATACCCACACTAAATCAACAAAATGCCAATAAAGACCTAAAATCTCTATTGCAACATAATCCGATTTCATTGTAGTAAAAAATCCCCTTTTACCGTTGTCAAAATCACCTTTAAAAACTTTTCTTGCAAAAATAAAAAGAAAGATCACACCAATTGAAACATGAAATCCATGAAATCCTGTAATCATAAAGAAGTATGAACCAAATTGTTTTGCTCCAAAAGGATTTTCCCAAGGTCTAACACCTTCATGTATTAATTTTGACCATTCAAATACTTGCATTCCAACAAATGTAAGGCCACCAATAGCTGTAGCTAAAATAAGCCATCCACACATTTTTCTATTTTTTTCATAACCATATTTTACTGCAAGAGCCATGGTTCCACTGCTTGTAATTAAAACAAATGTCATTATTGCAATTAATAATAATGGAACAGGTGTGCTGCCTACATGTAGTGAAAAGACTTCACTTGTGTTTGGCCAATCTACTACTGTAGAGGTTCTTCCTTTCATGTACGAAATCAAAAAACAGCTAAACACAAAAGTATCACTCAGTAAAAAAATCCACATCATGACTTTTCCCCACTGAACACCCTTAAACATTGTTTGATCAGAGCCAGTATCTGTGGCCATTCCTTTAAACCCTGGTTTAAGTTCATAGCCTTCAATTTTTACATCAGTCATATTTTTTTCCTAAGTTTTTTCTACCTCTGCATTAATAACTTCACTTGGTGGCGTTATTTGGGTTATGTAATCTTCTTTTGCACCAGGTACATTAAAGTCATAAGGCCATCTATGAACAACTGGTAATTTTTCTCCCCAATTACCATGAGTTGGTGGTACATCAGGGGTTAGCCATTCTAAAGAATTTGCCTGCCAAGGATTTTTGCCTGCTGGTTTTCCAATTTTTAAACTTGTTACAATATTGTAAATAAAAATTAACTGTGAAAAACCGACAATTAAAGCCGCAACGGTTATAAACTCATTCATTCCAACAGCTGAAGTGACATATGGACTATCATACATTTCATAATATCTTCGTGGCACTCCAATAAAACCTAGGTAATGCATTGGAAAATAAATTGAATACGCACCTAAGAATGTAACCCAAAAGTGCCACTTACCTAATTTTTCACTTAACATTCTTCCAGTAACCAAGGGAAACCAATGATAAACTGCACCCATAATTACCATAAGTGGGGCTATGCCCATGACCATATGAAAATGAGCTATTACAAAATAAGTATCAGATAGTGGAATATCTACTGCAACATTCCCCAAAAAAATTCCAGTAATTCCTCCATTTACAAAGGTCACAATAAAACCTAAGCAAAAAAGCATTACTGTGTTCATTCTAATGTTTGCTCTAAATAGTGTTATTATCCAGTTATAAACTTTCAATGCAGTTGGCACTGCAATAATAAGTGTAGTTGTTGCAAAGAAAAAACCGAACCAAGGGTTCATTCCACTAACATACATATGGTGAGCCCAAACAAAGAAACTTAAAGCTCCTATACCAACAATAGCCCAAACCATCATTCTATATCCAAAGATATTTTTTCTAGCATGAACAGATATTAAATCTGAAACTATTCCAAAAGCAGGAAGAGCCACAATATAAACTTCGGGGTGGCCAAAAAACCAAAACAAGTGTTGAAAAAGAACAGGGCTTCCTCCTCCATAACTTAGCACTTCTCCAGCTTGAAGAATGGCTGGCATAAAAAAACTAGTCCCAAGCATCTTATCTAGAGTCATCATAATACAACTGACCAATAATGCTGGAAAAGCTAACATAGCCAAAGCTGTTGCGGTAAAAATTCCCCATATCGTTAGAGGCATTCTCATTAATGTCATCCCTCTAGTACGAGCTTGTAAAATTGTAATTATGTAATTTAATCCACCCATAGTAAATCCAATTACAAATAACGATAAAGAAATAAGCATTAAGGTAATTCCCATATTGGAACCAGGAGTACCTGGCAAAATAGCTTGAGGTGGATAGAGCGTCCATCCTGCACCTGTTGGTCCACCAGGAACAAAAAAGCTAGCCATGAGAACACACACTGCGATAAAAAACATCCAGAAACTAACCATGTTTACATATGGAAAAACCATATCTCTCGCTCCAACCATTAAAGGAATTAAATAATTTCCAAAACCTCCTAAAAATAATGCTGTTAAAAAATAAACAACCATTATCATGCCGTGCATAGTTACAAATTGATAATAATGTTCTGCTGTGATGAATGGAACTAGATCTGGATAACCCAATTGTAAACGCATCAACCAAGAAAGTATTAGACCGACTATTCCTGTAAACACGGCAGTAAGAAAATATTGAATACCAATAACTTTAGCATCCTGACAGAAAATCCATTTAGTAATAAAACTATGCCCATGATAAAGATCCTGTTCAGGAATTTCTGCAGGTCTTACATAATCAATGTCTTTTGATGAAGTGCCAGAAGAGCCAGACATGGTTTCTGAAGACTGTGCTTCAAGAGGTGTATTCTGTTGGTTATATTCGTCTGACATAATTCTCCTTTACATTATTTAATCATCATTTTTAGCAAGTAGAGTTGTTTTTAATTTATTATTTTCTTGTTTAGCAATTAAATCTGAAAAAGTTTCCTGTTCCTTAATCCAGTTTTTATAATTGCCTTCACTTTCAACTATAACTTTTGCCCTCATAGCATAATGGCCCACTCCACAATATTCAGCACACAACACTTCGTATTCTCCTATTTTGTTTGGCTCAAACCAATAATAAGAAATGATTCCAGGTATAGCATCCATTTTTGCTCTAAATTGTGGAACATAATAATTGTGCAAAACATCTAGTGACCTTAATAAAATTTTCACTGGTCTATCTGTTTTTAGGTGAAGCACATCGTCTTGAATTAAAATATCATCTTTTCCATATGGGTCATCTAAGTTTATTCCAAAAGGATTGTCATCACTAATTTTTTCAACTTGAGCTGTGCCTAATATTCCATCTTCACCTGGTAATCTATATTGCCATCCCCATTGCCATGCATTCACTTCAACTTGCAGTGCATTTTTTGGAGTATTGATATAATTATTATAAACAATTAGACCCGGTGCTAGAAGAGCAATAACTCCAACAGTAGTTGCAATAGTTAATATTTTTTCTAATTTATGATCTTCTGGTTTGTATTCAACTTTTCTGCCTTCTTTATAGGAAAATTTTAGTATGCAATAAACCATGAACAAACAAACTAAAATAAATACACCGCCACCAATCCAGAAAGTTAAATTAATTGTATCATCCATTGCCCCCCAGTTTGAGGCTATGTCTGTCCACCACCATGGAGTATATATATGGAACAGAACTGAACCAACAATTACCCCTAAAAATATAATTCCCGGGTGCATATTTGTCTCTCTCTTAGATAACAGTAATTGAAATAAATTTCCGAATCCATAGAAAAATATATTAATAAATGAGTAAATAAGGCTTTATAGTGAATTAAATTATGCTTGATAAATTTAGTCTCTTTGTAGTTGTGCTGGTTTTAGTTTTTTGCTTTTATCTTGTAATTTCTCTGGGAGCAGGAGTTTTTTCAAAAAAAGAAAAGAAACCAGAAATACAAAAATATTTAAAATCTGTTAATATTTTATTAATTTTTATAATTGTTGTTGGGGCTATTTTAACGTTGTTTCTTTAAAGCATTTAACCAAGTAGTGCTCGACACCAAGCAATAACTGTATCATTAAAAACATACATAATTAAAAAAAATACACACCAAACAATTAATAAAAAAGCCCAATAAAGAGATAGTGCATCTATACTTTTTTGTTCTTTTATAATTTCTTCTTTTTTAAGTTTATTAACTTTGGAAAAAACTTTCCCCCAAAAAAATAATCCTCCTAAAAGATGTAAACCATGAAGTGCAGTAAAAATATAAAACGATGAAAAATAATTATTTGTAGAAACATAGTTTCCATTTTTCATTAATTGAAACCAAAAAAGGATCTGCCCAAATAAAAAAGCGTAGCTTAAAAAGCCAACTATAAGCAAATTCCTTTTAATTTTTTCAAAATTATTTTTTTTTAAATCATTTGTGATTTTATTAAAAAAATAAGCAACATATAATAAAATTAAAGTGTTTAACCATAATAAATTAGGTTTCAATAGATACTCTGTATCTTGAGTCACTGGAATGCTATAAAGGTATCCTGTAACAACTAAAGTAAATAATACAGTACTTACACCAAAGATAACAATAACGGCTGATGTCTGCAACGATATATCAAAAGTTTTACCTTGATGACGGTTATCACTTTCCATCTGTTCTTTTTCCCAAGGCTTATCAGACAATGTTCCAAAAAGTTTTTTAATAAATTTAGACATAATTATAATATATAATATATTAATTCATAAAATATGAAATTAAAGACCTCAATAACTATACTGGGTGGCTGTTTGTTAATTTTTTTATTTATTATGTTGCCTATTGTATTATCGATACAAGAAAAGAAAGAAGATATTGTAGCCTCATATACCGGATCTGCATTTACTTTAACAGATGTAAATAATGAGCCCATAACAGAAAAATCTTTTCAAGGACCGTTAACTGCAATTTTTTTTGGTTTTACAAATTGTCCCGATATATGTCCAATGACACTATCTAATCTAGATCAGGTTATCGAAAAATTAGATGATAGTGAGAAAAAAAATTTGAAAGTTTTTTTTGTAAGTATTGATCCTGAAAGAGACAATCCTCAAATAATTAAGGATTACTTGAATTCATTTAAAAATAAGATCTATGGAATAACTGGAGATCCACAAAAAGTATTTTTGCTTTCAAAATCATGGGGTGTTTTAAGTGAAAAAATCTTTAATGAAGACGGTAGTTATTTAATCAATCATAGTTCTTCAATACTTTTATTAGATAAAGGAAAGTATATTGATCGAATTAGTCATCATGAAAATTTGGACAATATTTTTAAAATAATTAAGAATTATTTGTAAGCTTGTAAAAATTAATATGTATTTTTTCTCACATATAAATAAAATAAAAAAATTGACAGTGCTAAAGAAAACCAAGTAATAGCATACTTTTTGTGGCTATTTGAAATATTTACAGTAATAATTTTTGGTTTTGGTAATTCTAAATTATTATTTAAGTAAATTACAAATGGTGAAAATTTTTTATTTGTATATTGAAAAATATCATCCCTATCTAAAGTAAACCAGTAATTATCATTAATATCATTAACTGGCTTAAACCTGTTAGCCTTAGATTGTTTTCTTAACGTCCCTAAAATAGTTTTATGATCAAAAATATCAATTTCTTTAGTATTTTTTTTATCAAAAGGTATCCATCCTCTATTTAATAAAAAGTTTTTATTATTAATTATAATTGGATTAAGAACATTAAATCCTGGTGCACCTTTTTCATTTAAACTATATAAATAAATTTGTTTATCAAAATCTATAACCCCTGAAGTTTTGATTTTTAGATAGTCCTCAGGAACATTGGTCATTAAATCAACAGGTTCTTTCTTCAAAGAAATATCAATTTTATTTAATAATTCATTTTTCCAATCTAATCTTACTAGTTGCCAGCTACCTAAGGCTATAAATATAGATATAAAAAAGAATACAAAAATTGAAAATAAAAGTTTATTTCTCAAGGTTAACTATTAACTTCCCCAAATATAGATTGAAGCAAATAGGAATAGCCATACTACATCAACAAAATGCCAGTACCACGCAGCAGCCTCAAAGCCGAAAAACTCACCTTTTTTGTAATGACCAGTCTTGCCTCTCCACCAACATACAGCTAAAAATATAGTTCCTACAATGACGTGAAACCCATGAAAACCTGTTGCCATATAAAACACAGCACCATATATATTTCCTGAAAAATCAAAACTTGCATGATGGTATTCATAAATCTGCAATAAAGAAAAGCTAAAACCTAAAATAACTGTCATTGCCAAACCTTGCACAAAACTTTCTCTATCACCTTCTTCTAAAGCATGATGCGCCCAGGTAACTGTAGTTCCTGATAATAGTAGAATTAATGTATTGATAAGTGGGATATCCCATGGGTCAAAAGTTACTATGTCTTTTGGAGGCCAAACATTGCCCATGAGTTCTGTGGGAAATAAACTTGCATTAAAATAAGCCCAAAACCACGCAACAAAAAACATTACTTCGGAGGCGATAAAAAGAGTCATTCCATATCTAAGGTGAATTTTAACAACTGGTGTATGATGATTATGATCAACCGACTCTATGATTACATCTCTAAACCACATGTATACTCCATAAAATAAAAGAGCAAAACCCAAATACATTCCCCAGGAAACTTCACTATGCAAATAATAGACAGTCCCTATTGCTAAAAATAAGCTAGAAAATGATACATAAATAGGCCAAGGACTTGGGTCTACTAAGTGATAATCATGTTTTTTTTCTGCTGACATTTTTATAATTTTGATTGGTTATAGTAATCTGATGAAAAGAAAGTATAGGACATAGTCACATCTTTAATATTTTTAGTGTTTGGGTCGTTTACCATTTCTGGATCTAAATAAAAAGTCATTATATATGTTGCTTTTTCTCCTGCTTTCAACTCTTGCTTTTCAAAGCAAAAACAGCCTAATTTACTATAATATTTACCAAAAGATGAGGGAGATACATTAAAAGCAGCCACACCATAAGTTGTTTCATCGCCATAATTCTCTACTTGAAATTCGATTCGATTCACTTGACCTATGTTCACATCCATAACATTTTTCTTTACTTTAAAATTCCAGGGTAGTTTGTTTACATTTGTATCAAAGCGAACACTTACTTTTTGATCTAAAACTATATCTGGTGCCTCTTTTGATATTTGCGTAGTTCCACCGAACCCAGTCGCTCTACAGAATATGTCATATAAAGGTACCGCAGCAAATGAAAGGCCAAGCATGATAAAAAAGATTCCAGCTAAAATTATAGGAGTAAGCGTTTTTTTTTGGATCATAATTGTCTGTCAAAAACTCCCACATTATAGAGAGTAAAAAAAAATAGGAATATCATGAAGGCTATTATTCCAAACGCAGTAAAGATGTTTTTTTTTTTAGTTTTTTTGTCAAGTGTCAGCATAATAATATCTTATTTGTTAAAAATAATTTTCTTAAAATTTAATGAGTATTAGTTTGTTCAGTATCCTGATCATCGACAAACTTCGGCAACTCATCAAAAGTATGGAAATTTGGTGGTGATGGTATGGTCCATTCTAAAGTTGTAGCCCCTTCTCCCCAAGGGTTTTGAGCTGCAGCTTTTTTCTTAGAAAAAGAATAAATTAAGTTAACAAAAAATACTAATAAACCACCAACTGCTATGTATGAGCCAACTGATGAAACGTAATTCCATCCAGCAAATGCATCTGGGTAATCAGCATATCTTCTTGGCATTCCTGCTAAACCTAAAAAATGTTGAGGGAAAAATACCAAGTTAACTCCAATAAATGTTAACCAAAAATGTATTTTTCCTAAGGTTTCAGAATATTCATAACCAGACATTTTACCAAACCAATAATAAAATCCAGCAAAGATTGCGAATACTGCTCCTAAAGATAATACATAATGAAAATGAGCAACCACATAATAAGTGTCATGCATTGCAGTATCAACACCTGCATTTGCAAGCACAACGCCTGTTACTCCACCCACTGTAAATAAAAATATAAAGCCTAATGCCCACAGCATTGGAGTTTTAAATGAAATTGATCCACCCCACATTGTTGCAATCCATGAAAATATTTTAATACCCGTTGGCACTGCAATAATCATTGTAGCTGCTATAAAATAAGCTTTAGTATCAGTGCTTAAACCAACCGTATACATGTGGTGAGCCCAAACAACAAAACCTACAACACCAATTGAAACCATTGCGTAAGCCATTCCCAAATATCCAAATACTGGTTTTTTAGAAAATGTTGAAACAATATGACTGATCATTCCAAAACCAGGAAGTATCAAAATATAAACTTCTGGATGACCAAAGAACCAAAATAAATGCTGGTACAAAACAGGATCTCCACCTGTTTGAGCATCAAAAAATGCTGTTCCAAAATTTCTATCCGTTAAAAGCATTGTAATTGCACCAGCTAAAACTGGTAGTGATAATAACAATAAAAATGCTGTAACTAGAACAGACCAAGCAAATAATGGCATTTTGTGCAAAGTCATACCTGGCGTTCTCATATTCAAAATTGTTGTAATAAAGTTAACTGCTCCTAAAATTGAAGAAGCTCCGGCTAAGTGCAAACTTAAAATAGCAAAATCCATTGCAGGTCCTGGCTGTCCAGCTTTAGAAGATAAAGGCGGATATAAAGTCCATCCTCCGCCAACACCTTGTTGACCTGGAGGGCCATCTACAAAAATTGAAAGTAGTAATAAAATAAATGAAGCTGGTAATAACCAAAATGAAATATTATTCATTCTAGGAAAGGCCATATCAGGTGCACCAATCATAATTGGCACAAACCAATTACCAAAACCACCAATCATTGCAGGCATTACCATGAAGAAAATCATTATTAATCCATGACCAGTAACCAACACATTATATAAGTGATAATTTCCACCTAAAATTCCATCGCCAGGATGCATTAATTCAATTCTCATTAATACTGAAAAAGCTGTTCCAATAATTCCTGCAAAAATTGCAAAAATTAAATACATTGTACCAATATCTTTATGGTTAGTTGAATAAGCCCAACGTTTCCAACCTGTTGGTGTGTGATGATCGTCGTGTGATGCTGTTTGTGTATACATTTTTATTTACTCGCTAGTTTTTTATATTCATTTTCTGTAATTGGCTCTTTTGCAAATTTCATTTTAGCTTCTGCTAGCCATATTGCATATTCTTCATCTGTTACAACTCTTACTGTGATAGGCATAAAAGCATGTTGTATTCCACATAACTCAGAGCATTGACCATAATATGTTCCTACTTTTTCAGCTTTAAACCAAGTTTCATTTATTCTTCCTGGAACCGCATCTCTTTTAACTCCAAAAGATGGTAATGCCCAAGCGTGTAAGACATCGTTTGCAGTAATTAAAACCTTAACCACCTTATTAACTGGCACAACAACTTCGTGATCAACGGTTAGTAATCTTGGTTGATTTTCTTTTAACTCATCTTCTTTAATCATGTACGATTCAAAAATAATATTTTCGTCGGGATATTCGTATCCCCAGTACCACTGATATCCAACAGCTTTGATTGTTACATCGACTTTTGGGATCGTATCTTGCTTGTATAAAAGTTTAAATGATGGGATCGCCATTACGATTAAAATTAAACATGGAATTAATGTCCACAAAACTTCTACTGCAACATTATGAGTAGTTTTTGATGGAACTGGATTTTTTGATTCTCTAAATCTTATACAAGTATAAATCATAAGAAATAAAACAAAGACAGTGATAGCAATAATTATTGGAAGTAGAATATTATTATGAAAACTAACGATATCTCTCATTCCGTCAGAGGCTGGGTTTTGAAATCCTAGTTGCCATTCTTTAGGTTGATCGGCTAATGCACCTGTTGAGTAGATAGTTGCTAAAATTGTAAGTAAAAATTTGTTCATTTACAACAGTATATAAAGTGCTTTCATAAAATTTACACTTTAGATTTTGCGACAAAATCACACTTTAGCTTTTAAAAACCATCAATTAATCAAATAACTAACAATAGATAGAGCTGAAATTACTGCTGTCTCTGATCTTAATATATTTTCATTTATTTTAATTGGCTGAACGTGCTTAAATGTAAGAATCTCCCCTCTTTCTTCTTCTGAAAAATCTCCTTCTGGACCAATAATAACACATGTTGGATTACTAGTTAATTTATCTAAATCTAATTTTTTATTTTGAGAATTTAGATCTGTAAATATTAAATCCATTTTTTCATTACTTAAAAAATCTTTCAATGATTGAGGATCTTCAATAGATGGAACATTAATCCTATTTGATTGTTCAGCAGCTTCTATAATTACTTTTTCCAATCTTTCTTTGTTAATTTTTCTAACTATCGTTCTATCAAATATAATTGGTAAAAATTTAGTTGCTCCTAACTCTGTTGCCTTTTGAATCATAAAATTAAAATAATTCGATTTAATAGGTGAAAAAGCTAACCACAATTCTTTGGTACTTTCTTTTTGTCTTAATTGCTTTGTAATATTAAATTCAACAATACTTTTTGAAATAGTTAAAATTTTTGCTTCCCACTCACCACTGCTATTAAATAAAGAGAAGACTTCATCAACTTTAACTCTCATCACTTTATTTACATAGTGAGATTGTGATTTATCAAGCTTAGCAGTTAAATTAAGTGATAAACTTTCTTTAAAAAATAATCTAATATTACTCATTAATGTTAAGTTAATTTATGAAAAATATTAAAGCAATAATTTTTGATGCATATGGCACTTTATTTGATGTCAACTCTGCTGTAGAAAAATGCAAAGATAAAATTGGTGATAAATGGGAAGGCTTTGCTAGTTACTGGCGAACTACTCAATTAGAGTACACTTGGCTTAGAAGTCTAATGAATAGACATAAAGACTTTTGGCAAGTGACCGAAGATAGCTTAGATAAATCAATGAAGGCATTTGAAATTGATATTTCAATGAAAAATGAATTATTAAATCTTTATAAAGTTCTTTCACCTTTTAAAGAAGTGCCAGAAGTTTTAAAAAAACTTAAAGAAAATAACTATAAATTAGGTATTCTTTCAAATGGAACACCCTCTCTTCTTAACGAATTAGTTGAGAATAATAATCTAGATAATATATTTGATGATATTTTTTCAATTGAAGAAGTTGGCATTTATAAACCAGACTCAAAAGTTTATGACATACCAATTAAAAAATACAAAATACAAAAAGAAGAAGTTGCATTTTTAAGTGCTAATACTTGGGATGTTTCTGGTGGTGGAAATTATGGTTACAGTTCTATTTGGGTAAATAGAAATAATAATATTTTTGACAACCTTGATTACAAACCTAAAAATGAAATTAAAGACTTAAAGCAGTTACTCAAAATTATCTAATCCTATTTTCTTCAAAATTCTTATTTAGCTTTACTGAAATAGTTCGAGTATTCCTTTTATTCCACTCTGAGAAAGATCTTAAGATAGGCATAACCGAAAGGCCAAATTCAGTAAGTGAATACTCAACTTTTGGAGGCATTATTTGAATAACTTTTCTATTAACTATTCCATCTCCTTCTAATTCCTTTAGCTGCTTGGATAACATTTGTTGTGTAATGGTTTTCAATCCTTTTTTAAGTTCACCAAATCTAATTTTTTTACTTTGGAGCAAACTAAACAAAATTCTAATTTTCCATTTACCTCCAAGAAAGTAAACGGCTCTTTCAGCTGGACAATCTATTAAGTTTTTCATGGTATGTTTTTATATACTAGTATGATTATTATGCGTTATTGCATTATTCATAACAAGGCACTATGTACAAGTCAAACAAATTGAAAGGGTAAATATGAATAATGGAGAAAGAGCAGGCGAAAGTGCAATCGCTGTTGAAGTTGAAAAGGATAAATCTTATTATTGGTGTTCATGTGGAAAAAGTGCAAAGCAGCCTTTTTGTGATGGATCACATAAAGGTACAGATTTTACACCTCTGGCATACAAGGCTGAAGAAACTAAAAAAATGTTTTTTTGTGCTTGTAAACAAACTAACAATCAACCATTTTGTGATGGATCACATAATAAAAAATAAAGGATGAAATGCAAAATTTAAATAATAAAGTTAATAATTTTTTTTCAAACATAGACGGATTAGCCTCTTTATTTTTTAGATTTGGAATAGGGATAGCTTTTATAATTCATGGCTTAGGTAAATTTCCTTTACCTCCTCAAGGATTAATTGATTATTTTAACTTATCACCTGCACTAGCATCAACTGTTGCTATATCTGAGTTGTTGACTGGATTGGTATTAATAATAAGTGGTTTTATTAAAAATCCTTTTGGAAATATACTCACAAGACTATCGGGACTAAACATAACCATCTTAATGATAACTATACTGATCTTTGCTCACAAAGACTGGTTCTTCACAACAAAACTATTTACTAGTGAACAAATATTTCTTTTAATTGGTGGAATTTATTTTTTAATTAAAGGTAATCGAACATAAATATGAGCCAAATCGAAGTAGAAAAAATAATAGAACCAGTTGCAGCATCAGATGGTGCTGGTGTTAAATTAAAAAGAAGTATTGGCACTCACCTTATTGATTACCACGATCCTTTCTTAATGTTGGATGAATTTGGTTCTGAAAATAAAGATGATTACATTGGAGGCTTCCCTCCTCACCCTCACAGAGGAATTGAAACGGTAACATATATGCTTGCTGGCGACTTTGAACATAAAGACAGTACAGGTGGTGAAGGAATAATGACTGCTGGAGATGTTCAGTGGATGAAAACTGGAAGTGGTATCATTCATTCGGAAATGCCTGCAATGAAAGAAGGTAAGCTTCATGGATTTCAATTATGGGTAAACATGCCTGCTAAATTGAAGATGACTAAACCAGAGTACATTTACATTGATGCAGATAAAATGAGCACTCATAAAGATGATGATAAAACAGTTAAAGTAATTGCTGGAAAATTTGAAGATGCGGAAGGGCCTGTTAAAGGTCACAATGTTGAGCCGGTTTATTTTGATGTAGAGCTTGAAAAAGGAAAAGAATTTAATTTTGATCTTCTCTCAACTCACAATTCATTAATATATTTAGTTGAAGGTGAAATTAAAGTTGGAAATCAAGATCATGATGCTGTTAAAGATTCTACTTTAATTATTCTAACTAGAGGTGAAAAATTAAAAGTTTCTAGCTTAACTAAAGCTAAGTTTTTATTGATATCTGGAAAACCTATTGGTGAGCCAATTGCTAGAGGAGGTCCATTTGTAATGAATACTAAAGCAGAGATCTTGCAAGCAGTTCAAGATTATCATAATGATACATTTGTAAAATAATGAAAACTATTAAAATAGAAAAATTTGGTGGTCCTGAAGTTTTAGAAGTCAAAAATACTGAAATCGGTAAACCGGGTCCAAAAGAAGTTTTGATAAAAAATTTATCAATCGGTCTTAACTATATTGATGTTTATCACCGAACAGGTCTGTACCCTATTCCTTTACCAAGTGGAATTGGTCTAGAAGCATGTGGAATAATTGAAGAAGTTGGTTCTGATGTTGATCTGTTTAAAGTTGGTGATAGAGTGGCTCACTCGTCAATGCCAATTGGAAGTTATTCAGAAAAACAATTATTTCCTCAAGAAAAATTAGTTTTAGTTCCAGAAGGTATTTCAGATGAAATTGCATCTTGTATTATGCTTAAAGGAATAACTGCTGAATACTTATTACACAGAGCTTACCCAATTAAAAAAAGTGATAAAGTTTTATACCATGCAGCTGCTGGTGGTGTGGGCCAAATATTATGTCAGTGGGCTAATGCATTAGGAGCTGAAGTTATTGGAACTGTTGGCTCTAAAGAAAAAGAGGCTATTGCTAAAAAAAATGGCTGTCATCATGTAATAAATTATACTGACACAAACTTTGTTGAAGAGGTGGAAAAAATTGTAGGTAAAAATGGAGTTGATGTTGTCTATGATGGTGTTGGTATTAAAACATTTGATGGTTCAATTGAAACCCTAAAGGTTAGGGGCATGATGGTCGCTTTTGGTAACGCATCAGGTTACGTTGATACTATAGATGTTAAAAAACATATTAACGCAAAAGGATTATTTTTTACTCGACCTTCAATTGCACATTACACCATGACAAGAGAAGAATTGGTTGAGTCTGCTAAAAAAGTTTTTGATGCAATTTTATCTGGGAAATTTAAAGTTGAAATTTCAAAAAGATACTCACTTGATGATGCTAAAAAAGCTCATGAAGAATTAGAAGCAAGACTATTAACTGGCCCTGCAGTTATTATTCCTAATTAATCTAAATCAACATCCATATCAGACATATGCAATTTTAATGCGTTTGTTGATATATGGATTTCTCTTAAGAAAACTAAAATTGAAACCATCATTGATAAACAACAAGATCCAAAAATTATCCTTGCTACAAAAATTTCATTTAAATAAAGAGCAAATACAGTTAGCAAATTAAATAAAAGACCAAAAGCTGCAAACATGATGGTCCACTTCAATAACACAATTCTTCCACTTAAATTTATAAACTGTTTTTTCCACTCAGGAGGAATATGATTTTCATACACATGTTCATCATGAAGCTGTCTAATAAGCTTACTTAATGAGTGAAATCTATTACTATAGATGTTCATAAGCAAAGGTATTGCTGGAAACATTAATGCTGTAACTGTGTAATCTATATTCATACGAAACAATTTGATTATGAAACTAGCCTTTGTTATTTACAAGTAAATTATTATGAAACATTTAAATCTTTTTATCGAGCTAACAAGATTGAAAAGACCCATTGGCTATATGCTATTATTTTGGCCTTGTGCATGGGGACTAACTGTTGCTTATGATTTTTCAAAAAACTTAAATGATTATTTTTTTTACTTGTTATTGTTTTTTTTAGGATCTGTTCTAATGCGTTCTGCAGGATGCATTGTAAATGATGTTTTAGACAAAGAATTTGATAAAAAAGTTTCAAGAACAAAAAATAGACCTATAGCGTCTGGAAAGATATCCATAAAACTAGGCTTAGCTTATGTAGTTTTTTTATGCTTAATTGCACTACTAGTTTTATTAAACTTCAATACTTTAACAATAGTGTTAGCATTAGGATCAATGCCCTTAGCATTTAGCTACCCTTTAATGAAGAGGTATACTTATTGGCCACAACTATTTTTAGGAATAACATTTAACTATGGTTTGATTTTAGGATGGACATCAATAATAGGTGAAATAAGTATTGCTTCTATTATTTTTTATCTAGGAGCCATATTTTGGACACTAGGATACGACACTGTATATGGCTTTCAAGATATAAAAGATGATGAAATAATAGGAGTTAAATCAACATCTATCAAGTTTAAAAAAAACCCAAAAAAATTTCTATTATTATGTTACCTATCATTTATATCTTCATTAATTATTTTAGGATTTCTTATGAATTTTAATTATTTATTTTATATTTTTTTATTAATTCCAATAACTCATCTACTATTTTTTCAAGTTTATAAAATAAATTTTAAAAATCCAAAAAATTGTTTTGAGATTTTTAAAAGTAACAACTTCTTAGGTTTGGTTATGTTAATTAATATTCTTATAGGAAAAATATTTATCTAATGAGTAATTTTGAAATTTTAAAAAGACTTTATAAAACTTATACAAAAAAATTTAGATATAAAATTTTATTATCAATTTTTTTTTCATTAATAGTTGCTGGAAGTACTGCTTCAATTGCTTGGTTGCTTGATCCTGCAATAAAAAAACTCTTTATTGATAAAGATCAAAGTTTATTATTAATTATACCTGGCCTAATTGTAATAGCTTTTGCAATGAAGGGTATTTTTCTTTATGCATCAAAAACAACCATGATTACCGTAGGACACGAACTGAGAGCTATTATACAATCAGACATGACACGGAAACTAATTGATGCGGATTCAGATCTTATTGATGAAAAGCATTCAGGAAAATTTATATCAAATATAAATTTTGATACAGGAATGATCACAAATCTTGTTTCAACAGTAATATTAAATCTTTTTAAAGATAGTTTAACTCTAATTGCATTACTTATTGTAATGTTTAATCAAAACTGGAAACTGTCTTTAGTAGCAATTATAATGATACCCTTTGCTTCATTTGTTTCAAAAAATTTAGGTAAAAGAATGGGAAAAGTGACCACAGAATCTCAGGTAGACTCTGGTCTTCTTACGACTCATTTGATGGAAATTTTTAAAAATCATAAATTAATAAAAATATTTCAAAAAGAAGTTAGCGAACAAAAAAAGCTTTTATCTCTTATAAGTTCACTAAAAGATAAAACAAAAAAAATGGCTTTTGTTTTTATGCGAGCCACACCAATCATGGAGACACTTACAGGCATAATGATAGCATCATTAATTTGGTTTTCAGGAAAATTAATTCTTGAGGGTGAGCTTGAAATAAATAACTTTTTTTCTTTTTTAGCTGCAATGATGATGGCATATCAGCCAGTCAGGTCTCTTGCGACTTTAAATATGGGAATAAATCAAGGTCTTTCTTCTGCTAGGAGAATATTACCCATAATGGATATAGAAAATAAAATTTCAGAAAAAGAGAATGCCGTTGAATTACAGGTAAACAAAGGCAATATAAAATTCAAAAATGTAACTTTCAGATATAAAAATAGTACGACGAATGTCTTAAAATCTATAAATCTTGAAATAGTAGGTGGAAAAATGAATGCATTAGTCGGGCATAGTGGTGCAGGGAAATCTACTATACTAAATTTGATTCCAAGGTTTTTTAACTGCTCAGACGGAGATATTTTAATCGATAATCAGTCAATCTATAATTCAACAATTAAATCTTTAAGAAAAAATATTTCTTTAGTAAGTCAAGAAACAACATTATTTGATGATACAATTAAAAACAATATAGCCTATGCCAACTCAGCAGCGACAAATGAAAATATTATAAATGCATCAGAAGAAGCTCAAGCAAGTGATTTTATAGAAAAAATTCCAGAAAAATACAATACCCAGATTGGTGAAGATGGTGTGAGACTATCAGGTGGCGAAAAACAAAGGCTCTCTATCGCAAGAGCTATTTTAAAAAGCACTCCCATTATTCTTTTGGATGAAGCAACATCATCTTTAGATGCAGAAACAGAAGATAAAATACAAAAAGGATTAAACCATCTAACTAAAGGTAAGACAACACTTGTAATAGCACACAGACTTTCAACAATTTTAAATTCAGAAAAAATATTTGTGTTAGATAAGGGGGAAGTTGTTGCTGAAGGAAAGCATAAAGAATTATTAGAAAACTCACCTATATATAAAAATTTTTATGAAAAACAAATAAGAAAAGTTTAATGCTCTTTATTTATAGAATAACAATAAATATAATTTTTATTCTATCTCCTATAATTATCATTTATAGATTGTTTAAAAAAAAAGAGGACTTAATACGATTTAAAGAAAAATTTTGTTTTTTTTCTAAAAAAAAAATAAAAGGTAAGTTGATATGGATTCATGGAGCAAGTGTAGGTGAAATTTTAAGTATAATCCCTGTAGTCGAAAAATTAGAAAAAAATAAAAAAATAAAGCAGATTTTAATAACCTCAAATACATTAAGTTCTTCTAAAATCTTATCTAACTTGAGGTTAAAAAAAACTATTCATCAATTTTTTCCTATAGATACTAAAATTAATAGTATAAAGTTTTTGGAATATTGGAAACCATCAATTGCCATTTTTGTGGACTCTGAAATCTGGCCCAATATGATAATTAGTATTAAAAAAAAATCTATCCCTTTAATTTTACTTAATGCGAGAATAACTAAAAAATCTTTTATAAGATGGTTTAAAATACCTAGTATCTCAAGAAAAATATTTCAAAGTTTTGACACTTGTCTTACTTCAAACGAACAATCAAGAAAATATCTCAAAATACTAGGAGCAAGAAATATTAAATATATTGGAAATTTGAAATACTCTCAAAGTGAAAAAGAAGAATACACTTTAAATTACAATTTAAAAAAACAATTTCTCTCTAGAACAATCTGGTGTGCATCAAGCACACATGATGGTGAAGAAAAATTTTGCGCGCAAGTTCATAAAAAACTTAAATCTAAATATAAGAATTTATTAACAATAATTATACCCCGACATGTTGAGAGAATAAATAAAATTAAAAATGAAATGAAAAAATTAGATCTCAATACGCACATTCATAATTCAAAAAATGAAATCAATAAAAATACAGATATATATTTGGTAGATTCTTATGGAAAAACAAAATCTTTTTTTAAGGTTAACAAGATTGTTTTTTTAGGCGGATCGTTGATAGAGCATGGTGGACAAAACCCTTTAGAGGCTGCTAGATATGGCTGTAATATAGTGCATGGACCTAATGTTCGGAATTTTGAGGAAATATACGATTTATTAAAAAAATTCAAAATATCCAATAAAGTTAAAAACATAAATCAAATGATAAAAATAATTATAATCTTGTTGGATAAAAAAAATAATTACAAAAATATTAAGTCAAAAATAAACAATTTGGGTAATAAAGTTTTAAATAATACATTTAAAGAAATAAATTTACTTATCAAGAACAATGAAATTAAAAAAACCTAGTTTTTGGGATTACAAAAGACCAAATATTATTTCATATTTGTTATTACCCTTTACGGTACCATTCATTTTAAATAACTTTATATTAAGTTTTAGCACTCGAAAAAAATACCAAAATATTAAAAGTATTTGTGTGGGTAATATATATGTTGGAGGTACTGGAAAAACACCTTTAACTATTAAAATTTACCAGATCTTAAAAAGAATGAACCCAAGAACTGCTACCATAAAAAAATGGTATGCTGATCAAGCTGATGAGCAAAAAATACTTACAAAACAAACCAAATTATATTGTTTTAAGGATAGAAAGTATGCAATCCAAAAGGCCATCAAAGACAATATGGATATAGTGGTATTTGATGATGGACTACAAGATAAATCAATAAACTATGACTTAAAATTTGTTTGTTTTAATAAATTAACCTTTTTTGGAAATGGTTTTTTAATTCCAGCCGGTCCTTTGAGGGAAAAATTAAAAAGTCTAAATAAATATGATGCAGTTTTTCTTAATGGTAATGATGAAAATATTTATAAATTAAAACCATTGATAAAGAAATTTAATAAAAAAATAAAGATTTTTGAAACATTTTATAAACCAAAGAAAAATAAAAAATTTGATAAAAAAGAAAAATATGTAATTTTTTCTGGAATTGGAAACCCTGAAAGTTTTAAAAAAACATTAGTTGATAATAATTTCAATATAATTAAAGAAATTATATTTCCAGATCATTATCAGTATAATTCAAGCGAAATAAACAATATAAAGAACTTAGCAAAAAAACTAAATGCCAAAATTATGACAACAGAAAAAGACCACGTAAAACTTAACCCAAGAATTAGCAAAGGAATAAACTTTTTAGAAATCGAGCTTGTTTTAAAAAAAGAAAAAGAATTAATAAATTTGATAAAAACTATTATATGAAATTGATAAAATATTTTATTCAATTTTTGATTATTTCAATATTTTTTATTTTATTTAAAGTACTAGGATTAAGAATGGCGTCTAATTTTTCTAAGATAATATTTAGTTTATTGGGTCCATTTTTTAGATCAAAACAAACTATAAATAAAAATATCCTAAAAGCTCTACCTAATTTAAGTAACAGTGAAATAAATAAAATTTCTAGAACAATGTGGGGAAATTATGGAAGAATTCTTTCTGAGTACATGTTCTTGAGTGAATTTAGATTTAGAAACAATATAGAAATAAAAGGCCAGCAAATCCTTGATGAATTAAAAGAAAGTAACGAACAAGTCATATTTGTTTCTGGGCATTTTAATAACTTTGAATTAATGGCTATGCAAATTGAAAAATCTGGCATTAACCTGGCTGCAATTTATAGGCCACTTAATAATAAATTTTTAAACTATTTTATGGAAAAAATTCGGAAAAAATATATTTGTAAAAACCAAATTAAAAAAGGTTCTTCTGGAACAAGACAACTTCTTTCGTTATTTAAGAAAGGTTCTTCTATTGCACTAATGATTGATCAAAGAGTCTCAGAAGGAATTTTATCAAAATTTTTTAAAAACGAGGCTTTAACGACAACTATACCAGCCCAATTTGTTAAAAAATTTAGATGTAAAGTAGTACCAATATATATTGAGCGAATTAAAGACATAGATTTTAGACTTACAGTGCATGCACCTATTAATTTTTCAGAAGATGAAACTATTGATACGATCACTTTAAAATTAAATTCATTATTAGAAAGAATGATCTTACAAAATCCAGGTCAATGGATATGGTCTCACAATCGATGGAAGTGATCAAAACTAAATATATTTAGTTGTTCTCTTTCTTTATAGCAGCTTCCTTGTATGAATAATATGGCTCTTGAAGATCCACATTCCAATAATTTAGATACTCCAAGTTAATAGACTTTCCTGATATTGCACAGATAACATGATCCCCTTGCTCAAGGATTTCAAAATTATTTGGTAAATATTTTATTTTAGCTAATTTTTTATTCATTTTTAGTTTATATGTATCTCTATATGAAAGTCGGAATAATTGGAAGCGGTGGGCGAGAACATTCCATTTGTGTTTCATTGAATAAATCACCAGATATTAAAAAAATATACTGTTTTCCAGGTAATGCAGGAACCTCATATTTAGCTGAAAATGTATCTTTAAATATAGAAAATTTTGAAGAATTAAAAAATTTTATAACATCTAATAAAATTGACCTTATGATAGTAGGTCCTGAAAAACCACTAGTTGATGGGATAGTTGATTTCTTTGAAAAAAATAACATCAAGGTTTTTGGTCCAAATAAAGTAGCCTCCCAACTTGAAGGTTCTAAAATATTCACTAAAGAGCTTTGTAAAAAATACAAGATTCCAACTGCAAAATTTGGAATATTTAAGAACATTAAAGAGACTGAAGAATTTATAAAAGAAACTGATTATCCTATAGTTATAAAAGCTGATGGACTAGCTTCGGGTAAAGGTGTTTATATTTGCAACAACAAAAGTGATGCAGAATTAGCTACTAAAGAAATATTTAATGGAAAATTTGGAGTAGCAAAAAATTTACTAATTGAAGAGTTTTTAAAAGGTGAAGAGATGAGTTATTTTATCATAACTGATGGATTAACAATTCAAAATTTTGAAACAGCACAAGATCATAAGAGAGTATTAGAGGGTGATTTTGGAAAAAATACTGGAGGAATGGGGGCCTATTCACCTTCAAGATTAATTAATAAAGAGTTAGAAAACAAAATTATTAAAAAAATAATAAATCCAACAATCAAAGGCTTGAAGGATATTGGAACAAATTATAAGGGTTTTTTGTATGTGGGGTTAATGATTATTAAGGATGAACCCTTTTTGATTGAATATAATGTTCGAATGGGAGATCCTGAGTGTCAAACTATTTTACCAAAACTAAAGACTGATTTATTACAAATTCTTTTAGCATGTTGCAACCAAACACTTAACAAAATAAAATTAGAGTGGAAAAAAGAAAAAAGCTTATGCATTGTCCTTTGTTCAAAAGGATATCCAGATGAATATGAAAGAAACGTATTAATTGAAAATTTAGATAAAATTCAAAGTAATGTAAATGAATATTGTTTTCATGCAGGAACTACAAAAAAAGAGAATAAAATCTATGCTTCAGGTGGAAGAGTATTAAATTTTGTTTGTTTGTCTGAAAATTTTTTAGACGCAAGAAAAAAGGTAATTAATTCAATTAATTCTTTAGGTTGGAATAAGGGCTTCTACCGAAAAGATATTGGTCATAAAGTAATAAATGAATGAGAATAATTTCAGGGAAATACCGTGGTAAAAAAATTCTTCAGCCAAGAGATAAGGCAACACGTCCACTTAAAGATTTAACAAAAGAATCAATTTTTAATATAGTTGCTCATTCTAATAAATTTAATGTTGTACTTGAAGATTCAAATATTTTAGATTTATTTTCAGGTGTGGGATCATTCGGACTAGAATGTTTGTCAAGAGGGTCTGCTAAATCAACATTTGTTGAGAATTATAAAGAAGTTTTAATGATTTTAAAAAAAAATATTTCAAGCTTAAATTATGAGAAAGAAGCAATTGTTATAGAAAAAGATATATTGAAGACTTTAGATTATAGAAATTTTAAAGAAAAGTTTGATATAATTTTTATGGATCCACCCTATAAAGAAAAAAGTCTCGATTTAATGTTGTTACAAATATTAAATTCAAAAATATTAAATAATGAAGGTGTAATAATCATCCATAGACAAAAAAATGAAGAAGATAGTTTTCCAAAAGAATTTAGAATTATAGAGGAAAAAACCTATGGAATATCGAAAGTTATTTTTGGTAAATTTAATTAGAGTAAAATTTTCTTGGTTTCATTTTTAATTAGCTCTACTGCAGGTTGATTGTATGGGTTTATTTTTAAGGCCCTACCTATTAAAATAGTTTCTAAAATAAAAAAACAAAAAAGTTCGCCTAGAGATTTTTCATCTCTTTTAATAATTTCAAAACTTCTAAAGGGTATATTTTTCTTAAGGAACACATTTTCTGTAGCTAATTTTTGTGAAAATATTATTTGGTTTAAATTTTTATTTTTTAAGAAGTTATGTGTAGAAAGTATATTTTTATTAACAAATTTATCAGAATCATTTTCTCTAACAAAAAAGAAGGTAAAAAAATTATTTTTGGGTCCATCTAAATAAAGTTGCATCAAACTATGATTGTCTTTTGGCATGGTCGATATTATTGGAAGTATACCATTATTTTTTTTTCCTAGACTTTCGGCTACTAATTGTTGATACCATTTAAATAAATTATTTGATTTCTCATCATAATTTAAAATTATTGAATTTAATTTTTTTTGTTTTAAAAAATAAAGTGTATTTGCCACATTTGCTGTTAAATGATTAATAAAATTTTTATTTTTAATTAAACTATTTAATTGTTTAAATTTTCTTGAATTTAGTCCCATTAATTCCGCAGGTAACATGCCTACTTCTGATAACACAGAATAACGTCCTCCTATAAAATTATTGTGGTGAATAATTTCCGCTTTTAGATCTTTGGCTAAATAGGTTAAGTAACTATTTTTATTTTCAGTAATAAAAATATTTTTATCTTTTTTTTTTAAATAAACATTTGTATTTGAAATAGTTTCAAGTGTATTTCCAGATTTGGATATGATTAAATTGATATTTATTTTTTTACTATTATATTTTTTAATTTTTGGTTCGAGGTTGTTTATAAAGTAAAATTTTTTTTTTATTTTATCATTTAAAAAATCATAAATAGACTCTGCTCCTAAAATTGAACCACCCATACCGATAATTCTAATATTATCACGATTCTTAAATTTTTGAATCATTTTAACTTTGTAAGTATTTTTATAAGAAGTACTAAGTGATTTAAGTACAGTATTATTTTCTTTTAAGAGCAACTTAAGGTCTTTTTTAACCTTAAGAAAATTTTTTTTTACTTGAAAATTCTTAAAATTAATATTTTTTGTTATCACTAATTTTTCTTGATTTTTCTTAAGATTGATTTTTCTATTGTTATATTTTTATTAATTGTTTTTGAAACATCTACGTTTTTATTTTTTTTAAAAAGTTTTTCAATATTTGTTTCTTCATTTAATAATATATTATCTTCATCATTACTTTTTTTGGGGAGTGGTAAATCTCCAAAATCTGGAGGAATTTCAAGTGAATTTTTTTTTTCTATCAAAAATTCTTCTCCTTTGCTAATTCTTTTACCTTCTATGCCTCTTTTAACACTTGCACAGCTTGCCAAAAAAATAGTCAAAAAAATTATCTGAAATATGATTTTAGTTTTTTTCATTTATCTTTTTTTAAAACTTCTGTTAGTATAATTGACACAATGCCCAGTGTAATGAATATATCTGCCACATTAAACACGAACCAGTGATATTCTGCAATATGAAAATCGATGAAATCTGGGACTGCCTTATAATATATCCTATCGTAAAGATTACTAATAGCTCCTCCAAAAACTAAAGTAAATAAATACCTCTCAATACCGTTTGTTTTTATTACTAAAATTATTATTATAAATGAAATTACAACGATAATTAAAGTTATTAAATTATAGATAAGATTTTGATCAAAAGAAAATAAACCAAAAGCAATTCCTTTGTTCCAAATTAGATAAAAATTTAAATACGGGTTAATATATATATCAACTAAACTCTCTTGTTCTGCAATTTTTAAAATAAAATTTTTTGAAATTCTATCTATCAAAAAAATTAAAGTGATTATTGTAAAGTTAAATAAGACTTTTTTAAAATTTATTTTAAACATTTACAATTTCTAAACAGGATGTCTCTCACATCCATTTTTATTAATTTTCCAACATATAGAGCATTTTTCTCCTTCTGCTTTTGTTGACACAGCACTAATCTCAGCTGAGTCTGTTTTATTAACTTTCGCAACAGAAGTGATACATAATTCTGAAAAATCTATATCTTTAGTAATATCAAATAATTTTTCACCTAAATTTATTGTTAAACTTGCCTCAAGACTTGATCCAATTTCCTTACTTGCTCTTTTAGTCTCAATACTAATATTACAAATATCTCTGATCTTTCTTAACTCTCTCCATTTTTTATTTAATTTTTCATTTTTAAATGATTTAGGAAATTCTATAAATTTCTCTAGATGTATACTTTTTTTATCTTGATTTATGAGTGTATAAATTTCTTCTGTGGTGAATGAAAGTATAGGAGCAAACCATTTAATTAAAGATTCTAAAATTATATTTAGTACAATGATACAACTTTCTCTTCTTTCGAAATTTTTTGAATCACAATATAAAGAATCTTTTCTAATATCAAAATAAAATGCAGACAACTCTACTGTGCAAAAATTTAAAAGCTCCTTATAAAGATTGTGAAAGTCATATGATTTAAAATAGTTTTTAAAGTTTTCATTTAAATTATAAACTCTGTGTAGCATATATTGCTCTAACTCTGGTAATTGATTCAAATCTAATTTTTCAATATCAATTTTTTGGAAATCATCATTTAAGTTACCTAGTAAATATCTAAATGTATTTCTAATTTTTCTATATGAATCAGCGTGTTGTTCTAAAATAGAATAATCAATTCTTAAATCCTCAGCATAATTAGATGATGCAACCCATATTCTTAAAATATCTGCACCATATTTTTTTAAAATATCCTCAGGTGCAATTACGTTTCCTACAGATTTTGACATTTTGAGCCCTTTGCCATCCACAACAAATCCATGTGATAATATTGATTCATAAGGCGCTCTCCCTCTCGTTCCACAAGATTCTAAAAGTGACGAATGAAACCAGCCTCTATGTTGATCAGAACCTTCTAAATACATTGATGCTGGCCATTGAAGATCTTCTCTTTTTTCCAAAACAAATGCATGAGTACAACCGCTATCAAACCAAACTTCAACTATATCACTTATTTTTTCGTAATCTTCTGCTTTATATTTATCCCCTAAGAATCTTTGCGGATTGTCAGAAAACCAACAGTCAGAACCTTCTTTTTCATAAATGCTTGCAATATTCTCATTTACATTATCGTCTACTAAAATTTCTTTGGTAGTTTTATGAACAAATATTGGAAGTGGAACGCCCCAAACTCTTTGTCTTGAAACACACCAATCTGGCCTTGTTTGAATCATTGCTTTTATTCTTTCTCTACCTTTGTCTGGATAAAATTTAGTGTCATCAAGTGCTTTTAACGCTTTTTTTCTCAAGCCATGACTTTCCATTGAAATAAACCATTGTGGAGTTGCTCTATGAACAAGGGGTGCTTTTGATCTCCATGAATGAGGATACGAATGAACTAGCTTTCCATTAGTTAGTAACTTTTTTTGTTCTTTTAATTTTTCAATAACGATCGGGTTAGCTTTAAAAATATGAGTTCCCTCAAATAAAGGAAGATTTTTAGTATACTTGCCATCACCATCTACAGTTTCTATGGCTTTTATCCCGTGCTTTAAACAAAGATTAAAATCATCAGGACCATGACTGGGTGCACAATGAACAATGCCCGTTCCCTGTTCTGTTGTAACAAATCTTGCTTCAAGCATTGGTATATCATAATCATAACCAAGCTCTAAGAAAGGATGACTACAAATTGTATCTTTAAAATCTTTTCCTCTAAATTTTTTTATTTTTTTATAGCTTTTAATTTCACAATCTTTGATAACAGATTCAAGTAGAGCTTCTGCTACTACTATTTTTTTATTCTTAAAATCTCCTACATCATTTAATTCAATTATTAAATAATCTAAAGCCTCATTATAAGCTAATGCTTTATTTGCAGGTATGGTCCATGGAGTTGTTGTCCATATAATAACTTCTGTATTTTCTAATTCTTTTATATTCGTTTTTTTAACTGGGAAGGCTGTATAGATTGTATCTGATTTATGATCTTGATATTCTACTTCAGCATCTGCTAAAGCAGTTTTTTCTACAGTTGACCAAAGAACAGGTTTAAACCCTCTATAAAGACTTCCTTCTTTTAAAAATTTTCCTAATTCTCTTACGATTTGGGCTTCTGCTTCAAAACTCATTGTTGCATAATGATTATCCCAATCTCCAACAACACCTAATCTTTTAAATTGTGTTTTATGAATTTCAATCCATTTTTCAGCAAACTCTCTACACTCTTTTCTAAATTCTGTTATCGGAACTTCATTTTTATTTTTTTTATTTTTTTTATATTGCTCTTCAATTTTCCATTCTATAGGTAGACCATGACAGTCCCACCCCGGAACGTATACAGAATCTTTACCATCCATCTGATGGAATTTTACTATTATGTCTTTCAAAATCTTATTTAGAGCTGTGCCCATGTGAATATTTCCATTCGCATATGGTGGGCCGTCATGAAGTATAAATTTTTCTTTACCCTTATTTGATTTTCTCAACTCTTTATAAAGATCAATTTTTTTCCAATATTCTAAGATTTCAGGTTCTTTATTCTGTAAGTTTGCCTTCATAGAGAAAGCTGTTTTAGGTAAATTTATGTTTTCTTTGCTCATATCAACTTTTTTTAGCAACTTTTAAGTCACTTTGAATTTGTTTTTTTAATTGATCAACGTTTTTGAATTTTTTTTCTTTTCTTATAAATTTTGTGAACTCTACTGATAAGTACTTATTATAAAGATTTCCAGAAAAATTAAAAATATGCACTTCTAATAAAATTTTTTTTTGATTGAAAGTTGGTCTATAACCAAGGTTAGCAATAGCTTTTAGTGATTTATTGGAGTTTTTTTGTTTTACTTTAACAGCATACACTCCAGGCATCGCAATCACATAATCCTTAATATCAATATTACAGGTTGGAAAACCAATTTTTTTTCCTTGCTGTCTTCCCTTTTGAACAATTCCTTCAATTGACCAATTTCGACTTAATAACTTATTAGTTTTTTTTAATTGTCCTTTTTCTAGAAGAGAGCGAATATATGTTGAGGAGACAATTTTTTTATTTAAGATTAGTGGCTGCGGTTTTACTATTTTGTAATGATATTTTTCTTCATCTTTTATTAACTGCCTAACATCTCCCTCTCTTTTATTACCAAATCTAAAGTTATTACTAACAAATACATATTGTGCTTCTAATTTTTTTGATAAAATTTCTTTAATAAAAAAATCAGACTTAATTGCAGAAAATTTTTTATCAAATTTTTTAGTAATTATAAAATCAACCCCTAAATGATCTAAAATTATTTTTTTTTGATTTACATTTAAAATTCTAAAGTTTTTAAAGTTTTTATTAAAAAACATTTTAGGCATTGGCTCAAATGTTAAAACACCAATTTTTAAATTAAATTTTTTTTTGTAAGTATTTGCTAATTTAAATAATTTTTGATGACCTAAATGAACACCATCAAAATTTCCAATCAAGATAATTGATTTTTTATGATTTTTTGAAATATTAAAATCTTTATACAGCTTCATATTTTACCACTTTAATTCTGTTTGAATAAAGTTTACAACAACTTCATATTTCTTTGAAACCACATCTATACCTTCTTTTTTTATTTCATCTCTATGAACACCATTTGATATAATTAAAGAATCATAATTCAAAAGGTTGGCTCCTTTAATGTCTGTATTTAAATTATCACCAATAGATAAAACTCTTTTTCCTTCATTATTAATTGCTTGATTATAAACTTCAGGAAATGGTTTTCCAAAATAAATAACTTCTCCTCCCATTTTTTCAAAAACAAGTGCTACAGACCCTGCGCACAATTCTCTTTTTTCACCTCTATCAACAATTAAATCTGGATTAGTGCATATCATTTTCTTATTAATATGATCTTTGAATAATTCATTGTAATAATTTAAGTCCACACCTTGTTCTTCAAATAAACCTGTGCAGAGTAAATATGAACTTTCTTTAATGTCATTAGTCTTATTTTTTTTAAAATCTAAAAATAAATCAAAATCTCTTGGTGGCCCTATGTGATAAAATTTTTCTTCTAGAGAATTTTTTCTTAAATAATTCAGTGCTGCTTCTCCTGAGGAATAAACTTTTTCCCTAATTTCTTTATTCATCCCCATTTTTTCTAAAAAATTATTTACTATTTTATTGGGTCTTGGCGCATTAGTTAAGAGAACGTAGTCTTTGTTTGCTCTAGTTATTTCTTCTAAAGCTTCAATTGCATTTTTATGAAGAGTTATCCCATTATGAACAACACCCCATAAATCGATATAAAAAATATCATAATTCTCTACAATCGATCTTAATCCATCGTTATCTAAATTATTAGTCATTATGGGAGGTATAACTTATAAAAAACACAATTTCTCTGGTTTTTTGCCCCACATATTTTTTTTAACATCTCTTGAAATAGTTAGCCTAGTAGCTATATGAGACGCATAATAAAAGGAGAATTTATGAAATTTAAACCGTTACACGATAGAGTTTTAATAGAAGTTTTAAACAGTAGTGAAAAAACTGCTGGAGGAATAATTATCCCTGATACAGCTCAAGAAAAACCTCAAGAAGGTAAAGTTATAGCTGTTGGTGGTGGTGCAAAAACTGAAGATGGAAAACTAATTCCAATGGATGTGAAAGTTGGAGATAAAGTTCTTTTTGGCAAATGGTCAGGAACTGAAATCAAAATAGATAGCAAAGAATACAGCATAATGAAAGAGTCTGACATTATGGGTATTTCAGGAAAATAATTTAATTTAAAGGAGAAAATAAAATGGCTAAAATTATAAAATTCGACTCCGAAGCAAGAGCGGCAATGATAAGAGGTGTTGATATCCTTGCAAATACGGTAAAAGTTACTCTTGGACCAAAAGGTAGAAATGTTGTTATCGACAAATCTTATGGTGCTCCAAGAATTACTAAAGATGGTGTTTCTGTTGCTAAAGAAATTGATCTTGAAGATAAATTTGAAAACATGGGTGCTCAAATGGTTAAGGAAGTTGCTAGTAAAACAAACGAAGAAGCTGGCGATGGAACAACTACAGCAACTATTTTAGCACAAGCGATTGTTAAAGAAGGTGTTAAATATGTGACTGCAGGCATGAACCCTATGGATGTTAAAAGAGGAATCGATGCAGCAGTAGAACATGTTAAGGAAAGTCTAATTTCTTCAGCTAAAAAAGTAAAAGATAGTGATGAGATTGCTCAAGTTGGTACTATTTCATCCAATGGTGATAAAGAAATTGGTAACATGATTGCAAAAGCTATGCAAAAAGTTGGCAACGAAGGTGTTATCACTGTTGAGGAAGCAAAAGGAATAGAAACAGAGTTGGATGTTGTTGAGGGTATGCAGTTTGATAGAGGATATCTATCACCATACTTTATCACTAACGCTGATAAAATGACCACTGAGTTAGAAAATCCTTTTATTCTTTTGCATGAAAAGAAATTAACTAACCTACAGCCAATGGTTCCACTTTTAGAAGCCGTTGTTCAAGCTGGAAGACCACTAATGATTATTTCAGAAGATGTTGAGGGCGAAGCTCTTGCAACTCTTGTTGTAAATAAACTTAGAGGTGGTTTAAAAGTTGTTGCTGTAAAAGCTCCAGGTTTTGGTGATAGAAGAAAGTCAATGCTAGATGATATTGCAATCTTAACAGGTGGTCAGGTTATTTCTGAAGATATCGGTGTTAAGCTTGAAAATGTTAAACTTACTGATCTTGGTTCTTGTAAGAGAGTAAAGGTTGACAAAGATAACAGTACTATCATTAGTGGTAGTGGTAAAAAGTCTGAGATTGAAGCTAGATGTGCTCAAATTAAACAACAAGTTGGTGAAACGACTTCTGATTATGACAGAGAAAAACTTCAAGAAAGACTAGCAAAACTTGCTGGTGGGGTTGCTATAATCAAAGTTGGTGGCGCTACTGAAGTTGAAGTTAAAGAAAGAAAAGATAGAGTTGAAGATGCTCTTAACGCAACTAGAGCTGCTGTTGAAGAAGGAATAGTAGTTGGTGGTGGTTGTGCTCTTTTATATGCCTCACAAAGTCTAAGCT
Organism: Candidatus Pelagibacter sp. Uisw_113; assembly: GCF_047717815.1. Classification (GTDB taxonomy): domain Bacteria; phylum Pseudomonadota; class Alphaproteobacteria; order Pelagibacterales; family Pelagibacteraceae; genus Pelagibacter. Next base: position 1,109,898 of record NZ_CP159809.1, read on the forward strand.
CACTTAAAGTTAAAGGAGACGATCAAAAAGCTGGTGTTGCGTTAGTTGCTAAAGCTTTACAAGCTCCTATTAGACAAATAACTTTAAATGCTGGAGTTGACGGTTCAGTTGTGGTTGGAAAATTACTTGAGCAAAGCAAAAAGAATCAAGGTTTTGATGCTCAAAATGAAGAGTATGTTGACATGTTTGCAAAAGGTATCATAGATCCTGTTAAAGTTGTGAGAACAGCTTTACAAGATGCTGCTTCAATTGCTGGATTACTTGTAACTACTGAAGCCATGATTGCTGATAAACCAGATGACAAAGATGCTGGTGCTGGCGGAATGCCAGGTGGAATGCCTGGTGGAATGGGCGGTATGGGCGGAATGGGAATGTAAACCCGTTCACTTTACTAAAAATTATAAAAAGCCCAGTTTTTACTGGGCTTTTTTTTTGCCTCAACATTTTATTAGAGCACGAAGAAAGCACGAAAAAAGCACGAAGAAAAAATCATCAAATGAGTCTATTATTTGAGACCACTTAGGCTACCGAATATTTTTAAAGTAGTAAAATAGATGTTGATTTTTTGGGTTAAAACCCTCGGAATGAATGTTTCGGGGTTTTTTTATTTCTGCTTTAATTTTTTAAGAACTAGTTTCTTCCAATTATAGTTTCTATGAATTGCCAACATTGAGATAATTTTATTTTTCTCAAAATCAATGACGTGTGATTGACCACCAAAACCGTCCATAACAAATATAGGTCTTTTTAATCCAGCAATATCAGTATGAAACTGACCATTATATGATTTTGTCATCGAATAACCATCTATCCCTATATTTCGTCTTTTTTTATCAACTCTATTTTCATATAATGATTTTAAGTATTGTCCTTCACAAGTATTATTATTCCAATCTTCTAATATAGCGATAGAAATTCTAAGGTAATCATAACGTGAGGCAAAATATGAATAAGTTACACTGTTACCATTTTTTCTAAATGCTTTTACCTTATGTTCAATACCCACTTTATCAACTAGTATTTCATTTAAAAGTTTTTTGAATTCTTTATTTCCCATTTTATACAAAACATAACTAGCAACAATATTTGTATCTAAGTTACTATAATTATATTTTAATTTACCTCTTTTAGAATCCTTTAATTCTTTTCTCATTACACTTTTCATTGAAACACTATTAACCCACCTATTTGAATTTTTTAAACCACTCATTGTGTCTACATATTTTTGATCTCCAGATGCCATATTCAAAAGATTGATAATTGGTTGATCATAGTACAAAGTATTCTCTAACACTGGCCAATCATTTAACTTATGATTAATACCACTAATATAACCCTTACAAATAGCATGACCCGTAACATACGATATTAAACTTTTACCAACAGAGTGAGAAACATATAATGTTTCGTTTTTAAAAGTTTTACCAAATCTTTCTTTAGGTGTAATTTCATCAATAGTAATATTACCATTTTCATACATTAAAAAACTTAACAAGGCTGTCTTATTCAATTGTTTTTTTACATAATCATCACTAGTCAATTTAAAGTTTAATTTTTTATAATTATCAGTTCCTTTGACTTTAATTTTAAATCCTTCATTATTTTTTCCATTTTTTATTTCTTTTTTTAGATAATATTTTAATATTTTGTAATCAGGTTTAGCATTATTAGGTATCTCATCAGAGTTATAAGGATAACCTTTCCAAGGGGTATTTTTTACAATTTTAGATTTCTGACCTGTGGATTGTAACAGGTTGTCATCACAATTATTGTTATACCATACATGACTATATTTTTTTTCGTGCTCACAAACGTCAAAAGCAAAAGCACTAGTTGAAAAAAATAATAGAAATAATGTTAAATATATTCTTTTCATTTTTATAACCCTAGCTCACCTCTTAAACGAAGTCATCTTTTGAGTTTGACCTTTAGAGTAATGAACAAATTAAAAGTGGTTAAATAATTACTGATTTACCTAAATCTAATATTTGAGATTGATAATATTCGGCTAGTCTTCGGTTGATATTCTAAAAACACGAAACGGCACGAAAAACCATTAATTAAGCTAGTAAAACAATAAGTGAATGAGAATGTAATACGGTTCCATCTAGAGAACACTCTAGATGCAAATACTAAACAAAATTAGAACCCTCGGAATGAAAGTTTTGGGGGTTTTTTTTTATAAAGTTTGAAAAAATATAATCAGCACCCTTTTTATCTTTATATAGAAAGTTAAAGTTATTTTTTTTAAAAAAATTAAACACTTTTTTTTTATTACTTTTTATAATTTCAATTTGAATTATAATTTTATTATTTTTAATAATGTTTTTAGCTCCCATTAAAAAAAAATACTCATGTTTTTCAACATCTACTTTTAAAAAAAGAATTTCATTTTTAATCTTTATAATATTATCTAATCTATCTATTTTGCATATGGTTGTATGCTGATGTTCTTTTCCATTATGCTTATACCCCTTTCCATAAAGGGTGTAATTTGGAGTAAATTCTTCCAATCCATAAAATTTTACTTTTCCAATCTTGTCTCCTAATGCTGTGTGATAAGTTGTGATATTTCTTAAATTGTTGATTTTAATCATTTGTTTTAATCTAGAGATATTTCTATAAATTGGGTCAAAAGACATTATTTTTAGCTTTTTAGTTTTTGACAATCTTAAAGAGTAAATTCCCCAACAAGATCCTATGTCTAGGAAATAATTAACTTTATTTTTGATTATTATATCTTTTGCTAAAAAAAATAAATCATCTTCATAGTTTTCTCTTAAGTAAAAATTTCTATCAATTAGATGTCGTGTATCTAATAAATATTTTATTCCTTCAATTTTTTTTTCTTTAAAATAATTATTACTAAAAAAAATATATTTTTTAAATACTGATGGAATCAGTCTTTTAAATACGGGTACTTTCATCAAGTTTTTTATGATCATATTTTTTATATATAAATTATAAATAAAACTTGGGCATAAAAATATTTATTATTCAAATTTCTTTATCAAAAGACCGTATAGTGATCAATTGTGATAAATGATTATAAATCCATTATTTAGTTGGTTTTTTTTTATATTAAGCTGTTATAAGGTTAATATATGTCAAAAAGATACAGCGGAAAATCATTTAAAGATTCAAGCACTGCTAAAAAGCCAAAATTAAGCCTAAAAGAAAAAAGAAAAAATAAGAAAGAGAAATCTAAAAAGTCTTAGACTTTAGCTCTTTTTTGACTGTGTTTTTTGAAGGTAAAGCTTTTGGGTCTATCACTTCTACTTTTAAACTTCTTCTTTCCATCAAAACTAGAGCTTTTTTTTTCTCCACTCGTTGATGAACTTTCAGATGTTTTTTTTCCAAAATATTTAGGATTATTTGTGAAGCCTGTTGGTTTCGAGTCATCTTTTTTAGTAAAACTAGATTTTCCTTTATAACCGAAACTTTTTTTCTCACCGTCTCTTGATGATGAGCTAGATCTTCCATAACTAGCTGGTTTTGATTTATCTCCAAAACTAGATTTTCCTTTATAACCGAAACTTTTTTTCTCACCGTCTCTTGATGATGAGCTAGATCTTCCATAACTAGCTGGTTTTGATTTATCTCCAAAACTAGATTTTCCTTTATAACCGAAACTTTTTTTCTCACCGTCTCTTGATGATGAGCTAGATCTTCCATAACTAGCTGGTTTTGATTTATCTCCAAAACTAGATTTTCCTTTATAACCGAAACTTTTTTTCTCACCGTCTCTTGATGATGAGCTAGATCTTCCATAACTAGATTTTTTTTCGTCTCTGAATTTTCTTTTTTTATTGTATGGCGCTTTTCCTCTTTTACCACCTCTTGAATCTCCTCTTGCTCCACGTGGCGCAGGTTTAAAATTCGGATCAATTAATTTACTAATTTCGTTCCACATCGACCTGTCATCTGGTGTAAGAAAAGTTAAAGCAGAACCTTCTGTTCCTGCTCTAGCAGTTCTTCCAATTCTATGAACGTAATCTTCTGGCACTTGTGGAAGGTCATAATTTATTACGTGCTGAATTAATGGAATATCTAAACCTCTTGCAGCAACGTCTGTTGCGATTAATATTCTCTTAAGGCCTTTTCTAAATGAAGTAATTACACGATCTCTTTTACTTTGACGAAGATCTCCATGAATAGCATCAGCTGAATGGCCCTCTTCTTTAAGACGCTTAACCATTTTATCAGCACCTCTTTTAGTTTTAACAAAAACTAATATTGATCCTTTTCTTGCTATAAATTGGTCTACTAGTTGATCGTATTTATTTTCTTTAAAAACTTGAAGGGTTTCTTGTTTAATTTTTGCAATAGGTACTGATGTTGACCCTGTTGAAATTCTTTGAGGTTTATTTAGATATCTTTCAGAAATTCTAACAATATTCTGAGGTAATGTTGCTGAAAATAATAAAGTTTGATGATCCTTTGGAACAAATTTTAAAATTAACTCTATTTGGGGAGTAAACCCCATGTCCAACATTCTATCAGTTTCATCTAACACTAAATATTTGGTAGCTGATAAATTTAAGCTTTTTCTTTTTAAGTGATCATTAATTCTTCCAGGAGTTCCAACAATTATTCTAGATCTGTTTCCCAGTTGTCTAAGTTGTTTTTGCATTGCTTCTCCACCAATAAGCAAGGCAGTTTTAATATTAATTTTATCACTAATAATACTCTTAATTGCAGCCATTACTTGAGTTGCAAGCTCTCTAGTTGGGCACATAACTAACGCAAATGCATTTTTATCTAATATTAATTTATTAATTAAAGGGATACTAAAAGCTAATGTTTTTCCAGTTCCTGTTTGAGCCGTTCCTAAAATATCTTTTCCCTCTAAGGCAACTGGTATTGCCATAGCTTGAATTGGAGTTGGTTTCGTAAACTTCATTTTTTCCAATGAATTTTTTAACGAATCTTCTATTTTTAATAATTTAAAGTTTTCCATTTAGGTATTTAGATTTTTTAAAACTTAAGGAGATATGCTCTTAATCCTTTAATACGTCTAATTTATACAGCGATATCTATACGTTTTTTTAATAATCACAAGAAGCTAATTTATTATTAAAATAGCTTTAATAAGAAAATAATGGGTTTTTTAAGTTTTCAAATGACTCAATTAATGTATAAGAGCGTCAAATTATGACTAACAATATTCGAAACATCACAATTATAGCTCACGTTGACCATGGCAAGACAACCATGATTGATAATCTAATGAAGCAAAGTGGTTCATTTAGAGAAAATGAGGTTGTGGATGAAAGATTGATGGACTCTGGTGAGTTGGAAAAAGAAAGAGGAATTACTATTCTAGCTAAACCTGCTTCTATTGATTGGCAAAATACGAGAGTTAATATTATCGATACACCAGGTCACAGAGATTTTGCAGCTGAAGTAGAGCGTGTTTTAAGTATGGCCGATGGCGCTTTATTATTAATTGATTCTGCAGAAGGTGTAATGCCACAAACAAAATTTGTACTAGCAAAAGCTCTTAAGCAAGGGTTAAAGCCAATTGTTGTAATTAACAAACTAGATAAAGCCGATCAAAGAGCTAATGAAGTTTTAGATGAAACATTTGACTTATTTGTAAGTTTAGATGCAAACGAGGAACAATTAGACTTTCCAGTTATGTACGCAAGTGGAAGATCTGGATGGGCAGACAAAGAGGTGGATGGCCCAAGAGAAAATCTACACCCATTATTAGATTTAATTCTAGAACATGTTAAGCCAGCAGACCTTGATAAAACCAAACCTTTCGCAATGCTATCTACTTTATTATATGCAGATAGTTTCTTGGGTAGAAGTTTAGTTGGAAAAATATCTCAAGGAACAGCAAAAGCTAACCAGCCTATTAAAGCAATAAATCTTAAAGGTGAAAAAGTTGATGAAGGTAGATTAACTAAAATTTTTAGATACGAAGGAACAAAGAAAGTACCCATTGAAGTTGGTGAAGCAGGGGACATTGTTGTGATTGCAGGTTTAGAAAAAGCTAACGTAGCAGATACAATTTGTGATCTTGAAGTAAACGATCCACTTCCAGCAACTCCAATAGATCCTCCAACTATGTCTATTACTATAAGTGTAAATAGTTCACCTTTAGCTGGAACAGAGGGTAAAAAATTAACAAGTACTCAAATCAGAGATAGATTGGTTACTGAAGCACAAAACAATGTTGGAATTTCTTTTTCTCAAAATGCAAACGTAGATGCTTTTGTAATTAGTGGTCGTGGTGAGTTAATGCTTGAAATCTTACTGACACAAATGAGACGTGAAGGTTTTGAAATGACGGTAAGTCCTCCAAAAGTTTTATACCAAAAAGATGAAGGTGGAAATAAATTAGAACCAATTGAAGAGATTACTGTTGATGTAGATGAAGAGTTTTCATCCAAGATTATTGATTCCATGAATAGAAGAAAAGGTAAATTACTTGACCTTAAAGATACAGGAAAAGATAAAAAAAGATTAATCTTTCATGCACCAACAAGAGGCTTGATGGGTTACACAAGTAGATTTTTAACCTTAACAAAAGGAACTGGTGTAATTAATAGAATCTTCCATGGTTATGGAAAATTTGAAGGTGAGATGGATGGCAGAAAAAATGGTGCTTTAATTTCAATGGCAAATGGAAAAGCTGTTGCATTTGCAATATTTAACTTACAGGCGAGAGGTGAAATGTTTGTGACTCATAATGATCCTGTTTATGAAGGAATGATTGTTGGATTGGCCCCAAAAGCTGGTGATATGATTATTAACGTTATGAAGGGTAAACAGTTAACTAACATGAGAACTCAAGGAACTGACGAAAACGTTGTGCTAACTCCAGTAAGACAAATGTCAATTGCAGAACAGCTAAGTATGCTAAATACTGATGAAGCATTAGAAATTACTCCTAAATCTCTTAGATTGAGAAAAGCGATTCTTAATCCTAATGATAGAAAAAAGAACGAAAAATCGTCAACGCCTCTTTAATTAAAAAACTTTCCAACAATAAATAAACTAAGAGCAACAGCTGGTCCAATTCCAAAAGCAAATAATAAAGTTCCAACTCCTACTGTACCACCCAAATACCAACCGATAGACATCACTGTAATTTCAAGAAAAGCTCTAACAATAGCAATCGGTAAATTTGTTTTTTTTTGTAAACCAACCATTAGTCCATCTCTTGGTCCAGCTCCTAAATTAGCCACTAGATAAATACCACCACCAAGTCCTACTGTGAGTACCGCTATAATGGCCAAAAGTATTTGAGAAATATACCCTGAAGGTGTCGGCACAAATTTTATACAGACATCAATCATCAAACCAATAATTATTGCATTTAAGATTGTTCCAATTCCAGGTTTTTGTTTTAAAGGTAACCACAACAATAAAATACCAATGCTCACAAATATAGTTATTATTCCAGTAGAAAAATCAACATTCAATGCAATACCTTGTGCGAGAACAGACCAAGGTGAGGCTCCAGCAAAAGAGACAATTAATAATCCCTCACCTAAACCAAATAAAGTTAATCCAAGACACAAAAAAAAGAAAGTTGAAATTTTTGGTTTAAGATTTAATGGTTTTTCAGAACTCCAATAAACTTTAGGAATATTTTTGATTTTCAAGAACATTTTTTAATAAATTACTTCTTTTAAAATTAAAGTCTATTATTGTTAACACTTTATGAAAAAATTTTTTATACTAATTTTCTTTTTAACATATTCACTTAGCTCTAATGCCCACATGGCGCATTATAATAAATTTAATAAAATTGAAATGGAGATTTTAAAAGATGGTGAAGTTATTGGCTATAATTACTATTTTTTTAAAAAGGATGGGGATAAGACAACAGTTACAAATCAAATTAAGTTTACAGTAAAGTTATTTGGAGCAACAATTTTTGAAATTGAAGGGTACGGAGAGGAAAAATATATTAAAGATAAATTGATTTCTTTTAATTCTAAAACACTTCAAAATGATAAAGAAAAATATGTAGATTTAGAATTTAATGAACAAACAGATAAATTTGATATTCAAGGTTCTTCCTATAGTGGTATGGCATCAACAAACAACGTAATTGGAAACTGGTGGAGCCATAAAATTTTACAAACTAATAGTCAAATTAGCCCAGTATCAGGTAGTATCAAAGAGCAGGTAGTAACGTTTATTGGTAAAGAAAAAATTGAACTTTATGGTAAAATTTATGAAGTAGATCATTTTAAATTAACCTCAAAAGACATGTCTTTACCAAAAGATAAAAGGCTTAATTTTGATATATGGTTTAATAAAAAAAATTCTTTAATTTTAAAAGTTACTTATTCTAGATTAGGAAATTGGGAATATAAGGTTAAAAAGTTTGAATAAAATTATTTATTTATTTTATTAAAAAGATCTTGAGCGCTTATCCATCCTGATTCTAATCTAGGTCCAACAAACCAATCCGCACAAACTCCGAGGTTTAAAGAAGAATTCCAATAACTTTTAATTCTTAAAGGTTTTGAGTTAGATGAATATTTCCAGCCATGATTTAATGAAAATAAGACTTTAGTTTTTTTGATACCTGTAAGCTTAAAAAACTGCTCAATCAAAGTTTTTGTGTTCAATTTATTATTGTCTCGATTTTTATTAATCTCTTTATTTGCCCATGAGTAAGTACTTTGTAGGGTCCAAAGATCATTTTTACTTTTAAAACGCATTTTACTATTTTCATTTCCAGCCCAGCCTAAAATTTTATCGTTAAAAAAATAACTACTAACATTAAGTTTACTTTTTTTTGTAGTCATCATGACAGTTATATTTGCATCCATTTTAATTCTTTTATTGATAAATGAATGATTAATATATTTTTTTGAAAGTTTTTTTAATTGAGGGAATGGACAGGTTAATATCAAAGATTTATAAAATTTTATTGATCCATCTGAAAAAGATATTTCCCAAATTTTTTTTCTATTGGCAATTTTAATAACCTCACTACTAAAATTACAGTTAATATTTTTTAATAAATATTTACTAATTGCATTATTTCCCTTTTTACCAATTATCTTAATATGGCTCTTATCCTCTTTTTTATTATCATTAAGAAAAATATGATTTCCAGTCCACTTTTTAAGAATTTTTTTATTAATTAAATCTTTTATAAAACTTTTAAATTGGATACTTTTTGGTGAAATATACTGAACACCATAATCAAAACTTTCATTATTATTAAGCTTTTTATTAGATGATCTTCCTCCAACCCCTCTTGCCTTATCATAAACATCTAATGAATATTTTTTACTAAGGGAGTTTGCAATTGTTGCACCAGAAATGCCAGAACCAATAATACAAAAGTCCTTCATTTACCTGCAACTACCATACCTTCTATTAACATCGTAGGAGCATTTGTAGAATATTTAAACTCAAGATCGTCAGCTAAGGTAATATTTTTGAATATGTCTTTAAAGTTTCCAGCAATAGTTATTTCACTTACTGGATATTTAAACACACCATTTTCAACCATAAACCCTGTGGCACCAACTGAATAATCCCCTGTAACTAAATTGCTTCCATGACCAATAGTTTCTGTAATGTATAAAGTTCTTTGGTTTAATTTTAATAAGTCCTTGTATGAAATAGAACCTTTTTCAAAATATAAATTACTTGTTCCACCACTTCTGCCATTTGACTTAAGTTTTAGCTTTTTCCCATTGTAAGTATCCACTAAATAATGTTTTAAAATACCTTGATCTACTAATTTTAATTCATCAGTTTTCACTCCTTCAGAATCAAAGTATCTCGAACCTAATCCTTTAACTATATTAGGTTTATCAAAAATATTTATTGAAGATGTAAATATTTCTTCATTAATTTTATCTTTTAAAAAAGATGTGCCTCTTGCAATAGAAGAAGCTGATATTGCACTTGCAAAAACACTCAACATTCCTTTTGAAATTCTTCTATCAAAGACAATACTAATTTTTTCACTTTCTATTTTTCTTGGATCTAGTTTTTGTAATGTTTTTTTTGCTGCTATTGCACCAATTTGGCTAGGTTTTAACATATCATTTAGATGACAAGTGCTGGTAAATTCATAATCTCTCTCCATCTTATTATTAGAATCTTTTGCTACAGCAACACATGATGCCGAAAAAGAAGAAGACTTATAACCATTTAAAAAGCCATCACTGCTTGCTAATATAAAATTTGATTTTGACTCGGAGAAACCAGTTTCTGTATTAATAATTTCTTTTTTTTGAAATGCAGCCTCTTCTACTTCTTTTAAATATTCAATTTTTTCATCATTCTCTATATGGTCGTCATCATATAAATTTAGATCATTAATTTTATTAGCCAGTAAATCTTTATCTGGCAATGAATTATATTCATCTTCTGGAGTAAATTTTGTTGTCTCAATACATCTTTCTACCAATATCTTGATATTTTCTTCTGTAAGATTTGAAGAAGATATACTTGATTTTTTTTTACCAATATAGGTTGTAAGACTAACACCTAAGCTATCTGATCTATCAGATTCATCTAATCTTTTATTTCTAAAATTTACCGTTTCTGAGATGGAGTGCATCACAGCAGCAGTTGAGTCTGTTGCTCCAAGTTTTTTTGCTAAATCTATGCAAAAAGAAGCTGTCTTTTTTAAATAATCTTGATCTTTAACCATATGATTTATAATTGAGTTCCACCAACAGTCATTTTGTCAATTAAGATCGATGGTTGCGCCACACCTACTGGAACACCTTGCCCAGCTTTTCCACAAGTTCCAATACCTGGGTCAAGCATCATGTTATTTCCAACTAATGAAACCTCTTTTAAAATTGAAGGACCATCACCAATTAACGTTGCCCCCTTAATAGGTGATCCAATTTTACCGTTAATAATTTCATAAGCCTCTGTACAGTTAAATACAAATTTTCCTGAAGTAATATCAACTTGTCCTCCTCCAAAACTTACCGCAAATATTCCTTTATCAACTGATTTAATCATCTCTTCTTGAGAATATTTTCCATTTAACATCATGGTATTTCTCATTCTTGGAAGAACAACATGTTTGTAACTTTCTCGTCTACCACTACCTGTTGATCTCGTATTCATTAATCTCGCATTTAGTCGATCTTGCATAAAATTTTTTAATATACCGTTTTCTATTAAAATGGTTTTTTCAGTTGGTGTCCCCTCATCGTCAATTGTTAAACTTCCTCTTCTGTTATGAAGAGTTCCATCATCAACAATAGTAACGCCTTCACTAGCAACTCTTTGACCCATTAAATTATGAAAAGCAGATGTTTTTTTTCTATTAAAGTCACCTTCAAGACCATGTCCTATAGCTTCATGAATAAGTATTGCTGGCCAGCCCGATCCTAAAACAACTTTCATTTCTCCTGCAGGCGCAGGTTTACTTTCAAGATTTACTGAAGCAATTCTAAATGCTTCATCACATACTTTTTTCCAATTATCATCTTTAAGATATTCATCATAAGATTGTCTTCCACCAATTCCATAAACTCCTGTTTCTTTTTTTCCATCTTTCTCAAGCATGACTGAAACATTAAAACGAATTAAAGGTCTAACATCTGTTAACACCTCACCTCCTGATCTTATAATTTCTATAGATTTATGCTCGCCTGCAAAACTAGCAGTGACTTGTTGTACTATTCCACCTTTTGCTCTCGTATAGTTGTTAACTTCTTTGAGAAGATCCAATTTAGATTGTAGTGATTTTTCTTCTATCGGATTAATATCTTTATAAAATTTTTCATTAGTTTTTTGAATTTCATGATTGTAGATACCCTTTTGAGATTTTAAAGTTGAGCTTAGATTGCTAGCTGATTGTTTTAAAGATTTTTTTGAAATTTCATTTGAATGAGAATAAGCTACTACTTCACCTGTTACAGCTCTTAAGCCATATCCTAGATCAGAACTATAACTAGAACTCTTTATTTTATCATCATCAAGTACAATAGATTCACTTTTAGAATTTTCTAAGTAAAGCTCACCATCATCACAATTATTTAATGTTTCAGAAATAATACTTTCTGCATCTTTTCTTGATAAATCAGTTTTGGTAAAAAAATCACTCATAAATAACAAGTAATAGTTATAATTATTTTTTCAATTGTCGTATTTCGCACATATACAATCTATCGGATTCTATATAATTTTAGGAAAAAATTAAAAAAAAAGGACAATATAATGAAAAAATTTGATGAATTAATGAACGTTTCTACTCAAATACAAAATATTTCAGTTAATGAAGCCAAAGAAAAACTAAATGACCCAAATGTTCAATTCGTAGACGTAAGAGATAAAAATAGTTTTGAATCAGAGACTATTGGTAACGCTGTAAATTTAGAAAGAGGCTTATTAGAGTTTTATCTTGCTGATGGCAGTCCTTTAGAAAATGAAATGTTTAAAAAAAATCCTGACAAAGAATATATAATTTTTTGTGGACTTGGTGGTCAAAGCACACTTGCAACTAAAACTATGCAAGAAATGGGAATAAAAAATGTAAAAAATATGACTGGTGGAATGACAGCTTGGAAAAATAAAAAATAAATTATGAAAGTTTATTTTAATAATTCATGTAAAATTTGCCGTACTGAAATAAACTTGTACAAAAAACAAAATATTAAAGACATAGAGTGGGTAGATATCACAAATAATAAATCTGCAGAAATAGAGACTCAAAGAAATGCTAAGAACCTTTTACGTAGACTTCATATTAAAGATGGTGAGAAAGTAATTGGAGGAGCAGAGGCTTTTTTATTAGTGTGGAAAAAAATTCCTAAATACAAGTTTCTTTATAGTTTTTTTAAAACTCCTATAATTTTTACTTTATTTTCATTTTTTTATGAGATTATTGCATTTTTTTTATTTTTAAAAAATAAAAAACAACTTTTAAAATAGTTTTTATGTTGAGAAGATTTGCTGAATAAAATATATTTTATTTATGAAAATTTTTATACTATTTTTATTTATATTTAGTTTTATTTCTTCTGCTCAATCCTCTCAAAAAAATATTTTAAATAATCTTTTTGGCCAACTTCAAACTATTAATAATTCTAAAAGCGCCGCTTTATTAGAGAAAAAAATTTGGTCTATTTGGAATGAGCATCCCGATGATTTTAAATTAACTGAAAAATTAGAATTTGGTACAGAGCTGATGCAATATGGGGATTATAATTATGCATTAAAAGTTTTCAGTAATGTATTGGAGAGTGATCCTAACTGGTCAGAGGCTTGGAATAAAAGAGCAACTGTATATTTTTTAATGAGCCAGTTTACAAATTCATTAAATGATATTGATAAAGTTTTAAATATAGAACCTAGACACTTTGGGGCTTTATCAGGACAAGCAAGAATTTTCATAAAACTCCAAGAATATGAAAAAGCAATTAAAAGTATTGAGCAAGCATTGAGGTTCTACCCCTCATTTAAAAGTCGTGAACTAATACCTGAGATTGAAAGATTGATTAAGGAAGATACTATCTAATTTAACCTTTTTTAGCTCTTTTTTTTGAAATTAACTGTGTTAATGAGTCAACCATTAAATCGGAGGCTTTAAATATTTCATTTGATTTAAATTCATAAGAAGAATTTTTTTCAGGGTCTGATTTATCTTCAATAACTATTCCTTCATCAGGAGAATTATTTTTTATATAAATTAATAGCAGCCACTCTTCATCTGGTGCTTCGTCCCATTTAATAAATATTTCTCCAGTTTCAAATCTTTGGTCAATACATCTAAAAATGGACATATGTCTAGTGATGTGCCTTTTATTTAGTTGAAAAACTAAACTGCTTGCACTTCTATAAAAACTTTCAAGAGAAAGCTCAATTTTCTGCCTCGCAATTTTATAGTCTTTCTCTTTTTGAAGTAAAGTTTCCCTATCTTCATCACCTTGAATTTTTACTCCTAGAGCCTCTACTCTTTCTCTAATTTTTTGATCTCGTATAATTCTATATTTATTTTTTAATTTCTCTATTCTTGCTTGAAGACCAGCATAATCATCTCTTTTTTCTTTTAATGAAATCTTTTCAAGTTTTTCTAATTCTTTAATCTCTCTTATTCTAAATTTTTCTATCTGTTTTTCTAATTGTAATTGTTTTAGAAATTGTTTTTGTCTTTCAGCATGTTCAACTCTAAGTAGGGCTTGCTCCTTACGCAAAAATAGCTTTATGTCTCTTGCTCTTTCTTTTTCAAGTTTAATTTCTTCTTTTAATGCTTTTTCTTTAAGTTTAGTTTGTTCCTCTTCTTGTTTTACTTTTTGTTTTTGAGTTTGTAATTTTTCTTTTTCATTTTTTTCAATTTCCTCAAGTTGTCTTCTTCTTTTTTCTTCAGCTTTTAATGTCTTATATTCAGATATTTTATTAGCGATACTATCAAAAAAAGCTTGAATATATTTTTCTAAACTAAAATTGATTTTAATATTAAATTCTGGTTTTAAAGAATGCTGAAGTTCAATTATTGTTGGTATTAAGCCTGCACTTTTTTTAACAAATATTTTTTTAGCTGACTTTTTTTTAACTGGTATTTTTTTAATCGACTTTTTTTTAGCTGACTTTTTTTTAAGTGGTATTTTTTTAATCGGCTTTTTTTTAGCTGACTTTTTTTTAGCTGACTTTTTTTTAAGTGGTATTTTTTTAATCGGCTTTTTTTTAGCTGACTTTTTTTTAGCTGACTTTTTTTTTATTTTTTTCATACTTTAAGGAAGTTTTGATTTATCAATATATTAATGATAAATATAGTCTCTTGTAATAGGTGTGGATGTATAACTCTTTGTTAGTTGGAGTTGATACACAACCTGATCACCCCATTTGAAAGCAATTTCGCATCCAGCAAGGTAAAATTCCCACATTCTAAAAAACCTTTCATCATACATTTCAATAATTTTTTCCTTATTTTTTATGCAGTTTTCCTTCCAATGTCTCAATGTGTGTGAATAATGCAGCTTGAGGACTTCAATATCAGATACTACTAATCCTGCTTTTTCAATTGGTGTGGTTACCTCACTTAAGCTTGGCGTATATCCACCTGGAAAAATATACTTTGTTATCCAAGGATGTGGGTCTCTTGGTGGATTAACAGAACCAATAGTATGAACTAAAGAAATACCATTATCACTAAGTAGTTTTTCTACTTGCCTAAAAAATTTTCTATAAAATTTTCTCCCCACATGCTCAAACATTCCAACACTAACAATCCTATCAAATTTTTCATCTAATTGTCGATAATCCATAAGCTTAAATGTGACCTGATTCTCTAAATTAAGTTCTTTAGCTTTTTTTAAACAATAATCTAATTGGTTTTGTGACAAAGTAATTCCTGTTACTTCACAATTTGTAGATTTAGCAATGTCTATGGCTAATGATCCCCACCCACACCCTATATCAAGAACTTTTTGATTCGGTCGTATATTTAATTTTTTGATTATGTGTTGTATCTTATTGTTTTGAGCATCTTCTAGTGTGTCATTCTCATTTTTAAAATATCCACAAGAATATTGTCTTTTTTTATCTAAAAATAAATCATATAGATCATCGGATAGATCATAATGGTGAGAAACATTCATTTTAGATTTTTTTATAAAATTAAAATTTGTAAGATATCTGTATGAGCCACTCAGTTTATTTATAAGATGACTAAAAAAATTTATCTCTCCTCTTCCAATGTTCATAAGTGCTAAATCTAAAAATTCAGTTAGTGTTCCATTTTCAATAACAATACCTCCATCTGAATAAGCTTCTCCAAAGTATAGATCGGGGCGAAATAGCAGTTTATAATGAAGTTTCTTGTTTAAAATCTTAAGTGTAATTGGTTTTTTTTTTTTTGGAGAGCCTATAATGTAATTTTTTGAATTAGCATCAACTAGTATGAAGCCATCATTTTTAAATATGTTATTTAAAAACCTTGCTAATTGCATTTAAGCCGCCTTTAAGGATCCCAGTGTGAAGTTAAGTTTATTAAGTTCTTCCATTAATAGAAGTTTATCTTTTTCATTTAAAATACTAACAGGGGGCAGAACATTCTTATAAATTTTATTTTCATCAGACATAAAAGAATGTAACCCTGAAATTAAATTAAACTTTTCAAAAGTATTTCTGACATCACACAACATTTCATTTTTTGTTTGTTCTTTTTTTTCAATAAAGTCATCGTAAACCTTTCGAGACAATCCTGCTGTTACATTGCAAGTTGCTGTAATAATTCCAGTACAACCTAATTCTAAGCCTTTTAAGAGTTTTGACTCTGATCCTGGTAGAACAGAAAAATTATCAATCTTTAGATTTTCATATAAGTTGTAAGAACTATCTTTAACCCCAACTATTTGTTTTGGAAACTTTTTAACAAGCTCTTCAACACATTCACTGCTAAATTTATAACCACACAACTTTTCAAAGTTATATAAAACAATTCTACTGTCTGGTACAGCATCAACTACTCTTGAATAAAACTCAATTACCTCACTATCACCATACTTATAATAAGCAGGTGGCATTATTAAAAAATAACTAAAATTTAAAGAGTTAGCAACCTTCATTAAATTTATAGTTTCGTTTAAAGAATTAAGTCCAGTTCCAATTAAATATTTTTCTTTATATTTACTTTCTGATAATTTATTTAATAAACCAATTTTTTCACCGATAGATATAAGCTGTGCTTGTCCTGTGCTTCCAAAAATAGCAACACCATGGCAACCCATATCTATTATTTTTTCAGCATGATTAACTGTCTTTTCAATATTTAAACTTAAATCGCTATTAAATACCGACATTGATGCCGCATAAATGCCTTTAATTTTACTCATATGCTAAACTTATATAAAATAAAAAATTTAGTAAAGATGATAAAGTATTAAATGAAAATTTTAGTAGTGCAAAATAAAATGGGAATTGGAGATATGGTAATCTACTTGCCTTTTATAGACGCTATTTCTAAAAAATTTAATACACCCGTAAGCATTCTTGCTAAACAAAGTTCAAAAGCAGAACAATTCTTAATAGATAATAAAAATATTGAAAAAATAATTATTCTTGAGCAAGGTAATAAACTCAAGGAAGCAAAACATCGTGGTTTTAGTGGATTTATAAACTTAGCAAATGAACTTGGAGAGCATAATTTTGATAAAATCTTTATTTTTAACTCATCGCTTAGATTTTATTTAGTTGCAAAATTTGCTGGCATTAAAAACATTTATCAATACCCATTATTTGAAAAAAAAAATCAACATATAGTGAATGCAGCAAAAAAATTTATAAAACAAAAATTAAATTTAGATATAGATAGTGATCCAAAAATTTTTATAAATGATAAATCTGTACAAGATATAAAATCAAAATTTAAAAATAATAATGATCAAAAAAATATTATACTTGGTATAGGTGGGTCGGGTCCAACCAAAAGAGTTCCAGCTACAACATTTATAAAGCTTATGAGTCTAATCTCTAATGTTTATAAATGTAGATTTTTCTTAGCTACTGGCAAAAATAAAGAGGAACAAAAAATTTTAAAAGAAATTCTTAATTCAGAATTTAAGGACAAATGTATTTCCTTAGATGAATTAAATATAAGCGAAACCCTACCAATAATTAAAAATTGTGACGCTTCTGTTTGCAATGACTCTAGTTTTAGTCATCTGTCATCAGGGCTTGGTATTAAAACAATTGTTTTAATGGCAGACTCACCATTGATATATGGGAATTATAGTTCAAGAATGTATCCAATTATTCCAGATGGTGAAAATACAGTAACACATAATACTCTGGGTAAAGATAAAATTAATCCAGATAAAATTTTTGGTCAATTAAAAAAAATTCTTAACTAAGAAATATCTCTTAATACAATTTCTTTAGCTTCATTTACAATCGTCGATAGCCTTGCAGTCTCTGGTGAAATATCCGGATGTATTTTTTTTTGAATTTTTATATACGCATTTTTAACATCATTTTTAGTAATATTTTTTTTTATGTCTAAATTTAAAATTTTGTAAGCTTCCTCTAAAGATATTTTAGTAGAGTTTTTAACATTTTGATTTTGATTAAATGAAAATCTCCCAGATCTTCTGAGTGTTTGTATCAGTCTAAATAAGCCAATTAATTGAAATAATGAAAACCCCTTTAACTTAACTAAAGCTAAGCTAAGCAACGTAAGTGGTATACTTAATAAAAACTTACCTGCAACCAACAGTAATATTGCCAAAATTATTAAACCTAAAAAAATTAATTTTCTTAAATGTTTTGATATTTTTTTTGATGAGATGCTGGCTACTGATTTAAGTAAAAAGTAAATAATTCCTAAAAAAACTAGTGTATAAACAATAATATTCATATATTTAATTTGTATCCATGAAAATACCACATCTTAAAAAAAAACCAGAAATAAAAACGTGTCATAATATTAGTTGGGAAGATGATTATAGCTGGATACATCAAGATGACATCCTGGAAGTTTTAAAGGATAATAAAAAATTAAGCCCTGAAGTCAGAACGTATCTTGAAGAAGAAAACTCTTATACTGATTTTCACTTATCAGACACAAAGAATATTCAAAAAAAATTATTTGATGAAATCAAAGGAAGAATAAAATTAGATGATGAATCTCTACCCTTTAAAGATTTTGATTATGAATATTGGTCAAAAACAACAACCAAAGGAAACTATTCTATCAAATTAAGAAAAAAAATTGGTGCCAATAATATCGAAGAAATTTGGAATGGTGATGAAGAAAAAGAAAAACTAAATGTAGAATATTTTGGTGTTGGTGATTTAGAGGTTAGTTTTAATGATAAATATTTAGGATATTCCTTAGATACTAAAGGTTCTGAATACTACACAATATATATTAGAGACATAAATACAAAAAAATTAGTTACTGATAAGATAGAAGAGACATCAGGTGGCATAACTTTTAGTTTAGATGATCAATACATTTTTTATTCAAAGCTTGATGAAAACCATAGACCAAGAAAAATTTATAGACATAAATTAGGAACTAAAGTTCAAGAGGATCAATTAATTTTTGAAGAAAAAAGTGAAGCTTTTACAGTTGGGATTGGTTTAAGCTCAGATGATAAATACTTTTTTATCAATTCTTCAGACCATAATACTTCTGAGCAATATTACTTCGATGTTAATGAAAAAGATCCTAAGCCTAAATTAATAAAAAAAAGGCAAAGAGGGATTCTTTATTCCGTTAATTCTTGGAATGGTAAATTTTACAATCATACCAATGAAAAAGCTGAAGATTTTAAAATAGACATTAGTGATAGTTTAGAAAAACCAGTCTGGAAAACTTTTATTGCTTCAAAAGATGAGGTTCTAATTGGAGGGTTAACATTTTTAAAAAATTGGATCATAAGATCTGAAACTTCAGATGCTTTAGATAAATTATTTGTAAAAAATATTACAACTGGAATAGAAGAAGAGCTAATTTTTTCTGATGAAACTGTATATGTTCCTGGCGCATCTTTAATGCAAAGAGATAAAAATACAGACGAGATATACATAAGTTATTCTTCACCTAAAACACAGTCTAGAGTTTACTCTTATAACTTAAGCACGAAAGAAAAAAAATTAGTTAAAGAACAAGAAATCCCCTCTGGTCATAATCCTGATGACTACATTGTTGAAAGGGTTGACTGTAAATCACATGACGGAAGACTGGTTCCTCTTACAATTACAAGACATAAAAATACTAAATTAGATGGAAGTGCTCAATTACTACTTTATGGTTATGGTTCTTATGGAAGTTCTATGAACCCTAGTTTTTCTACTACTAGATTAAGTTTAATTAATAGAGATATCATTTGGGTTACAGCTCATATTAGAGGGGGCATGGAAAGAGGTATGAAATGGTGGAAAGAAGGAAAACTGCTTAATAAAAAAAATACTTTTGAGGATTATATTGCCTCTGCAAAATACTTAATTGAAAATAAATATACCTCAAAAAATAAAATAATAGGTATGGGTGGCTCTGCGGGCGGTCTTCTTATGGGTGCTGTAGTTAATCAAGCCCCTGAATTATTTCTAGGAATTATAATGGCTGTACCCTTTGTCGACTCTTTGACAACTAATTTAGATCACTCTTTACCTTTAACAGTTGGAGAATTTGATGAGTTTGGAAATGCAAAAGATAAAAAAGATCACTTTGACTATATTTATTCTTATGCTCCTTATAACAATATAAAAAAAATGGATTATCCTAATATACTGATCACAACAAGTTTAAGTGATAACAGGGTATTATTTGATGAGCCCGCAAAATTTACTGCCAAACTTAGAGAATATAAAACTGATAATAATTTATTACTTTTAAAAACTGAAATGAACGCAGGTCATGGTGGTAAATCTGGTAGAGATGGAGCTATAGAAGAAATTGCACTTGATTATGCATTTGCATTAAAAATTTCTGAAAAAATTTAGTCTCTTAGTTTTAGAAACAACCGTTTGATACAAAACCAATCACAATCGAATTAGAGTCTACTTCAAATCTTCTTTCACAAAGTATTCCATATTTTTTGGTATTATAAACAAGCTCTAAGTTACCTTTATCATTTTTAAAATCCTCATCTGGCTTGCCTAATTCCATTTGCAGGTTGCCTGATGTTTTTCCAATATATTCACTTAACTTAGCATTTTCTTTTTCAACAATTACATCTGTTTTATCTTTGATTGTTTGACAGCCAGCAATAAAGACTAAAAAAAATAAACTTATAAAAGTAATTTTTATTTTACACATACTTTAATGATAACACCCAAAATATGGCATAAATATAAACTTATAAGTTGAAATATGTTGATAAACTTAGATTTTTAAGAGTATTTTCTTAATTAATCTAATATTAGTCAGGCTTAATCTTAGGAGGATCAATGTTAGAAAAATATTTTGACTATAAAAAACACAAGACTGATTTTAAAACAGAAGTAATAGCGGGTGTAACCACATTTTTGACAATGGCTTATATTATGTTTTTAAATCCATTTATATTATCAGGTGAATTTGCTGGACCAGAAAAAGGTTTCTTTGAATTTGGAGCAGTGTATACCGCTACGATTGTTGCAACTGCACTTGCTTGTTTCATAATGGCATTTTATGGAAAAACATGGCCAATAGGTTTGGCTCCAGGCATGGGAATTAATGCATTCGTTGCATTTGGTGTTTGTGCTGGAATGGGATACACACCTCAAGAAGCTTTAGGAGCTGTACTGGTTGCTGGAGTTTTATTCTTAATAATTTCATTAACACCTATCAGAGCATGGTTGATTAATTCAATTCCAAAAAGTCTAAAATTAGGAATTGGTGCAGGTATAGGATTATTCCTAGCAATAATTGGACTTCAAATCATGGAAGTTGTTGTTGATAATCCAGTAACATTAGTTCAATTAGGTGACTTGAGTGATCCACTTGTTCTATTGGGTTGTGCTGCATTTATTTTAATGGTTGTCCTTGAAAAAATGAAAGTTAAAGGGAATATCATTATTGGTATTTTGTTGTTCAGTATTATTGCATGGGCTACTGGACTTGCTAAATTTAATGGAATTGCAAGCTCACCACCTCCAATGACTTATCTATTTGATTTTGACTTATCAGCAGCATTAACAGCTGGTATGACAACTGTCGTATTTACATTATTGTTTGTTGATTTCTTTGATACTGCAGGAACATTAACTTCAGTAGCAAACGTTGCTGGTAAGGTTGGTAAAGATGGCAAAGTTAAAGATATCGAAAAAGCAATGATGGCTGACAGTGTTGGAACTGTAGCTGGTGCAATGATGGGAACAACAACTGTAACAAGTTATGTTGAATCTGGTGCTGGTGTAAAAGCTGGTGGAAAAACAGGAATGACCTCTTTAGTAATTGGTCTACTATTTTTAGCTTGTATATTCTTTGCTCCTTTAGCAACAAGTTTACCTAAGCAAATTGATGGTGCGGCTTTAGTATTTGTTTCTGTTCTTTTTGTTAGAAACATAACTGATATTGAGTGGGATGATATTGGTGAAGCAGCCCCTGCTATTCTTGCTATGATTGCTATGCCGTTAACATATAGTATTAGTAATGGTATTGCTTTAGCATTTGTATCATACGCATTAATCAGATTATTTACTGGTAAGTTTTCTTCAACTTCACCAGCAATATGGGTTATTGCAATCTTAAGTGTTGTTAGTTTTGCAGTTGCTTAAAATATAATTTTTAGGGCTGGAATTATTCCAGCCCTATTTGTTTTTCTTAATTATTTCTTCCATAGACATCTCTTCATAATGTTCAGTAGGTTGAACAATCCATGGGTCTGAATCTAGTTTTACTGGACAAAAATCTGGTTCAAATGTGGATGATTTTTTTTTCCATAAACATGCAGTTTTGACTTCATTTATATAATCTTTAGTTGGCTCATAATTTTTTAACCACTCAATACTTTTGTTTAAAGTTAATCCAGTGTCAGACAAATCATCTACTAATAAAACTTTATCAAAATCTTTATTCTCAGCTAAAGAGCTAATTTCTCGAGCAAACATTAATTGACCTTGCTTGTCTTCCATTCCTTTCCCTGTGTAACTTTGAATAACTATGTAGGCTATAGGTAATTTTAGAACTCTAGAAAGAATATCTAATATTGGAGCTGCTCCCCTCATAATGCCCACTAATACTGTTGGCTTATAATTGTGGTGAATTTCTATTGCTAACTTTTCTACAATTTTTGTATACTGATCGAAAGTGATGATTAATTTTTCTGCCATAAAATTCATTATCATATAAAAAATTATTTAAAAAGGAGAAATAATGAAAGCTTACTGGATTGCTTTATACAAAAGAATAGATAGCCAAGAAAATATAAAAAATTATGGATCAAAAGTTACTGAAATAATAAAGAGTTATGGAGGAAAGCCCTTAGTAAGAGGTGGAAAATTTAAAACTTTAGAAGGTGAAACATACCCAAGAACTGTAATCTGGGAATTTCCTAATCACGAACAAGCTATGAAATGCCATGATTCTAAGGAATATCAAGATGGTTGGGCTTTAGCAAAAGACACTACTGAACGAAACTTACAAATTATTGAAGGCTTTAGTACTGAATAGGTTCTGGATCAATACTTCTCCATAGATACCAAGTTGCAACTGAGCAGTATGGACTGAATCTTTTGTTTAATAATCTTACATAAGATTCAGGTGGTAAATATTTTTTTTTATAATTTTTTGAAATTCCTCTTAAAAGGCCAATATCTTGTATAGGCCAAATATTTGATCGATTATAAGTAAATAACAAAATCATTTCAGCTGACCATCTTCCAATTTGTCTTAATTGGGATAGATAAATAATTGCATCTTCGTCTGTCATCTTGGGTATTAATCTAGGATTGAATGATTTATCTAATATTTGTTTTGCTAAACTTTTTATCCCTTTAACTTTTTGTTTAGTTAATCCACAACTTTTTATCTGAGCAGCGGATAGTTCAGAAATAGTTTTAGCATTTATTTTATTCTTACATTTTTTTTGAAATTTTGAAAATATAGAATTAGCAGCAACAACACTAATTTGTTGACCAATTATACTTTTACATAATGAAAAAAATATATCCTTTCTAGAAGTTAGCACAGCTTCTGAGGGAGATTTATATTTTTCAATTAACAAAGACATCACTTTGTCCTTATTAGATAAATATTTTTTTGCAATATTCCAATATTTTGGTTTTTTATTCATGTCTAATGGTAGATGGTATTTTTTGTTTATGATAAATTTCTCTTCTAAAAATTATAAGAGATGCAAAAACTACAAGTAATGCACCAATTAGTGTTTTTATAGTTGGTATCTCATTCCAAATGAAATAACCAAAAAATATAGCAAACACCAGAGCTAGATATTTTAATGGTGCCACTAAAGATACTTCAGAAAGTTTATATGATTGAGTTAAAAATAAATTTGCAGAACCTCCTGTTACTCCAATTAAAACTAAAAGGATAAAATCTTGAAAATTTGGCATTTTCCATCCCATTGGAATTGTAGCCAAGCCAGCAATTGAAATAGTAATTGTAAAAAAAATTGAGATAAGCCAAATAGGTTCTGTTGTAGACAGCTTTCTAATTGTAATAGTTACAAAAGCCATCCCAATACAAAATATTAGTGGGAAAAAATAGAGATAATTCATGCCCTTAAAGCCTGGTTCTGCAATTATAATAACACCTACAAATCCTATTAAAACTGCTAACCATCTAAAAATACCCACTTTCTCACTTAGTAAAAAAATTGATAACACAGTAATAAATAATGGTGCTGCATATGATAGGCTAACAACGACTGCTAAAGGAAGCTCTCTTAATGCAACAACTATTGCTATTAAAGCCATTAAACCCATGAGACATCTGAATAAATGTTCTTTTGATCTTTTAGTTGTGTAAAAAGTTCTTAATTTATTTCTTGGTATCAAAAAATATGTAGGCAACAGACCAAAAAAGCCCCTAAAGAATAAAACCTCACCAGTTGGGTAGTCACTTGACCACTTTACAAGCAAATCCATAATAGAAAAGGTGCATACAGATAGAAACATGTACAGAAAACCTAATTGATTTTTAGTTAGCATAGTAATAATTTGTAAATTAAATTAAAGGATAATCAATGGAAATAGCAGTATTAGGATTAGGATGTTTTTGGGGACCAGAAATTAAGTTTAGTAAACTTGAAGGAGTTATTAAAACTGAAGTTGGCTATTGTGGAGGTGACAGCGAAGCAGTCACTTACAAAGAGGTATGCACTGGTAATACAAATCATGCAGAAGTTGTTAAGTTGGATTTTGACCCTAAAATTATCTCTTATGAAAAAATTTTAGAATTCTTCTTTGAAATTCATGACTCAACAACATTAAATTCACAAGGACCAGATTTTGGGACACAATATAGAAGTGAAATATTTTACTTAAGTGACAAGCAAAAAGAAATTGCTGAAAATATTATAAAAAAAGTAAATTTAAAATTATCTGGAAATGTTGTAACAAAATCTTCTTTATTAAAAAATTATTGTCCAGCAGAAGAATACCATCAGAGATATTTGGAAAAAAGATAATATGTCTTTAGTTAATACAAATTGGCTAGAAAAAAATTTAGATAAAGTTAAAATTATTGATTGCTCATGGCACATGCCTCAAACACAACGCAATGGTTTTGATGAATATAAAAATAAACATATTAAAAATGCAATCTTTTTTGATTTAGTTAAAAATTCTAAAAAAGATACTGATCTACCTCATATGTTAATAGATGCTAAGTCATGGGAGGGTATTGTTTCCAATATGGGGATTAAAAATGATGCGCAGATAGTCATCTATGATAATTCAGATGTAATCAGCTCATGTAGATGTTGGTATAATTTTATTTACTTTGGTCACGACCCAAGTTTGGTTCATGTACTGGATGGAGGTTTAAAAAAATGGATTAATGAAAAAAAACCAACATTTAATAATTTAACAAATACTATTAGCTCTAATTATACAGCTAATGAAAAAAAAGGATTAGTAAAAAATAAAAAACAAATTGATGAAAATATTAATTTAAATAAGTTTCAAGTTATTGACGCAAGAAGTAGAGAGAGGTTTGAGGGTAAGGTTCCTGAACCAAGAAAAGGGTTAAGAAGTGGATCTATAAAAAACTCTTTTTGCCTACCTTTTTCTGAGCTTATTAATGAAGATTACACATTTATTTCTAAAGAAAAAATTCTTGATAAATTTAAATTGATTAAAATTAAACCTAATAAAAATGTAGTTTTTACATGTGGTTCTGGAGTTACCGCTTCAGTTTTGGCTCTTGCTTATTCTATAATAGACATTAAATATAAGCCAACAATTTATGATGGCTCATGGAGTGAGTACGGGAATAATTAAACATGAAAAGATCGACAAAAATTACTACGGCAATCATTACTTTTTTTTTAATAATCACAATAGTGATTGTTGGAAGAACAATGATTGGTAATCATTTTAAAAAAAAATTCAGCAAAAGACCTCCACCTGGAGTGATAGTTAAAGAGGTAGTTTACAAAAACTTTTCAGAAAATATTGAAAGCTTCGGTACAGCAGTATCAAAGAGAGCTGAATCTTTTAGAATTAAAAGAGATAATTTAACATCTGAACTAATCCTTAAAGATTATGTAAAAAAAGGTGATCTAATTGTTAAGCTTAAAGATAGAAATATTATAGCACCTTTTAATGGTGTTCTTGGATACAGAGGTATTACTGGTGATATTCTTGGTTCAGATAACTCAATTATTATAACTTTAGATGATAACTCGATTATATATTCTGACCTAAAAATTCCTGAAACTTTTGCAGCATTCATAAAAAAAGATTTGCCCATTAAGGCACAATTCTCAGGTAGCAAAAATAAAATATATAGTGGAAAAGTTTATGCTGTTTCAAGCAGGATTAATGCCGAAACAAGAAGTTTGCTTACAAGGGTTATAATTGAAAATGAAAACTCTGAATTAATTCCAGGCTCTCTTCTAGAGGTTATTATTAATTATAACGAACGAAATTCTCTTGCAATACCTGATACTAGTATGATGGTAGAGGGAAGCAAAACTTACGTCTATAAAGTTTCAAAAGACAATATTACAAATAAAACTGAAATAGAAATTGGAATAAGAGGTGGTGGATTTATTGAGATAATCTCTGGTCTTAATGAGGGAGAGACTATAGTTGCCGAAGGACTAAAAAAAGTTAGACCTCGAGGCAAGATAAAACCTATTAAAAAATAATGTTTATAACTGATGTAAGTATAAGAAGACCAGTTGTTGCGTGGGTAATGTCTCTTATATTAATTGTTTTTGGTATATTTGTTTTTTCACAGTTGCCTGTAAGAGAATTGCCTGAAGGCTTACAACCTCCTGTGGTTCAAATTAAAGTAGACTATAAGTCTGCTTCAGCTCCTATAATTGATCAAGAGGTAACTCAAGTTATCGAAGATGTAATTGGTGGAGTAGAGGGAGTAAAAAATATTAACTCAACATCAGAAAATGGAAGTAGTTCAATTAATGTTGAATTTAATACTGACATTAACCTAGATAATGCAGCCAATGATATAAGAGAAAGAGTAGCAAGAATCGTTGATAGATTGCCAAGTGAAGCTGATGCCCCTCAAATACTTAAACAATCAGCAGGGTTTTCAACCACCATGTGGCTAGCTGTATCTTCTGCAACTTGGAGTGATTTAGAACTTGGAGATTATGTTGAGAGATATTTAGTAGATCAATTTTCGAGTGTTAAGAACGTAGGAACTATTAGAACTGGTGGTTTAAGAGATTTAAGTGTTAGAGTTTGGATAAATCCAATTAAACTTGCAGCTTACAATTTGACCATTCAAGAAGTTGAGATAGCAATAAGAAAAGAAAATGTAAGTCTACCAGCAGGCACTCTTGAAGCTAACAATATTGATTTAATATTAAATTTAGATAAATCATATGATGATATAGAAAAATTAAAAGCATTACCTATAAAAAAAAACCAAAATAGCATTGTAAGACTTGCGGATATTGCCAATATTGAGTTCGGTCCAGTTTCAGAAAAAAATCTTTTCAAGGCACAAAGTAAGGATGCTTTAAATCTAAAAACTGTAGGAATTGGTATTTATGCAAAAAGTGGTGCTTCAACAGTGGAACTTTCTAAAGAAATAAGTAAAAAAATAGATGAAGTTAAGAAAACATTACCAGGCGATCTAAATATAGAAGTAGCTTTTAACAGAGCAACATATGTGGGTACTGCTATTGATGAAGTATACAAAACTTTGATCATTGCTTTTTTACTTGTGGTTATCATTATTTACTTATTCTTGGGAAATATAAAAGCTGTAATCGTTCCAGCAGTTGCATTACCTGTAAGTTTGATAGCATCTTTTTTAGGTCTTTACTTATTTGGTTTATCAATAAATATTTTTGTTTTATTAAGCTTTATTCTGGCAATTGGAATAATCACTGATGATTCAGTCATTATGACAGATGCAATTTATAGAAGAATTGAAAATGGAGAAAGCCCTTTGGTTGCGGCTTATAAAGGGTCAAAACAAATTAGTTTTGCAATCGTTGCTACAACATTAATTCTAGTTGCTGTATTTATTCCCTTAATTTTTATAGATGGAATTGCAGGAACGTTATTTAGAGAAACTGCAATTGCCTTATCTTTTTCAGTTGTGGTGTCCTCTTTTGTTGCGCTTACATTATCACCCATGTTAGCAAGTAAATTTTTAAAGAAAGAACCTAAGCAAAATCTTGTAGTTACTAAATTTGACAAGTTTTTTAAATCATTATCAAAATTTTATGAAGAAACATTGAACTATTGGCTAAATAAGAAAAAAATTATTATTTCATTTATTGTCTTCACCATTGTTATCTCTAGTGTTTTATTTCATTTTACAAAAAAAGAATTGTTGCCTATGGAAGATCGAGGTGTATATCTTGTTCTTGGATTTACAGATGAGGGGAGTTCTTTTGAATATACTGAAAAAAGAGCAGAAGATGTTGAAAAAAGATTAATTACACTTCTTCAGGCTGAGGATAGTCCATATAAGAGATTTATAATGAGAGTGCCCGGCTTTGGCAGCAACCAAAATTCTTTTAACAGCTTTATAATAATTGCATTATTAGATAAATGGGCTGAAAGAGATAAAAGTTCACTAACAATAATGAGAGAGGCAATTGGAAAAATTGTGACTGTACCGGAAACTGTAGCTTTTCCAATATCACCTCAATCTATTAGGGTTTCTAGCTACAATAAACCAGTTCAAATGGTTATATTGGGTAGTACTTACGAAGAGTTAGAAGAAATACAATCCAAAGTTATTAGAAAATTAAGACAGAATAAAAACTTATCCAGAATAGAATCGGACTATTCTAGAGACAAACCAGAAATCAAACTGATAATTAATAAAAACAAAGCTAAAGATTTAAATATATCTACTGACTCAATTGGAAAAACTTTAGAAACTCTTTATGGTGGAAAAACTGTAACGAAATTTAATAGACTTGGTAAAGAATATCCAATTATACTTCAGCAATACTTGGCCGACAGAAGATCTCAAGAAGGGCTTTCTAAAATATTTGTTAGATCAGAAAGCACTGGTAAACTTATTTCTTTAGCAAATTTAGTTGAATTTAGTGAAAAAGGATCTGCAAAAAAATTAGTAAGATACAATAGACAGAGAGCTGTAACAATATCTGCAAATATATCTGAATCTTATACACTTACAGAGGCAATTGCATATTTAGAGGAAACAATGGAAGAAATTGGATCTTCCAATCAAATTGCATGGAAGGGTAAATCAGAAGAGATAAAAGAAACTAGCAACGAGCTGTTTATTATTTTTGGATTAGCATTTCTAACTGCCTACCTAGTAATGGCTGCAACCTTTAATTCATTTATTCATCCATTTATTATTATGTTAACTGTTCCACTGGCTTTGTTTGGAGGTTTGGTCTTTATCCTATTCTTGAACAGTTCTATTAATATTTTTTCACAAATAGCCCTTGTCATTCTAATTGGAATATCGACTAAAAATAGTATTCTAATTGTTGATTATGCTAATCAGTTAAGAACGGCTGGAAAAAATATAGAATTATCTGTTAAGGAAGCTTGTCAATTAAGGTTTAGACCCATAATGATGACATCAATAAGTACAATGATAGCAATGATGCCTTTAGTTATAGGAAATATTGGACCAGGTGCAGGTGAGGCTTCAAGGCTAGCTGTGGGCGCTACTATTCTAGGCGGAATGATTATATCAACATTCTTTACATTATATGTAACTCCAACAATGTATCTAGTGTTAGCAAAAAATACAAAAAGAATAGATGCTGTTGATATTGAGTTAAAGAAACAACTTCATTAAAAAATAATATATTTATTGTTATTTAATCTTTTTTGACAGTCTTGTAATTGTGATTTGTATTTATCAGATTGTTTTTTAACTTTTCGAGCTAAACCTATAACTTTCTGATTATTCTTATAATTTTTATAACCACCCCAGCCTTCGTGATATGCAAGATATTGTCTAAAAGCATCTTTCTTGGAAATCTTTAAAAGAGACTCTGTTTTATCTGTGTACCAGCCAATAAAGTCTACGCTATCTTTAAACCTTGCTCTTGTTGCAAGTTTGTTTCCTGTTTCATTTTTGTACTGTTCCCAAGTTCCCTTTACGGCCTGAGAGTAACCAAAAGAGCTTGATGGACGCCTAAAGGGTATAACTTTAAATAGTTTTTGTCGTTTTGGTTTGGCTAACCAATCAAAGTCTGATTCCATCTTAATTATAGCTAACTGAATATAAATTGGGGTTCCCCATTTTTGCTCTGTTTTTTTTGCATGCTTGTACCAGAGATACCTTTCATTAAAAATTGAACAACTATTTGATGTATTTTGAGGTACTGAGGAGCAGCTAGTAATAAAAATAATTGATAAAATTAAAAAATAATTTCTAAGTTTTGACATACCTGATTACAATCTTATAGATAAGTATTACCAATATTACACCCACAATATTTCCAAATAAATCACCCATCTCAAATACACGATTTGGAGTGATAATGTGAAATAGTTCTAAAAAAATTGATAATAGAAACAAATAAACACTTAAAAAATTAATCTTTTTTGTATTGTGAAAAGAAAATACTCCTAGACTTGCAAGTAGAATAAAAGCGTAAACATGATTTGATGAAATAAAAAAATCTCTAGTAATTTGAGGCTGTATTAGATGATCGTTATATAAAAACCATCCAAGTATGCTACCTGGAAACAAATATAAAGTTATCAATATAATGTTTCCAAAATAAAACCCTATTTTAAAAAAAATTTTTAGTTTTTTCATAATAATCTTATTTATTTTGTTTCTTTTATCAGTTATCAGAATAGATCAAATGGCTCATTTAATTTTAGTAAGACATGGTCAAAGCGAATGGAATCTAGAAAAAAGATTTACAGGCTGGGTAGACGTTGATCTCACTGGGCAAGGGAAATTAGAAGCCTGCAAAGCTGGTGAACACATCAAGGAAGTTAAAATTGATATTAATCATTTTTATTCCTCATTTCAATTAAGAGCTATCAACACACTAAAACTTATCCAGGACACATTAAGAGACAAAAGAGAACCAATTAGAGCCTGGCAATTAAATGAAAGACATTATGGAGCATTAACTGGACTAAATAAAGATGAAATGAAAAAAAAACTTGGTGAAGATAAAATCTATACTTTTAGAAGGTCTTGGGATATTAAGCCAGATCCCTTGAGTAGAAATAATCCATATCACCCATTAAATATTGAAATTTATAAAAACATTCCAAAAAAAAATATTCCTGACACTGAATCGCTTAAAGATACATATGAAAGAGTAATGAAATTTTATATTGATGAAATTCAAGAGAAACTAAAAAATGATCAAAATATTTTAATTTCAGCTCATGGGAATTCTATAAGAGCGCTATGCAAATTTTTATTTAAATTAGATAATCAAAAAATAACATTACTTGAAATACCAACGGGCAACCCACTTTTGATAAGTCTAGATTCAAAACAAAATATTAAAGAATGTTCTTACTTAGATCGAAATAGAGCTAAAGACTTATTGGTTTTTTAATAACTGTTTATAGATATTAAGATCTGTTAAATGTCTAAAGTCTTCTAAACTCTCAAAACCATATAACTCGTTATTATTAATTAATTCATTCCAAATATTTGAAATTGAAAAATTGCTAACCTCATATGGGTTAAATAAACTCTTATTCAAGATTTGGCATCCGGTATAAATTAAATGATTAGGTTCATCTTTTTTTATTATGTTTTTTTTAAGATTGAAGTCACCCTTCAAATTTTTGTCAAAACTCAAGTTTTCATTTGCTAATAAAAGTATACTTTTAACTTTATTTAAAAAATAGAACTTCTCCATATCTTCAATATATTTTTTGTAATTTTGACTCCATACAGTGTCTGGATTAAATGTAATAAAATCTGTTTCATTAGATGAATTTATCAAATTTAAAATTCCACCACCTGTGTTTAAAATATTTGAGCCATCATTAATTATTTTAATTTCTAAATTAAACTTCTTATCTTTAAGAAATTCTTCAATTTTTTCACTAAGATAAAATGTGTTGATTAAAATTTTATTAATTCCTAAACAATGTACCAAATTAATACAATTTTCTAATAAGGTTATTTCATGTATCTTTAGTAGAGGCTTCGGGGTTGTCAGTGTTATTGGGTTTAAGCGCCTACCATAACCAGCACATAAAATTAATGCAGTTTTAATTTTCATTTCTCATTTCTTATTTTTTTTGAAAAATTAAGATCTAGTAAACTTTTGAGCTCAGCAAATTTTTTATTATTAGAAATTCTTAATTCAATTAATTTCCAAGCATAAGGAATTAATTTTAAGTATTGTTTTTTCTTATCTCTCATGGCTAACCTTGTAAATATTCCAATGATTTTCATGTTTCTTAGAATGGATAATATTTCAAAATCACTTAATAAAGTAGCTTCATTAACTCTTTTTTTATTTAATTTTAGATAATAATGATAAATTTTATCTTTAAATATTTTATCTGTTTTAAACCTAACATCATCAATTAAGGAAGCTAAATCATAAGCCCTATTTCCAATTAAAGCATCTTGTGAGTCAATAACTCCTATTTTGTTTTTAAATTTCATTAAATTTGATACATGAAAATCCCTATGAACAAAAATTTTTTCTTTTGAATTAAGATGTGTTAATAAAAATTTAATTTGTTTTTTTATATCAATTTTAAACTCGATTAATTTATTTTTTTTTACAAATTTTTTTGCATACCATTTGTAAAATAAACTTGCCTCATCAAATAATTTAATATTATCGTAAATTGGAATTTTATAAGTTTTTCCTTTAAAGTTTTTAGATCGATTTTGTTTAACTTTTTGAATCTGACCAAGTAAATTAATAGATTTCTTGTAGAGAGTTTCTTGTTGGTTTTTATTTTTTGTTAATAGACTAAAAACTGAATCGTCTCCAAAATCTTCGATTTCTATATAATTTTTTTTATAATTTTCACTATAAAGCCTAGGTGCTAAAACTTTATTTTTAATTAGAAGACTATTTATTGCATCGTATATTAATAGGTTTTTCTCTTTTTTCTTAGAGGCGAAAACTATGATTGATTTTTTGTTTGATGATAACTTTCTATAAAAAGATCTAAATGATGCATCACCTTTAATTTTTTTTAATTCATTATTAGTTTGCAACATTTATCTTTTATTTTTAATTCCCTTAATTGTTAAATACCTTTTGCTTAAATCATCATTATATTCAAAAAATAAATCAATTTTGTTATCAATATTTTTTTTTATTTTCTCAGGCCACTCAACTAATGTCACCATTTCTTCTCTATTTTCAAATAAACCAATATTGTTTGTCTCATTATAGTCAGTTAACCTGTAAAAATCATAATGTTGTATTATAAAATTTCCAACATCATATTCATTTACCAGGTTAAATGTTGGGCTAGTAACTTCTGTTAAATTTATTTTACTTAATTGTTGAAGATTATTAATTAAGTGTCTTATAAATGTTGTTTTTCCCACTCCTATTTCTCCATGAAAATAAACTACATCTCCTTTATTTAGTATTCTTGAAAAATTTTTAGCTAGCTCAGATGTTTTATCTTCTAGGGAGATATCTGTTTTTTCGCTATTAGTAGCGATAAGCATCTGGCTTGAATGGACCTTCTGTTTCAACACTTATATAATCTGCTTGGTCTTTTGATAGTTTTGTAAGTTTTGCACCCACTTTTTTTAAGTGAAGCATAGCTACTTTTTCATCTAACGATTTTGGTAATACGTAAACTTTATTTTCATAATTTTTATGATTATCCCAAAGCTCAATTTGTGCCATTACTTGGTTTGTAAATGATGCACTCATTACAAAACTTGGATGTCCAGTTGCACAACCTAAATTTACCAATCTACCTTTGGCCAAAAGAATGATTCTTTTTCCATCAACTAATTCTATTTCGTCAACTTCTGGTTTTACCTCTGTCCATTTATAATTTTTTAAGGCTTCTACTTGAATCTCATTATCAAAGTGACCTATATTACATAATATTGCTCTATCTTTCATATTTCTCATATGATCTGCAGTAACAATATCTATATTACCTGTAGCTGTAACGACAATATCTGCTTTATTTATTGCTTCATCCATTAAAACTACTTCATAGCCTTCCATTGCTGCTTGGAGTGCACAAATTGGATCTGCTTCTGTAACCATAACTCTTGCACCACTTTGTCTTAAAGACGCAGCACTACCCTTTCCAACATCACCAAAGCCTGCAACAATTGCAACTTTACCAGACATCATAACATCTGTGGCTCTTCTAATTCCATCTACTAAACTTTCCCTACAACCATACAGGTTATCAAATTTTGATTTTGTAACTGAATCGTTAACATTAATTGCTGGTATCATTAATAATCCATCTTTTTCCATTTTATTTAATGCTTTAATTCCAGTAGTTGTTTCTTCAGAAACACCCTTTACTTCCTTTAACAAATCTTTGTAATCGCTATGCATCATTGCAGTTAAATCACCACCATCATCTAATAGCATATTTGCTTTCCAGTCTTTTTTACCTTCAATTGTTTGTCTTATGCACCATACGGCTTCCTCTTCAGTTTCACCTTTCCAAGCAAAAACTGGTATTCCTGCTTTAGCTATTGCTGCGGCGGCATGATCCTGTGTTGAAAAAATATTACAAGAAGACCATCTAACTTCTGCTCCAAGCTCTACTAAAGTTTCGATTAAAACCGCTGTTTGGATTGTCATATGAAGACATCCTAATATTCTTGCTCCTTTTAAAGGTGCTTTTCCTGAATATTCTTCTCTTAATGCCATTAGACCAGGCATTTCACTTTCAGCTATTGAAATCTCTTTTCTTCCAAAGTCTGCTAGCGATATGTCTTTAACTTTAAAATCATCCATTGCCGGTTTTTATACAATAAAAATTTAATTAATCAACTTATGATTAGACTTTAGGGAAGACAATCTCAACATTTGCACCTTTTTGAGGGACATTGTTTGAGGCATTGATAGTAGCGCCATGAAGATCAACAAGATTTTTTACTATATTTAACCCCAAACCAGAGTGTTCACCAAAGGTATCTGGTCTATTACTATAGAATCTATCAAATATTTTTTTTGTATCAGTTTCTTTAAATCCTTTACCTTCATCAATAACTTTTAAAATAGTCTTGTCTTTATCTCCTTTATAAATTTCAACTAAGATTTCTTTATTGTCCTCACTAAAGGAAATTGAATTATCTAATAAATTTGCAATAATTTGTTCAATTCTATTTTCTATTCCATTGATAAAATATTCTTCTTGATCATCTTGATCATTTAATATTATTTTAATCCCTCTTTTTGCTTCATAAATATTATTAAAATCATCTACTACAGACCTTGCAATTAACTTGAGATTAATTTTTTTCATTTTTTCTTTACTTAATGCAACCTCATCTTTTAGTATTTGAGAATAATCAGTAATCAATCTTTCAATTCTTTGAATATCATGATTAAGAATATTAATTAATTTACTTCTTTGAGATTGATCATCAGTTTCATTCAATATTTCTGAAGCACTTTTTAATGATGTTAGAGGGTTTCTTATCTCATGAACAAGGTCAGTTGAAAAATTTTCTGCATGTGAAATTCTTTTTTGAAGTTCACTTGTCATATCATCTAACGAATTTGACAAAGTTCCTAACTCATCATTTCTACTTTTAAGTTCATTAATATTTGTTTTTTTTTTACTCTTTTCTTTTATAATTTTTGTATACGCTACTAAGTTCTTTATAGGCTTAAGAAAATATCTATTTAAAACAAAAGAGAATATAAATATTACTATAATTATAAATATTGCTGTTCTTAGAATAAATGTTTTTCTTTCATCAATAGCAGATTTAACATCATTTGCATTTTCAGTGATTACTAGGTATCCAATATTAACTCCATTCAATCTTATGTTTTTAACTGTTGTTAATAAAAACTGATCATAACCTTCCTGAGTAAAGGTAAAGGGTTTTCCATAATCTTTTGACCACGAATAATTAGTAAGAACATCTTTAAGTGAAACAGTTTTTTCTTTATTTAAATTTTTTGTTTCTACAATTTTTTTACTTTTTTCTTTATCTAAAATTTCTAACTCGACTATATCTAGCCTGCTAGAAAAAGATCTTGGATCTAAATCTAGTGTATCAGTATCACCTACTAAATTAAATTGATTATCAAATAAGATAACTCTGTCTAGATTTTGAAATAAAAATCTTGTTGAAAATAAAAATCTTCTAATATCCTCTTCTTCAAATTTTATATTTAATCTTAAAATATGCTCAATTGTATTGTTAATTATCTGAATATGCTTGGATGTTTTATTTTTTATTAAATTAGGTTTTGCATTGCTAATGTATAGAACTGTTAAACACCCTATAATTAAAAAAATAACTAAATTAATAAATAAAAATTTTTTTAATATAGATAAACTTTTTAGAAAATTGATGAACATTAGCCAACGTTCCATCTGTATCCACTGCCATATCTTGTTTCTATAGCTGTAAAATCAGGGTCAACTTTTTTAAATTTTTTTCTAATTCTTTTAACGTGACTATCAATAGTTCTATCTTCAATATCCGTATCTTCTCGATAAGCAATATCCATAAGCTGAGCTCTTTCTTTTATGATTCCTGGTCTCTTTGCTAATTCTTTAACTATTAAAAATTCTGTAGTGGTAAGTTTATCTGGTAATTGCTGGCTATCCCATTCACATTCAAGTTGTGAGGGGTCAAGTTTTAGCTTCCCATGTGAAATAATATTTTTTGTGTCTTCAAGATTATTATTAGTATCTTTTTTTCTAAGTTGAACCCTTATTCTTTCTATTAAAACTTTAATGGAAAAACCTCCTGACTTTTTTATAAAATCATCTGCACCCAACTTTAAGCCTAACAGTTCGTCTATCTCATCATCTTTTGAAGTTAAAAAAATTACAGGTAAGGAAGTTTTTTTTCTTAACTTTTTTAAAAGTTCTTCGCCATCCATTTTTGGCATCTTTATATCTATAACAGCAAGATCTGGTGGATTTCTAGTTAACCCAATTAAAGCACTTTCTCCATCAATGTACGTTTGAACTTTAAAGCCCTCTTTTTCAAGAGCTATGCTTATACTTGTGAGTATATTTCTATCATCATCAATAAGAGCTATTGTTTGTGTTTGCATAATCTACTTTAAAAATACTAAATTGTTCTAATTTAGGCAATGGAGATAAATTAATGAAGTATTCCCCAATTGTCCCCTGTATTCACGTCTACCGTCAATGGTGTTGAAAAAGTGTGTAAATCACTTTCTGTAACACTTGTCATTTCATCCCTGATTATTTCAGTTATATTTTTAACTTCTTTTACCGGAACCTCAAAAATTAGTTCATCATGAATTTGTAATAATATTTTTGATTTATTATTTTTAATACTTTCAAATTTTTTGTTAAGTCTAATCATTGCAAGTCGCATGATTTCAGATGCTGACCCTTGAATGGGGGCATTGATAGCTGCTCTTTCTTGAAAATTTCTTACATTGAAATTTTTATCATTAATTCCATTAAAATGGGACCTTCGACCAAAAATATTATTTACATAGCCACTTTTTCTGCAAAACTTAATTGTATTATCCATATAAATTTTTATTTCAGGAAATTTTAGAAAATAAGCATTTAAAAATTCATCTGCTTCATGATTTGAAACGTTGATTTGTTTTGCAAGACCATATTGTGAAATACCATAAATTATTCCAAAATTAATGGCCTTGGCCTTCCTTCTCAAGTCTTGGTCTACTTTTTTAATATCAACATTAAATACCTGGCTTGCTGTAAGAGAGTGAATGTCTTCATCATTACTAAACGCTTTTTTCAGCTCTTTGACTTCTGCCAAGTCAGCTAAAATTCTCATTTCAATCTGATTATAATCTGCAGATATTAATGTAAACCCTTTTTCTGCTATAAAAGCTTTTCTTATATCTTTACCATCATCCGATTTAATAGGAATATTTTGTAGATTTGGATCACTGGAAGCTAGCCTTCCTGTTGTTGTTGCTGCCAATAAAAATGAAGTATGAACTCGTTTAGTGGTTGGATTAATATGTTCAGGTAAAGCATCTGAATAAGTATTTTTAAGTTTAGATACCTGTCTCCAGTCAAGAATTAATTTAGGAAATTTATGTCCTTTAAATGCTAAATCCTCTAACACACTCGCGTTTGTGGCAAAGCTTCCTTTTCTAGTTTTTTTAAGTACGGCAATCTTTAAATCATTGTAAATAATTTCACCTAATTGTTTTGGTGAAGCAATATTAAATTCTTTTTTTGAAATTTTAAAAACTTCTTTTTCTAGTTTACTGATTTTTTTCTCAAATTTTTCAGACAACACCTTTAAAAATTTATTATCAATTTTTATTCCTTCAATTTCCATAAATGCTAATATTTTAATTAAAGGTTTTTCAAAGATCTCGTAAATGTTAGTTAATTTTTCTAATTTTAAATTTTTACTGAATATTTTGTATAATCTATAAGTAATATCAGCATCTTCAGCAGCATACTCCATTGCCTTATCTAACTCTACATCACTAAAATTTATTTCTTTCTTGCCTGTGCCAACAATTTCTTTAAATAAAATTGTTTTATGCTGTAGATGGATCTCGGAAAGGGTATCCATGTTATGTCTATTTTTTCCAGCATCTAATACATAAGACATCAACATCGTATCTTCCATAGAATTCATAATTATCCCTTGTTTAAACAAGACAATAAAATCAAACTTAATATTTTGACCAATCTTTTTTACACTCTTGTCTTCTAAGAGTGGTTTTAATTTTTTAATTACAGCTTCTTTTTTTAAACATCCTTTAAACTTATGACCAATTGGAATATAACAAGCTTTACCGATTTTAGTGCTTAATGAAATTCCCACTAAATCAGCTTGATGTGCATCTAGTGAACTAGTTTCAGTATCAATTGCTAGTTCTCCAGCTTCTTCTGCTTCGTTAATCCACTCATCTATTTGTTTTTCATTAGTGATGAGATGATAGTTTTTATTACTTATATTTTGCTGTTTTTTTTCAGGTTTTGTCTCTCTTGCTATTTCTCCTAGTTCAGGCTCACCATATGCAGAAATGACAGAGCTAAGAAGTCTATTAAACTCCATTTCTTGTAAAAATTTATATAGCTTATCTTTATCAATCTCCTTTAGATTAAATTCTTCTATCTTTCTTTCAACTGGAGCATCTTTCATTAGTGTAACTAATTTTTTACTAATTATTGCTTTATCTTTATTTTCTATAAGTGTTTCTCTTCGTTTATTTTGTTTTATTTCTTGAGCGTTATCTAACAATTTTTCTAAAGTTCCATATTTATTAATTAGTTCTGCTGCAGTCTTAACACCTATGCCTGGAACTCCCGGAACATTATCGCTACTGTCCCCAGCTAAGGATTGAACATCAATAACTTTTTCTGGACCCACTCCAAATTTGGTTATTATATCTTCAGGTGTTATAAATTTATTTTTCATTGGATCGAATATACGAACGTCTTTTCTATACAATTGCATCAAGTCTTTATCTGAAGAGACTATTGTTACTTTCGCACCCTTTGCTATAATTTGTTCTGCATAAGTAGCTATTAAATCATCTGCCTCATAATTTGGAAGATCTATAGATGGTAAATTAAAAGCAACTACAGACTTTCTTATATATTCAAATTGTGGTGCCAAATCATCTGGGGCTTCTGATCTATTTGCTTTGTAATCTGAATAAATTTCATTTCTAAAAGTTTTTCTAGCTGCATCAAATATTACTGCAAAGTGTGTAGGTTTTTGAAGATTTTCATTCGATTTTGAATCTTCTAATAGTTTAAATAGCATGCTACAAAATCCACTAACTGCACCAACAGGTAAACCATCACTTTTTCTAGTTAGAGGTGGTAATGCGTAATAAGCTCTAAAAATATAACCCGAACCATCTATTAAATAAAAATGATCTGTTTTTTTAATTTTATCCATTAAATAATATTATCTTAATAATTTTAAATACTATAAATGTATTAACACGCATGGAGCAAAAAAATATACTTTCTGTTAAAAACTTAAAAAAAATTTATTCAAGTAAACAGACTGGAGATAATCTCGCATTAAATGATTTAAACTTGGACGTGAAAGAAGGAGAAATTTTTGGTCTTCTGGGTCCTAATGGTGCTGGGAAAACAACATTTATAAATATTTTAGCAGGAACAGTGATAAAAACAGCAGGACAAGTAAATGTCTGGGGTTTTGACCTAGATAAGAACCCACGACAAGTTAGAGCTTCGGTTGGAATAGTGCCTCAAGAAGTAAATCTTGATCCATTTTTTAGTCCAAGGAAATTATTAGAGTTACAATCTGGCCTCTATGGAATTAAAGAAAAAGATAGAATTACAGATACGATTCTAAAATTAGTATCCCTAGAAAAACAAGCTAACAGTTATGCTAGAAGTTTATCTGGTGGAATGAAAAGAAGGTTGCTAATGGCTAAAGCTTTAGTTCATCAGCCACCAATAGTTATTTTAGACGAACCTACAGCTGGTGTTGATGTGGAGTTAAGACAGAATTTATGGAAAAATGTAAAATTACTCAATGAAATTGGTGTAACTATCATTCTAACAACTCATTATCTTGAGGAAGCTGAGGAAATGTGTGGAAGAATAGCTATATTAAATAAAGGAAATATTGTTGCTCTAGACAGCACTAAAAATTTATTAGATAGAATTCAAACCAAAAAAGTAACCTTTAAAACTGACATGAAGATTAATATTAACGAAAATGATCTAGAATCTTTAAAAATAGTCTCACACTTAAATAATGAGGTTTGTGTTTCTTATGAAAAAAGTAAAATTAATATGGAAGAATTAATTAATTTAATTAAGAAAAATAATGTCAAAATTATAGATATTTCAACTGACGATGGTGATTTAGAAGATGTTTTTTTAAGACTAATAAAAAACTAGATTATCACATTAATAAATAGTAATTTGTAGATATGGATCTATTAAAAACAAACTCAATTCAAAAAGTATTAAAAACATTTATTCTAATTTTCATAGGCACAATGGCTTTGACTATTTCAGCTAAATTAAAAATACCATTTTATCCTGTACCTATGACAATGCAAACATTTGTAGTTCTATTTTTGGGAATTGCCTTTGGATATAAAATTGGTCTAGCATCTGTAGCAGTTTATCTTCTAGAGGGTATTCTAGGAATGCCAGTATTTTCTAACTCACCAGAAAAAGGTGTTGGGATAGTTTATTTTACTGGTCCAACAATGGGGTATTTAATTGGGTTTTTATTTGCTTCTTTTCTTACAGGCTATTTAAATTTTAATAAAAATATTTTTATAATTTTTGGAAAATTAATATTTTCTGTTTCAGTAATCTATGTATTTGGAGCTATTTGGTTGGGAACTTTAATTGGATGGGACAAACCAATTCTTCAGTTAGGAGTTACACCATTCTTATTAGCTGAATTATTTAAGATTTGTTTGTTAAGTATATTAGCTAAAAAAATTATTAAATTTAGAAAATTTATCTAGGAGATCTTTTAGATAAAATTCTTTGTAATGTTCTTCTGTGCATTTTAAGTCTTCTGGCAGTTTCAGATACATTTCTATTACATAATTCAAAAACTCTATGAATATGCTCCCACTTAACTCTATCAGCTGACATAGGGTTTTCTGGTGGTTCAGCTTTTTTCTCTGGATCAGCTAGCAATGCTTTCTCAACATCATCTGCGTCTGCCGGCTTTGCAAGATAATCAATTGCACCTTCTTTAATCGCAGCTACAGCTGTTGGAATATTTCCATATCCTGTTAACATTATAATTCTACTATTTGGATTAGAAATTTGAATTTGTTTTACTACTCGAAGCCCGTTTCCATCAGTTAGTCTAAGATCAACAACAGCAAAACCTGGTTTTTTTTCTTTAACAGATAGTATTCCTTTTTGTACACTCTCAGCTTGAAAAACCTCAAACCCTTTTTTTTCCATTGCTCTAGCAAGCCTGTCTCTGAAAGGATTGTCATCATCAACAATTAATAAGGTTTTATTGTCAAAATCAGCAAGTTTTTTTAAATTGTTCAGTTCAGCCATACAACTAATATGGTGCCTTATCTAATAATTTCAACACCTATTATTTACTTTACATTAATTA
Source organism: Candidatus Pelagibacter sp. Uisw_113 (assembly GCF_047717815.1). Classification (GTDB taxonomy): domain Bacteria; phylum Pseudomonadota; class Alphaproteobacteria; order Pelagibacterales; family Pelagibacteraceae; genus Pelagibacter. The sequence continues at coordinate 1,152,148 of NZ_CP159809.1, forward strand.
ACTATTGCCTTAACTGCATAATTTATATGAAAGTTTTTAAGTATTTTTAAAAACTTTTTTTTATTAAATTTTTTTTGGAGACATAATGCAAAAATTTAAAACAGTTGATGATCTTATAAATCAACTAAAGCCAGAAAAACCTATTTATTGTATTAGGAAAAAATCAATACAATTAGCTTCTACGTATTTTAGAAATAAATTTCCTGGTAAAGTGCTTTATGCAGTAAAAACTAACCCACATCCTGAAGTACTAAAAACAATAGTTGAAAGTGGGATTGAGAACTTTGATATAGCCTCTATTCAAGAAATTAAAGATATAAGAGCAATTAATCCTTATGCAAAATGTTCATATATGCATACAGTCAAAAGTAGAGAAAGTATTAAAGAAGCTTATTTTAATTATAATGTTAAAGCTTTTTCCCTTGATACTAAAGATGAATTAATAAAAATTATTGAAACAACTAACGAGGCAAAAGACCTTGAATTATTTGTAAGAGTAGCCGTTTCAAATGAGCATGCTGAAATAGATTTATCAACAAAATTTGGGGCGTCCATATCTGAGGCGACCGCTTTATTGAGATTAACAAAGCAATATGCAAAAAAAATAGGTTTAAGTTTCCATGTTGGATCTCAATGCATGCATCCTATTTCATATACAAAAGGGATTGCAGACATTGGAAATATAATAAAAAAAACTAAAATTATTCCAGATTATATTAATATTGGAGGTGGATTTCCTACAATTTATCCAGATCTTGTACCTCAATCTTTGGATAATTATTTTGAAGAAATAAAAAGAGGTTTATCAAATTTAAAGTTGGAAAAACTTCCTGAAATATTATGTGAGCCTGGAAGAGCATTAGTTGCAGAAAGTGGATCATCAATTGTAAGAGTAAATCTTAGAAAAAAACAAAAACTTTATATAAATGATGGAACGTATGGAACTCTTTTTGATGCGGGTACACCAAACATAGTTTACCCTTCTCGTTTGATTAAAAGTGGAAAAGCAATATCAAAAAAACTAACTGCTTTTGATTTTTATGGCCCTACTTGTGATAGTATGGATTACATGAAGGGACCATTTCTACTTCCAAATAATATTAAGGAAAATGATTATATTGAGCTAGGTCAACTTGGGGCCTACGGTCTAACTTTCAGAACTCAATTTAATGGTTTTTATTCTAATGAAATTTATGAAGTAGAAGACGAACCTATAATGACGTTATATGGTAAAGAGAGCAATAAAGGTATATTAGTTGCTTAATGTCAGAAAACAAAAATTTAACTCATAATAGCAAAAAAAGCTTCTTACAAAATCCAGTTGAACACATCGATATTACTTCGTTTGATGCAAGGAAAATAATTTCCTCAATGGAAAAAATGTCTTTTGTTTCAAGAGAAACAGCAAATGCAGCCAATATTTTTAATGAAATGATTCAAGATAAGGATTGCACAATTTTTTTAACGCTTGCTGGGTCAACTTCTGCCGCAGGATGTATGAATATTTATAAAGATTTAGTTAAATATAATATGGTTGATGCAATTATTGCTACAGGAGCTTCAATAGTTGATATGGATTTTTTTGAAGCTTTAGGTTTTAAACATTACCAAGGTTCACAGTTTCAAGATGACGCTGAATTAAGAAAAAATTATATAGATAGGATTTACGATACATATATTGATGAAGAAGAGTTACAGGAATGTGATCAAAAAATATGTGAAATAGCAGATACACTTGATCCAAGAAGCTATACATCAAGAGAGTTTATTTATGAAATGGGAAAATATTTAAAGAAAAATTCTAAAAAAAAAGATTCTTTAATTGAAACAGCATATGACAATGATGTTCCCATTTTTTGTCCCGCATTTACAGACTCAAGTGCTGGTTTTGGATTGGTCACTCACCAAGAAAATAATCCTAAAAACCATATTACGATAGATTCTATTAGAGAACTTCGTGAATTAACTGAAATAAAGATTCAATCGAAAGGATCTGGCTTATTTATGATTGGTGGAGGAGTACCAAAAAATTTTGTTCAAGATACTGTTATCTGTGCTGAACTTTTAGGAAAAGAGGTTGAGATGCATAAGTATGCAGTGCAAATTACAGTGGCAGATTCTAGGGATGGTGCTTGTAGTAGCTCCACATTAAAAGAAGCAAGTTCTTGGGGTAAAGTGGATATTGCAAAAGAACAAATGGTTTTTGCAGAAGCAACAAGTGTCCTTCCTTTGATTGCAAGTGATGCTTATCATAAAGGTGACTGGAAAAATAGAACGAGAAAAAACTTCTCAAAAATATTTAAATAAAATTGAAATATCTTTCTAATAAAAACGGGTTTCTAGGAATTGACAATGATGTTAATTTTAAGGAAAAAGTAGTAGTTGTTCCATTTGGTTTAGAAAAAACTGTAAGTTATGGTGGTGGCACTCGTAATGGCCCTAAAGAAATTATCAAAGCATCACATCAAGTTGAATTATATGATGAAGAATTACATTGTGAACCCTACAAAAAAATTGGAATTAAAACTTTAAAACCATTTAAAATTGATAAAGACATTAAAAAAGCTCTTAAAAAGATGTCAGATATAAATCAAGAAATATTAGATAAAAAACTATTTCCAATCACTTTTGGTGGGGAACACTCAATAACACCCGGATGTATTGCTCCATTTGTAAAAAAACACAAAGAAATATGCCTACTACATTTTGATGCACATGCAGATTTAAGGGAGAGTTATAATGGAGAAAAATTTTCTCATGCTTCAGCTATTAGGAGATGTCTTGATCATAAAAATGTTTCAATAATTTCATTTGGGATCAGAAATATATCTCAAAACGAAATACCATTCTTAAAAAAAAACTCATCTAGAATTAATATCTTTTGGGCAAAAGACAAAAGTAAATGGGACTTAAAAAAATTTAAAAAAATGATAAAGAATAAAATAGTTTATTTAACATTTGATGTTGATGGTTTAGATTCAAGTATAATGCCCGCAACAGGTACACCTGAACCAGGTGGGCTATTATGGGATGAAACTTTAAATATTATACGGATAGCTGCTAAGAACTCTAATATTGTTGGTGCAGATATAAATGAACTTTCACCTATAAAAGGTTTTAATTCTTACAATTTTCTTGTAGCAAAACTTGCTTATAAAATTTTATCGTACAAATTTTTATACTAAGCTTTTGAAGCTTTAAGAGTTCCCAATAATAATCTGAATGGAATTAACATTGCTAAAGCAACAAATATTTTAACCGCTAAGTCACCTAGAGATAAAGTAACCCATGGTATTCCAGTTGCGTAAAATGAGATGGAGAAAAATAAAAATGTATCAACTGTAGACCCAATTAACGATGAAGTTAATGGAGCAACAAACCATTTCTTTTTTCTTAAATAGTCAAAAATTTGAACATCTAACAGCTGCGCAACCATAAATGCTGTGCCTGAACCTATAGCAATTCTGACTGAAATTAAGTCGGCAAAATTTGTTGAAAAGAAAAGAGTAAATACAATCCCTATAATAAAACCAACATAAACAATTTTTCTAGCTACAACCTTGCCATAAGATCTATTAGCTAAATCTGTAATTAAAAATGCAACTGGATAACTAAAAGCTCCATAAGTTAATATTTCTTCCAAACCATAATAATTGATTGGAAATTGTACTAAATAATTTGAAGTTAAAACAACAACTCCCATTATAAATGAGAGTAGTATAAAAAACTTTTTCATTAAGCTGATTTGCTGGGGGATACTTTGGGTGCTTTTTTAACGAATGGTGACTTAATTAATATACTTTTTTTTAATTTTTTTAATCTTGGTGATATATTTTTATTTCTTGCAGTCTTTAAAAATTCATCAAAAGTACCTTTTTTATCAACACATCTAACACCTGCATTGCTAACTGTTAAAGTTAAGCTTCTTTTTAAAAGTTCACTTTTAAATTTTGTTTTTTTTAAATTTGGTAAAAATCTTCTATTAGTCTTATTGTTAGCATGACTAACATTGTGACCTTTCATAGGTATTTTGCCGGTTAATTCACATTTTTTAGACATAATATTTAGTGACTATATAAGATGAGTTAGTGACCTCGTCAAGTTTATTAGCTTTAATTAGGCTGTTTCTTGCCTATTATTTCTCTAAAATTCTCGATCCCATCAGTAATTAATATTTCTTTTAACTCTTTTTTTATTTTTCCAACAATATTGGGGCCCTGAAAAACCATACCAGTATATAATTGAACATAGCTTGCACCAGCTAAAAATTTTCTATGTGCACTTTCTCCTGAGTCCACACCACCTACTCCAATAATTTCAATTTTATTTTTTAATAATCTGTAAAACTTACTTATTAATTTATTGGCCTCTTCTTCAAGAGGTTTTCCAGATAAACCACCCTTTTGATGTTTCAGTATATTGTTTAATTTACCTCTATTTCCTGCAGTTGTATTTGAAACAATTATTGCACTTACTTTATGTTCTAACAATATTTTACTTAATACTTCAATTTGTTCATCTGAAATATCAGGAGAAATTTTTACAACAATTGGTATTTTAGATTTAAGCTTAATTTTTTCTTCTTTAACTAAATTCATTAATTCATCAAATTTAGTTTCATCATGAAAACTTCTTAAGTTTTCTGTATTAGGTGAGGAAATATTAATTGTAATATAGTCAGCGATATCATGAAAGGTTCTAAGACCAATTAAATAATCATTTAGCCTATCATCACTATCTTTATTTGGACCTATATTAATTCCCAATAAGCCCTTATTTAAATTTGATCGAATTCTGTTACTTACACTTTCTGAACCTAAATTATTAAATCCTAATCTATTTATAAGTGCTTCGTCTTCCACCAATCTAAATACTCTTGGTTTTGGATTTCCATACTGTTTGAGTGGTGTAACGGTCCCCACCTCAACAAACCCAAATCCAAGTTTAAATAAAGAATTATAAACTTCTGCATTTTTATCAAATCCAGCAGCCATTCCAATTGGGTTATCTATTTCTTTGCCAAATAGTTTAGTCTTGAACATTGGATCATCTTTATTTTCATCCTTTAAACTTAGTGTCAAATTTAATCTTAAAGACTTAATTGCTAAATTATGAGCAGTTTCAGGATCAATTTTAAAAATTAGTGATCTGAATTTTGAAAACATTATTTTATTTTTTCTGTTATTAATTTTTTAGTTTCGTTAACTCCAAAGAAGCTTATAAAAAAGCCCATTCTTGGACCATTTTCATCTCCAAATACGACTTCATAAATCAATTTAAACCAATCACGTAGATTTTCTGAATATCCATTTTCTTTTCCAGTTGAGTAAATTAATGTTTGAATATCCTCAGGTAACATTGCATCATTACAATCATCAAGAGTCTTTACTAGAGCCTCTAATGCAATTTTTTCGTTTGAATCTGGTTTCTTATATTTTTTCTGAGGTTTGATTACATCGTTAAAGTATTTAATAGCGTAGCCAATTAAATTGTCAAAAATTATATGATCTTTTTCTGAGATATCTTTTTTATATTTTTTTACAAACTTCCAAAGTAATTCCTTGGAATCTGCATTACTTGCCTCCACTAAATTTAAAAGCATTGAAAAACTCATAATAGTATCTTCTTTAGGAATTAATCCATTATGTACATGCCAAACTGGATTCATTAGTAGCTGTAATTCATTTTGATTTTTAGCTTTTTCCACGAAATCTAAATATTCATCAACTGTTTTTGGAACTATTTCTTTGTATAGTTTTTTTGCTCTTTTAGGATTTTGATACATGTACAATGAAAGACTTTCAGGAGACGCATATTCTAACCACTGATCAATAGTAATCCCATTACCTTTTGACTTTGAAATTTTCTCACCTTTTTCATCTAAAAATAGTTCGTAAGCAAAGCCAGATGGGTTTGTTTTGCCAATCAATTTAACTATTCTTGAAGATAATATTGCACTTTCTATTAAATCTTTTCCATACATTTCAAAATCTATATCGAGAGCATACCACCTCATTGCCCAATCCACTTTCCATTGTAATTTACAATTTCCATCTAAAATACTTACCTCAAGTTTTTTTCCATTATGATCAAAGATAATTTTAGATTTTTCTTTTAAGATTTCTAAAACTGGAATTTCTAAAACCTTACCAGTATCTGGACAAATTGGTAAAAATGGACTGTAAGTTTTTTGTCTTTCTTTTCCTAGTGTTGGAAGAATTATATCCATAATACCTTGATAATTTTCTAAGATTATCTGTAATGTGGGGTTAAAAAAACCACCCTTATAAAGAACTGAAGAACTTTGAAAGTTATATTCAAAATTGAATTTATTTAAAAAATCTTTTAACATTTCATTATTATGCTCACCAAAACTTGAAAATTTTTCAAATGGATCGGGCACTTGAGTCAAAGGCTTATGAAGATTTTTATTTAAGAGCTCTTGATTTGGAACATTTTCTGGAACTTTCCTAAAGCCATCCATATCATCAGAAAAAGTTATGATTTCTGTTGGTGTGTCAGTGAGTTGTTTTAGAGCATTAACCATCATCGATGTTCTTGCAACTTCACCAAATGTACCTATATGGGGCAACCCACTTGGACCATAACCTGTTTGTAAGATTATTTTACCCTTTTTAGCAATAAAAGACTTTCTTTCACGCAGCAATTTTTTTGCCTCAACAAAAGGCCATGCGTTAGTTTTATCTAAATTATCTTTTTCAATCACTTTGTTTAATAACAAATATCTTATATTTGGTGTTTTTATTAATTCTTATAGAGTTGAAATTTATTTACCATAAAATAATGTTCTATCAAAATGTCTAATTATAAAACTGTTTTTTTTACCTTGGGTGTTTTGCAAATTATTCTTGGAATTTCTATGATGATTCCAATTTTAGCCCAATTTATTTATTCTGAACTAGATTCTTCTTTTATTGGGGCTTCTATAGTTTCAATAATATTTGGTGTTTTATTTTTTTTGACAAATTTAAACCATGACAAAAAGTTAAACTTACAACAAGCATTCTTATTAACCGCTCTTTCTTGGTTGAGTATTGCAATATTTGGCTCTTTACCTTTTATTTTTTCTACTCTTGAACTATCCATTACTGATTCTTTTTTTGAAAGTATGTCTGGTATTACCACGACAGGGTCTACAATTATTTCAAACTTGGAGGGTGCGCCTAGATCAATACTTTTATGGCGAGCTATGCTTCAATGGTTAGGAGGAATTGGTATTATTGTAATGGCAATAACTCTAATGCCAATAATGAACGTCGGGGGAATGCAGTTATTTAAGATTTCAAGTAACGATTCTTCAGAAAAGTTATTACCAAAATCTAAGGAAATATCTCTTAGATTAATTTACGTATATTTAGTGTTAACAACACTTTGTGCTGTTACCTATAAAATTTTTGGTATGAATATTTTTGATAGCCTAACTCACTCCATGACTACAATAGCAACAGGTGGCTTTTCAAATTATAACGAATCTATTGGATATTTTAATAGTTTACCCATTGAAATATCATCGATGGTTTTTATTATACTGGGTAGCCTACCTTTCATAGCTTATATAAAATTTTTAAATGGTAATAAAAAAATATTTACTTCTGATGTCCAAATTAAATCATTTATTAAGATAATTATTTTTTCAATTATTCTACTTTTTATTTATTCACTTTTTCAAAATAAAGATTTTTCTCAAATTAATATAAGAGTAATTATTTTTAATGTTATTTCTATCTTAACTGGTACGGGATATGTCACCGGAGAATTTGATAGATGGGGAAATTTTCCACTAATTTTCTTTTTAACTCTAATGTTTATTGGTGGTTGTGCTGGCTCAACAACTTGTGGAATTAAAATTTTTAGAATTCAAATTTTATATCTATTTATTGTTAATCAATTGAAAAGAATTATTTATCCAAGAGGTATATTTATAATTAAATATGATAAAAATAAAGTAGATGATAAATTTATGGCTTCAATTATCTCTTTTATTTTTCTTTACTTGGTTATATTTTTTTTGATAACTGCATTTTTATCTTTAAGTGGCTTAGATTTTGTAACCTCAATCTCAGGTGCTGCCACATCAATTTCTAATGTTGGCCCAGGGTTAGGCTCTACAATTGGCCCTAATGGCGATTTTTCAAATATACCCGAAATATCTAAATGGATTTTAAGTCTTGGAATGATATTGGGTAGATTAGAATTGTTTGCTATACTGGTATTGTTTCTACCTTCTTTTTGGAGAAATTAATTATGATTGAAATAAAAAAACAATCACTCTCAGAAACTTTTTCTATCTACTTAGATAAAAGAATGCTTAGAATATTATTGCTTGGGGCTATTTCTGGGTTTCCCTGGGTTCTCATAGGAAGTAGTTTGAGTTTATGGCTTAAGGAAGAGGGTTTAAGTAGATCAACAATTGGTTGGGCAGGTTTAATATTTGCAGTTTACGCTTTTAACTATTTATGGGCCCCTCTTATTGATAGATTTCAAGTACCGTACCTAACAAAAAAACTTGGGCATAGAAGAGGATGGATAGTTTTAATGCAAATTGCAATTTTAACTTGTCTTGTTACTTGGAGTTTTATTAATCCCACTGAAAATCTTGCACTACTGATTACGGTTGGTTTAGTTATTGCTATAGCATCAGCCACACAAGATATTACCGTTGATGCCTTAAGAATTGAACAAATAGGTGAGCATGAAAGCAAATCAATGGCAGCTGGTGCTGCGATGGCTGTTGTTGGATGGTGGAGTGGATATAAATTGGGTGGTGTAATAGCTTTATTTACAGCAGAATATTTAGAGAATATTGGTGTTACTAATTACTGGCAAATTACATTTTTAATTTTAGGAGTTGTGGTAATTTTAATGAACATAGGTTTAATGTTTGTTCATGAACCTCTTTCTACTGACAGGCAAAAGAAGCAAAAAGAAACAGATAAACTTATAGAAAGCAAACTTGGATCAAAAAATATTATAACTAATTTTATAGCCTGGATAAGCAGTACGTTAGGTGGTCCTATAATAAGCTTTTTTAAGAAAAATGGTTTTTCAATTGCTATTGGAATTTTAAGCTTTATTTTTTTATTCAAGATTGGTGAGGCCTTTCTTGGACGTATGTCGATAGTTTTTTATAAAGAAATAGGCTTCTCTAAAGGTGACATTGCAATTTACTCAAAAACTTTAGGATGGATTACTACAGTTATATTTACATTGCTGGGTGGACTTTTTGTAATTAGATCTGGCGTTTTAAAAGCAATGTTTGTTGCAGGAATATTAATGGCAGCAACTAATTTATTATTCACAGTCTTGGCATGGAGTGATAAATCTGAGTTATTGTTCGCAGTAGCAGTCATATTTGATGATATAGCCGCAGCTTTTGCAACAGTTGCATTTGTAGCATTTATTTCATTATTAGTAGACCGAACATATACCGCAACTCAATACGCGTTACTTGCATCGATAGGGACTGCTGGCAGAACTACACTTGCATCATCATCTGGAGCATTAGTAGATTGGCTTAATGGAGATTGGGGAGTATTTTTTATCATTACAGCCATCATGGTAATACCCTCATTGATTTGTTTGTGGTTTATTAAAGATAAATTAAAACTTCGTGAAAAATAATTACGTTTATAAAAAACCTTTATCAGATATCTATAAAAAACCTGATGTAGTTTCTGAAGTTACTTCTCAAATTTTGTATGGGGAAAAATTTAAAATTATATCTAAGAATAAAAGCTGGATAAAAATAAAAGTTTTATATGATAATTATATTGGATACATAAAAAACAAAGATTACACTGAAGATCATAAGCCAACACATAAAATATTTATTCTAAAAGCAAATATTTATAATAAACAAAAAAATAAGACAAAATATTTTTTACCTTTTGCATCAAGAATCTCAGTTATTCAAGAAAGTAAAAAATTTATAGAATTTGAAAAAAATAAATGGATTAAAAAAAGTGATGTAAAAAATATTAATCATATAGAAAAAGATTATTTAAAAATATTAAAATTTTTTTTAAAAACTAAATATGTTTGGGGTGGTAAAACTTATAGAGGTATAGACTGCTCAGCTATTTTACAATTATTTTTTTACTATAATAATAAATTTTATCCAAGAGACACAAAAGATCAAATTAAATATTCAATACAAAAAAATAATGGTGGAGTGTTTAAAAAAGGAGACATTATATTTTGGAAAGGTCATGTTGCTGTTTGTATTAACTCTCAAAAATTAATTCATGCATATGGTCCAGAAAAGAAAGTTTTGATTATGAATATAATAGAGACAATAAATAGAATTGAAAGAACAGCAAAGTTAATCGTAAAAAAAATATCCTCTATAAAATATTAACTTCTTCCAAAGTCTGGCTTGTTAATATCTTGTTTCAACTTAATTATTTTCTTTCTAACCTTTTTAGTATTAACTAATTTTTTAATAATGGACTTATTATTTTTAGATTGAATATCTCTCTTAAATGAACGTAAATTTTTAATGAATAAATCAATAGCTTTTGAAATATTTTTTTGATTATTAAAAAAAATATCTCTCCACATAATTTCATTAGATGCTGCAATTCTTGAGAAATCTCTCAAACCACCTGCACTGAATTTAATTAATTCATACTTTTGTTGTTTTTCAAAATCTGTCGCTGTTTTAACCAAATTATATGCAATTAAATGAGGTAAATGACTTGTCATAGAAAAAACCGTATCATGTTTTTTTGAGTCCATAATTGCAACATTTGAACCAATTTTTTTCCAGAACTTGGTAAGTATCAGAAGGTGTTTTCTGTTGGTATTTTTTTCTTTTATTAATATGCACCATTTATTAAGGAATAAATTTTTTACCCCATTTTCTGGGCCACTAACTTCTGACCCTGCAATAGGGTGACTGGATGTCCAAAAAATTCCTTTTTTCAATTTTCTTTTAATTAAGTCCATAGACTTTTCTTTAGATGATCCAACATCTGTAATAATAGTTTTAGATAATAAATATCTATTTATCTCTAAAATTATTTTTTCATATTCTCCTAGTGGGGTGCAAAATATTATTAAATCTAGATTTGGGATAATTTTCTTTAAATCATCTATAATTTCACATGGTAATTTTAATTTTTTTATTTTTGAAATATTTGATTTTGATTTTTCATAGACAAATATTTTTTTAGCTATTTTTTTTTCAGATATTGATCTTAACAATGAAGAGCCAATTAAACCACAGCCTATAATTAAAATATTTTTCATAATTAATTAAAGATAGTCTTGATCGTTGTTATGAATCTCATATTCTCTTTTTTAGATCCAATTGTTAACCTTAATTTGTTTTTAATATTATATCCATCCTCTGTAGATCTTAATATAATTCCTTTTGACTGCAGTTTGTTAAAAATATAATTAGCTGAAAATTTACATTTATCAAAATTTAACAGCAAAAAATTAGCTGTTACTTCATTTGAAAAAATTTTTAGTTTTTCTAAATCATTTCTAACTTTATTTGCTTCTGTGATATTATGTTTCACAGATTGATTAATAAAGTTTCTATCTTTTAAAGCTTCTATTGCTGCCATCTGTGCGACTTGATTTACATTAAATGGAGGTCTAATTAAATTCATTGCAGAGATAATTTTCTTGGGGCCATGACCCCAGCCAACTCTTAACGAGGCCAGTCCATATATTTTTGAAAAAGTTCTTATCACAACAACATTATCCAAATTTTTAAATAAATCTAAACCAGATTTATAATCTTTATTTTTCATATATTCAAAATACGCATCGTCTAAAACTAGTAAAATATTTTTATTCAATTTCATTCTTAAGTTTATTAGCTCTACCCTACTTAAGTATGTTCCTGTTGGGTTGTTAGGGTTGGCAATAAATACAAGTTTAGTTTTTTTTGTTACTTTCTTAATAATTTCATTTATTGAAACTTTAAAATTTTCTTCCTTAGAAAAAACAACTTTTGCTCCCACTATTTGAGCATATATCCTGTACATTAAAAAGCTATATTGAGGAACAATCACTTCATCAGATGGTTTTAAGTATAACTGGCAAATCATTTGAATAATTTCATCTGACCCTGCACCACAAATTATCTTCTCAAAATCACACTTATATTTCTTTGAAATTTCTTTTCTTAAGTTTTTTGCCTTACCGTCTGGATATTTTGATATTAACAATTTTTTATTCTGTAAAATTTTCTTTACTCTTGGGCTAACACCAAGAGCTGACTCATTTGCTGATAATTTTATAACATTTCGTATTTTTGCTATATTTGACTTACCTGGTTTATAAGCTTCTATTTTGAATTCTTTAAATTTTGGAACTGTCATTTTATTAATTTAATTTACCTTATAAATAAAATATTATCCTTTCATATAGAATAAGTCATTTTTAAAAAAAATTGACATAAGAAATACTATCTAGTACAAAAAATATGCGCTGATTTAACTGAATTGCGAGCGCTTAAAAAAACCGCTAAATAAGTTTTTTTGTCTCACAATTCAAATTTAGCTAATATTTATGAATAAAAATGTGAACATGAAAAATATTATAATTGATAAACCATTAAAATTAGATTGTGGTAAAACTATCAATAATTATTCTCTGGCTTATGAAACTTATGGCTCTCTAAATGAGAAGAAAGATAATGCTATTCTTATTTTTCATGCTTTAACTGGTGATCAATTTGTTTCTGGAATAAATCCAATTACTAAAAAAGAGGGTTGGTGGTCATATGCTGTTGGACCTAGTAAAGCCATTGATACTGATAAATATTTTGTAATTTGTGCAAATGTTATTGGTGGATGTATGGGTTCGTATGGTCCTAGTGAAATTAACCCCGATACTAATAAAAAATATGGTACCACTTTTCCTGTCATCACTATTAATGACATGGTTAATGCACAATTTAATCTCTTAAGTTTTTTTAACATTGATAAATTATTTGCTGTTATGGGTGGATCAATGGGTGGTATGCAGACACTTCAGTTCGTTAATAACTTTCCTGATAAAGCAAAAGTTGCTATTCCAATAGCCTGCACAGCTAGTCATTCAGCGCAGAACATTGCTTTTAATGAACTTGGCAGACAATCGATTATGGCTGATGCTAATTGGGAAAATGGTGACTATTCCAATCAAAATAAAAATCCTAATAAAGGATTGTCTGTTGCCAGAATGGCTGCACATATAACTTATTTATCTAAAAATGGTCTACAGGAAAAATTTGGAAGAAAGTTGCAAGAAAGAGATGACCTAAAATTTGGTTTTGATGCAGACTTTCAAATAGAAAGTTATTTAAGATATCAAGGATCTGTATTTGTTGATAGATTTGATGCCAATAGCTACCTATATATAACAAGAGCGATGGACTATTTTGATCTAATCAAAGAACATCGTGGTAATTTATCTAAAGCATTCGAAAAAACTAAAACTAAGTTTCTTATTATATCTTTTACTTCTGATTGGCTTTATCCAACTTCTGAAAACAAAGAAATTGTTATAGCCTTAAATGCCATAGGTGCTGATGTCGGATTTGTTGAAATTGAATCTGATAAAGGACATGATTCATTCCTTTTAGAAGTTCCTAAATTTTTAAATACTCTAGGTGATTATATTAAAACAGCTTACTCTAAAAAATAAACATGAAACAAGAATTTAAAATAATCTCTGATCTAATTGAAAAAAATACTAGGGTTTTAGATGTGGGCTGTGGAGATGGCATATTAATGGAATATCTTAAGTATAATAAGGAAATAGATATAAGAGGAATAGAAATTTCAAAAGATAATGTTCAAAAATGTTTATCAAAAGGACTAACTGTTATTGAGGGTGATGCAGAAAAAGATCTATTACAATTTCCTGACGGCTCCTTTGATTTTGTTATTTTAAGTCAAACACTGCAAGCATTTTTAAATCCTGAAATAGTTATCAAAGAGCTATTGAGGGTTGGTAAAAAAGCTATTGTTACAATACCTAATTTCGGTTTTTGGAAAGTTAGGCTTCACCTATTAATTAAAGGAACAATGCCAATTACAAAAAATCTGCCTGATGAGTGGTATAATACCCCTAACCTTCATATGTGTACCATAAAAGATTTTTATAATTTTTGTGAAAATAGAAGAATTAAATTAGATAATTCATTAGCTCTACATAACGAAAAAATATCTTCTATTAATAAACTTAATCTAAATATTAAAAATTTATCAGCAGAACTAGGTATTTTTTTAATTAAGAGTTAAATGGAAATTCAGATAATACCCTGCTTACAAGATAATTATTCTTATCTAATTATTGATAAAACTAAAAATATAGCATGTGTGATTGATCCCAGTGAAGCAAAGCCTATCATCAAATATTTAGAAGATAAAAATATACATTTAAAATATATATTAAATACACATCATCATTATGATCATGTGGGGGGTAATATAGAATTAAAAGAAAAATATGGAGCTAGTATTATTGGATATAAAGGAGACAAGAATAGAATTCCAGGAATAGATATACTGGTCAGTGATCAAGACATTTGGCACGAAGAAAATTTCCAGGCTAAAATATTTCACATACCCGGTCATACCCTTGGTCATATATGTTTTTATTTTTATAATGAAGAATCTGTTTTTACAGGAGACACCCTCTTTTCGCTTGGTTGTGGTAAGATTTTTGAAGGAACATACTCACAGATGTATAATTCATTAATGAAAATAAAAGCACTGCCAGAAAAAACAAGGATCTATTGTGGACATGAATATACTAAACAAAACTCTAAATTTTGTATTACTCATGACCAAGACAATGAAAACCTTAAAATTAAGATTAAAGATATAGATGAAAAATTAAAAAATAACCTACCTACTATTCCGTCCACTATTAAAGAGGAATTAGAATGTAATATTTTTCTTAGATCTGATACAGAAGAAACCTTTTCAAAATTGAGGGATTTAAAGGACAATTTCTAGCTTATTCGGACTTGACTATAATAAGTCCCCGACTATATTGCTGATTATAAAAAATAGATTAAACAATGTCATACGCAATTATACAAACAGGTGGAAAACAGTACAAAGTAAAGGCTGGAGAAATACTTAAAATTGAAAGATTAGAAGATTCTAAACTTGAAACTAAGATAGAGTTTAAAGAAATTTTAGCTTACGGAGATGACAAAAGTATTGAAGTTGGATCACCAACAGTTGAGGGTGCGAAAGTTGAAGCAGATCTTGTTGAAAATGGAAAAAATAGAACAATATTAATTTTCAAAAAAAGACGAAGACAAAATTCTAGAAGAAAGAATGGTCATAGACAGCAATATTCATTAATAAGAATTAGTAAAATATTTTCTAAAGATGGTAAAATTTTATCTGAAGCAGAAAAAATGGTTAAACCAACTAAAAAAATTGAAAAGGTTGAAGCTAAAGTAGAAGCTGAAGCAGTTAATAAATAAATTAGGTAAATTATGGCTACAAAAAAAGCAGGTGGATCATCGAGAAACGGAAGAGATAGTGCTGGTCGTAGACTTGGCGTTAAGAAATATGGTGGTGAAGTAGTGATTCCTGGAAATATAATTGTTAGACAAAGAGGAACTAAAATTTTTCCTGGTGAAAATGTGGGCATGGGAAAAGATCATTCAATTTTTTCTGTTGTTGAAGGAAAAGTAGTATTTAAAAAAGGTAGATTAGACAGAACATTCGTTTCCGTAAAACCCAATTAGTAGTACAACTAAAAACTAACAGTTGTAATATGAAGTTTTTAGATCAAGTAAAAATTTATATAAAGGCCGGCAATGGTGGGCATGGTTCTCCTAGTTTTCGTAGAGAGAAATTTATTGAATACGGTGGACCTGATGGTGGTGATGGAGGTAAAGGTGGTACCATATTCCTAAGATCAGAAAGAAATTTAAATACTCTTATCGATTATAGATTTCAACAACACCATAAAGCAGGAAGAGGAGTAAATGGTTCTGGACAAAATCGTACAGGTCATGGTGGAGAAAATTTATTTTTAAAAGTTCCAATAGGTACACAAGTTTTTGAAGAAGATAATAAAACTTTAATTTATGATTTTAAAAAAGAAGGTGAAGAATTTATTGTAGCTAATGGTGGCAAAGGTGGCCTTGGAAACACTAGATTTAAAAGTTCCACTAATAGAGCTCCAAAAAAATTTACTAAAGGTGCAATCGGTGAAGAATATGTAATTTGGCTTCAATTAAAAACTATTGCTGATGTTGGTATTGTTGGATTACCTAACGCAGGTAAATCAAGCTTACTAGCTGCCATTACAAATGCGATGCCTAAAATTGCAAACTATAAATTTACAACACTAAATCCAAATCTTGGTGTTGCAAGTTATGATGATAAGGAAATAACTCTAGCTGATATCCCTGGATTAGTTGAAGGTGCACATGAAGGTGTAGGTCTTGGTATTCAATTTTTAAAACACATAGAAAGATGCAAAACTTTAATGCATTTAATAGATATTACTGATGAAGACCTTGAAAATACCTATAAACAAGTTCGAAATGAGCTAGGGAGTTACAGTAAAGATTTACTAGAAAAAAAAGAAATAATTGTATTAAATAAGACAGATTTATTAGAGGAAGAAGAGGTGAGAGAAATTTTAAAGAATTTTTCTAAAAATAAAGATTCTGAGGTGGTTACACTCTCAACATTAGAAAAAGGCTCAATATCTAAAATTAAAGCTAAATTACTCTCCTATGTATCTTAAAGATTCTAAAATAATTGTAATTAAGATTGGCTCATCTTTGTTAATAGATGATAAAAAAAAAGTAAGAAAAAAATGGCTTACTGAATTTGCTAAAGATATTCAGGAACTAATAAAGCAGAATAAAAAAATTATTATTGTAAGCTCAGGGGCAATAGCAATGGGTTGCAAAAAACTAAATATAAGCAAAAAAAACCTTAAGATTGATAAAAGTCAGGCTGTTGCATCTATTGGGCAGATTGAACTAATGAATTTATTCTCAGAAATATTTGTTAAATTGAAAATTAATATTTCTCAAATTCTTCTCACTTTGGAAGACACAGAACAAAGAAGAAGAGCCCTCAATGCAAAAAGAACTTTTGATAACTTATTTAAACTAGACTTTGTGCCAATAGTTAATGAAAATGATACTATTGCTACTTCAGAGATTAAGTATGGTGACAATGACAGATTAGCATCTCGTGTTGCACAAATATCAGGTGCAGACTCACTTATATTGCTTTCTGATGTAGACGGTCTTTATACGCACAATCCAAAAATATATAAAAATGCAAAATTAATAAAAGAAATTAAAAATATAGATAAAGATATAGAAAAAATAGCCACCAAAAGTATTAGTGAGCATGGCACAGGTGGTATGAAGACTAAAATAGATGCTGCAAAAATCTGTCAATTATCAGGATGCCAAATGGTAATAGCAAATGGATTATTGAGCAGACCCATTAAAAAAATAACTGAAGAGAATAATTGCACATGGTTTTTACCTAAAGTTTCAAAATTGGCTGCTAGAAAAAAATGGATTATTAGCTCTATTTCACCTAAAGGTGCACTTATTATTGATGACGGTGCAAAACAGGCACTTTCAAATGGTAAAAGCTTATTAGCAGCAGGAATAAAAAAAGTGTCTGGCCGTTTTAGTAAAGGTGACCACATCAAAGTTTTAGATAGAAATAATTATGAATGCGCAAGAGGACTTAGTTCTTTTTCATCGAATGAAATAGAAAAAATTATGGGTCACCACTCAAAAGAGATAGAAAAATTACTAGGATATATTTCTAAATCAGAAGTAATTCATAAAGATGATATAGTAGAGGTATAAAATGAGTAAATATATGAGATTAATAGGTCAAAATGCAAGAAAAGCATCACTTGATAAAATTAATTCAAAAACTAAAAATAAAATTTTAAAAAGATATGCCTTCTTATTAGGTCAAGAAAAACAGTCTATACTTAAAGCTAACCAAATAGACATTCAATTTGCTCTTGGCAAAGGCTTAAAAAGCAATCTAATAGAAAGATTAACTATTGATGAAAAAAAATTAATAGGTATAAAAAATTCTATAGATATAATTGCTAACTTAAAAGATCCTGTTGATACTACTTTAGAAAAATGGCGTAGACCAAATGGTTTAACAATTAGCAGAGTGTCTATACCTATTGGTGTTATAGGTGTTATTTACGAAAGTAGACCCAACGTTACATCTGATGTTGCAAGCTTATGCTTCAAATCTGGAAATGCTGTAATTTTAAAGGGTGGCTCTGAGGCCATAAATACTAATAAAATTTTAGCAAAACTATTTAGAAGATCTCTTAGAGAAAATAAAGTGAATGAAAACTTTATTCAATTTATAAATTCTAAAGACAGAAAAATGGTCGACTTTATGCTTTCAAAAATGAAAGATTATATTGATGTAATAATACCTCGTGGTGGAAAAAATTTAGTAAAAAGAGTTCAACAATTTTCAAGTGTCGCTATTATCGGTCACTTGGAAGGCCTTTGTCATACTTTTATTGATAAGGATGCTAATCTAAAGATGGCTACAGACATCACCTATAATGCCAAGCTAAGAAACACTAGTATTTGTGGGGCTACTGAAACAATTTTAATACATGAAAAAATTGTTAAGAAATTTTGTAACCCAATTTTAAAAAAGTTAGAAGAAAATAATTGCAAGATCTATGGAGACCGTTTTTTAAAAAAATATTACAAGGGGAAAATTTATCCAGCAAAAGAAAAAGATTGGTCTACTGAATATTTATCAGCAGCAGTTTCTGTAAAAACAGTCAAAGATTGTGAAGATGCTATTAATCATATTAACAAATATGGAACTATGCACACCGACTCTATCATTACTAAAAATAAAAAAACTGCAAATAAATTTTTAAAAAATGTTAAAAGTTCTATAGCAATGCATAATACATCTACTCAATTTGCTGATGGTGGTGAATTCGGTTTTGGTGGAGAGGTTGGCATTTCGACAAACACTTTGCCTCCAAGAGGACCTGTGGGATTAGGACAGCTCGTTTCATACAAATACGAAATTATTAGTAATGGTAAAACTAGAAAATAACTTAAAACAAAAAAAGACAAAAATTGGAATCTTGGGGGGAACTTTTGATCCTGCCCACAAAGGCCATTTAGAAATCTCTAAACAGGCTAAAAAAATATTAGAATTAAAAAATATTATATGGGCAATTACCAAACAAAACCCATTTAAAAACACAAGTAAAACAGATTTAAAAAATAGAATAAAATTTGCAAAAAAATTTATTGGTAAAAATGATTTTATTAAAGTTAAGTTTTATGAAGAAAAAGTTCTTTCCAATAAAACAATCGACCTCATCAACTATCTAGATAAAAATAAAAAATTTGAGATTTATTTCATTATGGGTGCTGATAATCTAATCAATTTTCATAAATGGCATAAATGGAAATCTATTATTAAAAAATGTAACCTTCTTGTATTTGATCGACAGGGATATAAAGCTAAATCACTAAAGTCTGTTACCTTTAATGGTGTAAATAAAAAAAAACTATCTTTTATTAATTTTAAAAAGGTTAATATTTCATCTTCTCAATTAAGAAAAATTTGATAAGGTTAAATGTATTAATGGAAAAAAACGTAGACCTTAAAAATTTAATCCTAAAAACCCTAGATTCTAATAAAGCCCTAGATATTATTTCAATAGATCTTAAGAATAAAAGCTCAATGGCTGACTATATGATTATAGCGAGTGGAACTTCTTCTAGGCATATTCAAGCTTTATCTGAAATGGTATTGGAAAAATTAAAGGGTAATGGAGTAAAAAATTCTAAGATTGAAGGAAAAGAAAGTGCGGACTGGAAATTAGTTGATGGTATAGACTTAATTGTTCACATATTTCATCCAGATAAAAGAAAATTTTATGAATTAGAAAAAATATGGTCACAAGTTATTCCTAAAGAAAAAGTGATGATATGATTTTGACTAAAAGATTTTTTATTTTTTTTATAATACTATTATTTACTTTTCAAAAAAGTTTTTCTGAAAATACTGACATATATAAAAAAATTGATTTGTTTGGTGAGGTGCTTGAAAAAATTAGCAAAGAATACGTTGATGAAGTAGATCAATCAAAAAGTATGGATTCAGCCATAAATGGTTTATTGCAATCACTAGATCCCTATTCTGCATATATGACGCCTGAAAGTTTTGAAGGTATGCAAACTGAAACTAGTGGAGAGTTTGGTGGGCTTGGTATTGAAGTTGGCATGGAAGCAGGTGTTGTTAAAGTGATATCTCCAATAGATAATACTCCAGCATCAAAAGCAGGTTTAAAAGCTGGTGATTATATTGTAAAGATTAATAATACTCAGGTTCAAGGGAAATCATTAATGGAAGCAGTAGACTTAATGAGGGGGCCTGTTGGATCGAGTATTGAAATAACAGTTAGAAGAAGAGGTGTTAAAAAAGCATTAATTTTTAATATAACGAGAGAGGTTATTCAGGTTCAATCTGTTAAATCTGAACTTATAGATAATAATATTGGTTATATAAGACTAACTTCCTTTAACGAAAATAGTAGTGAACAAATTAAAGAAAAGATTAATAAATTAAATAAAAATAAAGATCTAAAGGGATATATCTTAGATTTAAGAAATAACCCTGGTGGCTTGCTTTCTCAGGCAATTAAAATTTCAGACTTTTTTTTAGAAAATGGTGAGATTGTATCGACAAGAAGTCGACAAGCCTCAGAAAATCGAAAATGGTTTGCTAAAAAAGGTGATCTAACAAATGGTAAAACACTAATTATACTTATTAACTATGGATCAGCATCGGCATCAGAAATAGTAGCAGGTGCATTAAAAGATCATAAAAGAGCTATTATACTTGGAGAAAATAGTTATGGAAAAGGTTCTGTACAATCAATAATCCCTTTAAAAAATAGAGGTGCTATTAGATTAACAATTGCAAAATATTATCTCCCTTCAGGAAAATCTATTTCTGAAGTAGGTGTAACGCCTGATATAGAAGTTGCTGAAGGTTCAGATGATTTTAAATTTAATTCTGAAACCGATAATCAATTGAATTATGCAATAAAATTATTCAACGGATAAATGTCGGACAATAAAGTAAATTTACCTCTTAGAAGTGGAGTTGGAATTGTTGTCCTAAACAAAGATAATAAAGTTTTTGTTGCAAAAAGAATTGATAATCAAAAAAATTTTTGGCAAATGCCCCAAGGTGGTGTTGATAAGGGTGAAGACTACTTAACTGCTGCTTACAGAGAACTAGAAGAAGAAACTAGTATAAAAAATGTTGAATTAATTAAAGAGTGTGATGGATTAATCTCTTATGAATTACCAAAAAACTTATTAGGTATAATTTGGAAAGGTAAATATAGAGGTCAGGAACAAAAGTGGTTTATAATGAGATTTTTAGGCCAAGATAACGAGATTGATATTAAGACTAAACATCCTGAATTTTGTGAATGGAAATGGATTGATCTTGAAAATATAACTGACCTAGTTGTAGACTTTAAACTACATGTGTACAAGGATATTAAAGAAAAAGTAAAAGAAATTCTTAATTAAGAGTTTTTAGCACATCAATTTTTTGATCAACCAAGTATTTATTTTGATCTGTGATGTCACTATTTTTTGAACTTTCTTCTGCTTGAGAAAGTAGTTCACTAATTTTATCTTTATCAATATCTTTAATATTAAAGATAGAACTTGTCAGAACTGATAAATTATTATTCTTAAATTCGACAATTCCATCCTCAACATAATAATTGTCTTCTCCTGATTTAGAAAAGATTTTAATAATCCCTGGCTTTAGAAATGAAATAATTGAGATATGGTCCTTTAAAATCCCCATTTCTCCTTCAAAAGCAGGTACAACAACTTCTGTTACATCTTCTTTTGAAAGAAAAGATTTTTCTGGGTTTACGATTTCTATTTTGAACTCTTCACTCATTATGCGGCAGCATCTTTCGCCATTTTTTCTGCTTTTTCTATAGCTTCTTCAATTGTACCCACCATATAAAATGCAGCTTCTGGTAAATGATCATATTCACCATTACATATTGCAGCAAAACCTTTAATTGTAGATTCTAAATCTACTAATTTTCCTGGAGAGCCAGTAAAGACTTCAGCAACAAAGAAAGGTTGTGATAAGAATCTTTGAATTCTTCTAGCTCTAGCTACTGTTAATTTATCTTCTTCAGATAATTCATCCATTCCTAAAATCGCAATAATATCTTGTAGTGATTTATAAGTTTGAAGAATTTTTTGTACTTCTCTGGCAACTCTGTAATGCTCATCTCCAACTATTCTAGGATCTAAAATTCTAGAAGTAGAATCTAGGGGGTCTACTGCTGGATAAATTCCAATTTCAGCTATTTGTCTAGACAATACAGTTGTTGCATCTAAGTGGGCAAAAGATGTAGCAGGCGCTGGGTCAGTTAAGTCATCTGCTGGTACATAAATCGCTTGTACAGATGTAATAGAGCCTTTGTTAGTTGTTGTAATTCTTTCTTGAAGGTTACCCATGTCTGTTGCAAGTGTAGGCTGATATCCAACAGCTGAAGGAATTCTTCCTAATAATGCAGAAACTTCTGAACCTGCTTGAGTAAATCTAAAGATGTTATCAACGAAGAATAATACATCTTGTCCTTCTTGGTCTCTAAAATATTCAGCTACAGTTAGACCTGTTAAGGCAACTCTTGCTCTAGCCCCTGGGGGTTCATTCATTTGACCATACACTAGTGCTGCTTTTGATCCTGGACCTTCTGGCTTAATAACGCCTGAATCTATCATTTCATGATAAAGGTCATTTCCTTCTCTAGTTCTTTCTCCAACACCAGCAAACACAGAAAATCCACCATGAGCTTTTGCTACGTTGTTAATTAATTCCATAATAAGTACCGTCTTACCAACACCCGCACCTCCAAATAAACCAATTTTTCCTCCTTTGGCATATGGTGCTAATAGATCAACTACTTTAATTCCTGTAACTAGAATTTCTGTCTCTGTTGACTGATCACTAAATTCAGGTGCAGCTCTGTGAATTGGCCATTTCTCTTTTGTTTTAACTTCACCTTTTTCATCAATAGGTTCACCTATTACATTTATAATTCTTCCTAAAGTTTCTGGACCAACTGGAACTTGAATGGGAGCACCTGTTGCCGTTACTTCGTCTCCTCTTTTTAATCCTTCAGTAGCATCCATTGCAATTGTTCTAACACTTGATTCACCAAGGTGCTGAGCAACTTCTAAAACTAATCTGTTGTCTCCATTTTTACATTCTAATGCTGATAAAATTTCTGGTAATTCTCCATCAAATTTTACGTCTACTACTGCTCCAATGATCTGTGTGATTTTTCCTTTGCTCATAATTATAAACTTTCCGCTCCTGATATGATTTCAATTAGTTCTTTTGTAATAGCTGCTTGACGACTTCTATTATACTCAATAGTAAGCTTGTCAACCATTTCACCTGCGTTTCGAGTTGCGCTATCCATTGCGCTCATTCTTGAACCCTGCTCGCTAGCTGAATTTTCTAACATCGCTTTAAAAATCTGAGTAGATATATTTTTAGGCAATAAATTGCTTAAAATTTCATCTTCATCTGGTTCAAATTCATAATTATCCTCAGAAGAATTTTCTTCTGCTTCAGATGTTTTTAAAGGAATTATTTGTTGTTCTTGAGGTATTTGAGTGATTACATTTTTAAATTTATTATAAAAAATTGTACACACGTCAAACTCTTCTTTTTCAAAGTTTTCAATTATCATTTTTCCTACTTTTTCAGCATCTAGATAATTGATAGTTTTTGAATCTTTAAAAGACATTCTCTCTACAATATCACCTTTATAAACTCTTTTTAATTGATCATATCCTTTAGATCCAACAGTTATGATCTTTAAAGTTTTTCCCTCATCAGATATTTTTTTAAAATATGCTTTGGCTTTTTTAATAATATTTGTATTAAAACCACCACATAGACCCCGGTCAGATGTTAACACAATACATAAATGTACCTTATCCTCACCTGTTCCAGAAAGGAGCTTAGGTGCATTTTCTTTGTCAGAAATGCCACTAGATAAATTAAGAATAATGTTATTCATTTTTTCAGAATAAGGTCTTCCCTTTTCAGCATTTTCTTGTGCTCTTCTAAGTTTAGCAGCCGCAACCATTTTCATGGCTTTGGTAATTTTTTGTGTAGACTTTACACTCGCTATTCTTTTTTTTAAGTCGTCTAGTGTTGCCATATTTTAAGAATTAAAGTTCTTCTTAAGTTCCATGATAGTTTCAACTAATGATTTTTCAGTGTCTTCTTCAAGTTTACCTGAACTTAAAACAGATTCTAGAATTTCTGGTTTTTCAGATTTACATTTTTCAATAATCTTAGATTCAAACTCAGCAATATCTTTAAGTTCAACATCATCCAAATAACCTTTAACTCCACAGAAAACTGAAATTACTTGCTCAGCAACTGTCATAGGAGAATATTGTTTTTGTTTTAAAAGTTCAGTTAGTTTTGAACCTCTATTTAAAAGTTTTTGTGTTGATGCATCTAAATCAGATCCAAATTGTGCAAAGGCAGCCATTTCTCTATATTGAGCAAGCTCCAACTTCATTGAACCAGAAACTTTTTTCATTGCTTTTGTTTGTGCTGCAGATCCAACTCTAGAAACAGACAAACCTACGTTAATCGCTGGTCTAATTCCTTGGTTAAACAATTCCGTTTCAAGAAATATTTGACCATCTGTAATTGATATAACGTTAGTAGGAATAAAAGCAGATACGTCTCCACCTTGCGTTTCAATTATTGGAAGAGCAGTTAATGAACCTCCGCCATGCTCATCACTAAGCTTGGCTGCTCTCTCAAGTAATCTGCTGTGTAAATAAAATACATCTCCTGGATAAGCTTCTCTTCCCGGAGGTCTTCTTAATAAAAGTGACATTTGTCTATAAGCTACAGCCTGTTTAGATAAATCATCATAAATGATTAATGCATGCATACCATTATCTCTATAGTATTCACCCATAGTACAGCCTGTATATGGTGCTAAAAACTGAAGTGGCGCTGCGTCTGAAGCAGTAGCAGCAACAATTGTTGTATATTCCATTGCACCAGCTTCTTCTAGAGTTTTTTGAATTTGTCTAACTGTAGATCTTTTTTGACCTATAGCGACATAGATACAATAAAGTTTTTGCTTCTCATCACCAGATTCATTTATTTTTTTCTGGTTAATGATCGCATCGATAGCAACTGCAGTTTTTCCAGTTTGTCTATCACCAATAATTAATTCACGCTGTCCTCTTCCAACTGGAACTAGACTATCAATTGATTTTAAGCCTGTTTGCATTGGTTCACTAACAGATTGTCTTGGAATAATTCCAGGAGCTTTTACTTCAACTCTACTTCTTTTAGTTGCTTTATCTAAAGCACCTTTACCGTCTATTGGATTTCCCAATCCATCAACAACTCTTCCTAATAATTCTTTTCCAACAGGTGCATCAACAATACTTCCTGTTCTTTTAACAACATCACCTTCTTTAATTTTTCTGTCATCTCCAAAAATTACAACTCCAACATTTTCACTTTCTAAGTTTAGAGCCATTCCTTTTGATCCATCGGAAAATTCTACCATCTCTCCAGCTTGAACATTGTCTAATCCATATACTCTAGCAATACCATCTCCTACTGACAAAACTTGACCAACCTCAGTCACTTCTGCTTTATCGCCAAATTTTTTAATTTGTTCTTTTAATATCTTTGTTACTTCTGATGGGTTTATATCCATTTATGCCTCTATCATCCTATTTTCGATTTGTTGTAATTTATTTTTAATGGAAGTGTCCACCATTGTGCTTCCGACTTGCACAATCAAACCCCCAATTAAACTTGCATCGTGTTTGTAGTTTAATTTTATTTTTGAACTAAAATTTTTAGTCAATTCTTCTTTAATGTTGTTAATCTCATTTTCAGTAAGATCTTTTGCAGAAGTTAATTCTGCTTTTAATTCACCTCTTTTGACTGAACATGTCTCAACAAAGCTTTTTAGAATTTTATCCACGAAAAAGAATCTTCTTTTAGATATTAAGAAGCTTAAAAATTTTGTTAGTAATTCATTTAATTTATATTGTTCTGAAATTTTGCTTAGAGCATTCAATTGGTCTTCTTTGTTATTTGTTGGATCCTTAATTAAAGATTTAAAATCTTCACTTGAAGCAATTAAATTAATAATTGAGGCAGAATGAACCTCGATCTCACTTAAATTATTAGCTTCTATTGCTAGTTCATAAAGTGCCAGGGAATATCTGCCTGCTGATGTTTTGGAAAAACCTGTATTTTTGCTCAATTTATTGTTCCTTATAAATATTTGAAGATTTATTAAATTTCCGTTTTAATTAACATATGACCCTATTCTCTTCAAGTCACACATTGTCTAAAAGTGTTATTTTTTGACCGTTAATTGAAGTTTATTGGATCAACATCAACTGTTAGTTTCATTCCAGTAGGAAATTTGAATTTTTCAATGATTTTGGCTAGTGAATTCTGTACTTTTAGTGATTTTCTACCTCTGATCAAAAGTCTTACTCTGAACTTTCTTTTTAATCTAAATATAGGTGCATTCACAGGGCCAAGAACTCTACCTTCGACAGCGCTTTCTATAAAAACTTTAAACTTATAAGCCTCTTTTTCAAGTTCTCTTTCATTGCTGCCAGTAATTATTAAAGCAATAAATCTCTGAAACGGTGGAAGATTATTATCCCTTCTAATTTCAAGCTCTTTATCTAAAAAAATATCAGGATCTTTATTTGTAATGTCTGTTATCATTTTGGTATCTAAATTATAAGTTTGAAAATAAACAGTTGCTGGCTTTCCTGTTCTTCCTGCTCTACCTGAAAGTTGATGATATAACTGTAAATTCTTTTCTGCGCCCCGTAAGTCATGGCCTTGTGATGATAAATCGATATCAACAACGACAATACAATTTAAACTTGGAAAGTGGAATCCTTTAGAAATTAATTGAGTTCCAATTAAAATTGGAATTTTATTATCTATAATTTTTTCTAAAACGTCAGAAGAACTTTTTTTATTCATTGTATCACTAGAAAATATAGTTGTTTCCTTGGTGGGGAAAATTTTTTTTACTTCTTCAGATATCCTTTCAACTCCAGGCCCACTAAAAATAAAATCACATTTTCCTTCTTTCGAGCAGTCCCTATTTAGTAAAGCTTTGTATCCACAGTAGTGACATAATAAATTTTGTTTGTTTTTGTGATAAACCAAATTTATTGAACAATTTGGACATGAATAAC
Organism: Candidatus Pelagibacter sp. Uisw_113; assembly: GCF_047717815.1. Taxonomy (GTDB): domain Bacteria; phylum Pseudomonadota; class Alphaproteobacteria; order Pelagibacterales; family Pelagibacteraceae; genus Pelagibacter. The sequence goes on from NZ_CP159809.1 coordinate 1,179,488, forward strand.
TAGTAAAACATTTTTTACATAATACATGAGGTGAAAATCCTCTTCTATTTAAAAAAAATAATACTTGGTCTTTTTTTTCAAGATGAAGTTTTACTTTCTCAATTGTTTCTTTTGATATCCAAGATTGAGATTCTAACTTTGAATTATTAAGATTAATTATTTCATATTTTGGTAAAGAGGCATTTAAATATCTTTGATCAAGTTTTGATAAACTATATTTGCCTTTTTTAATATTGTCATAAGTTTCAATAGAAGGGACGGCTGTTATTAAATTGATTGGAATATTTTCAAAGGATGCTCTAGAAATTGCCATATCTCTCGCATTATAAGTTACTCCCTCATCTTGCTTATAAGATTGATCATGTTCTTCATCAACAATGATTAATCCTAGTTTTTTAAAAGGTAAAAACAATGAGGACCGAGCGCCAATTACAACTTTAATTTTATCATTTGCTATTCCACTCCAAATAATTTCTTTATTTTTTTTTGTAATACCTGAGTGCCACACAGCAGGCTTGAATCCAAAAAATTCTATAAATTTATTTTGAAATTGTCCTGTTAATCCAATTTCTGGTAGTAGAATTAACCCTTGAAAACCCTTATTAATTATCTCTTTTAAAGCCTCAAAATAAACCATTGTTTTACCAGACCCCGTAGTTCCTTGTAAAACATGAACTCTAAATTTTTGATTTAATACATTCATTTTTTTTAATGAATCTTTTTGCTCTTTAGAAAGTTTTATTTCATTTTCTTTGATGTCAATTTTGAATGGTTCATAAGCTTTAATTGGTAACTTTTCTATGGCACCACTACTTAGTAATAATAACTTTAATGCCATACCTTTGGGTGTCATATTATATTCAGAAAACCAATTTAAGAATTTAATTGTATTTTTCTTTAGCGATGGAACATCTAATTTTCTTAAAACTTTTTTAATTGCAAAATTTTTGTTTGTTTTTTTTTCAAAATCATCCCATACAACTCCAGTAACTTCTGACTTTCCAAAGGGTACCACTACATAGTCTCCAACCTTTAAATTCAAATCTGAATTGTAGGTAAATGGATGATTAAAAATATTTGGTATAAGAATCGGTACTTTCATATCGTTATAATATGAAAATAATTTAAGAGTGTATTGCTCTTTTATCTACTGATAACGCTGCTTCTTTTACTGCTTCAGAAAATGTTGGATGTGCATGACATGTTCTTGCAATATCTTCAGCACTAGCACCAAACTCCATTGCAACTCCAATTTCTCCAATTAATTCACCTGCATGAGGTCCAATAATATGTGCTCCTAAAACTCTATCTGTTTTTTCATCAGCTAAAATTTTAACAAAACCTTCTGCTTCATCAATTGCTTTGGCTCTTGAATTTGCCATAAATGAAAATTTACCAATTTTATATTTAGTGTTTGCTTCTTTTAATTGTTCTTCTGTTTTCCCAATTGAAGCAACTTCCGGTGTTGTATAAATAACTCCAGGGATAATATCATAATTAACATGCCCTGACTGTCCTGCAATATTTTCTGCAACTGCAATACCTTCGTCTTCAGCTTTGTGCGCTAACATTGGTCCATCTATTACATCACCAATTGCATAAACATTACTTATATTTGTTTGAAAGCTTTTATTTGTTATAATTCTTTTCTTTTCATCCAATTCAACACCAATTGCTTCTAAATTTAAATTGTTAGTGTTAGGTTTTCTGCCAACAGATATAAGAACAACATCACAATCAAAATCTACTTTTTTTCCATCTTTGTCAGACGTTGAGACACTAGCTCCATTGGTGTTTTTAGTAATTCCCTCTACTTTAGTTTGCATGTGGAAGTTAATTCCTTGTTTTTTTAAAATTTTCATAAATTCTGAGGATATTTCTCTATCCATTCCTGGGGTAATATGTTCAAGAAATTCTACCACATGAACTTCAGCACCTAATCTAGACCAAACAGACCCCATCTCTAACCCTATATAACCACCACCAACTACAACCATTTTTTTTGGCACCGATTGCAGAGTTAATGCACCTGTTGAAGATACAATTATTTTTTCATCAAATTCAATACCTGGTAATGCTACTGGAACAGACCCTGTACTAATTACTGTTTTATCTGCCTCAATTATAGTTTCTTTTTTTTGATCATCTAATATTGAGATTTTATTTGCTGATTTAAAGCTTCCAGTACCTTTAAAATAAGTGACTTTATTTTTTTTAAATAAAAACTCTACACCCTTAGTCAAAATTGTTACTGCTTTATCCTTATTTTGCATCATTTTTTGAAGATTAAGTTTCACCTCGCCCACCTCTATGCCAAGTTTAGAAAAATTTTGTGCCTTATGATAATTTTCAGAAATATTTAATAAATTTTTAGAAGGTATGCACCCAACATTTAAACAAGTTCCGCCTAATGAACCTCTTGATTCTATACATGCTGTTTTAAGTCCCAATTGTGCCAATCTTATTGCGCAGACATAACCTCCCGGACCACCACCTATTACAACTGCTTGAAATTTATCTGACATTTAAATATTTAAAAATAACCTTCTTGGATCCTCTAAGTTTTCTTTAACCATTTTTAAGAATGATACCGACTCTTTTCCATCTATAATTCTGTGATCATAAGATAAGGCTAGATACATAATAGGTCTAATTTTAATTTCACCATCAACTACCATTGGTCTTTCGACTATATTATGCATACCTAACACACCAGATTGAGGTAAATTTAATATTGGAGTAGATAACATTGAGCCATAAACTCCACCATTACTAATTGTAAAGGTTCCACCTTGAAGGTCTTCTATAGTTATTTTTCCATCTCTAGCTTTTTCAGAAATAGTTTTAATATTTTTTTCGATATCAGCAAATGATAATTGATCAGCATCTCTTAATACCGGTACTACTAATCCTTTTTCAGTTCCTACTGCAAAACTCATATTATAATAATTTTTATAAATAATTTCGTCTCCATCAATTTCAGCATTAACTGATGGGTACATTTTTAGTGCGGCAACACATGCTTTTACAAAAAATGACATAAACCCTAATTTAATTCCATACCTACTTAGGAAATCTTCCTGGTTCTCTTTTCTCATTTCCATTATGCCAGTCATATCAACTTCATTAAAGGTTGTTAATAATGCTGCATTTTCTTGTGCTTGTTTTAATCTTTTTGCAATTGTCTGTCTAAGCCTAGACATTTTAATTCTCTCTTCTTGACCATATTTAATTTTTCTTTCTGATGGCTGTGGGTTTTCTCCCATCATACTAATTAGGTCACCTTTAAGAATTCTACCCTCTTTACCAGAGCCACTAACTTTTTTTAAATCAATTTTATTTTCAACCACAATTTTTCTTACAGCTGGTGAAAGTATTTCATTATTTTTATTTGAAGAATCAGTTTTCTCTTCTTTAACCTCATTGGTTAATATTAAAGGTTCTTCCTCTTCAGGTTCTTTAAAAACTTTAGGAACTTCTTTTTTAATTTCTAAATTAACTACATTATTTTCAGTTTTCTTAGGTTCAATTTTTGTAATTATTTTTTTTTCAGTAGGTTGACTTCCGTTTTGACTTATTGAACCAAGTAAGGCTCCTACTTCTACGGTTTCACCATCTTTTGAATTTATTTCAGATAAAACTCCATCTATGGGAGATGGAACTTCTAAATTAACTTTATCAGTTTCTAATTCAACAATAGCCTCGTCAGCTGCAACTGCATCACCTTCTTTCTTAAGCCACTTAGCAACTGTCGCTTCAGTAATACTTTCACCTAGAACTGGTACTAAAATTTTTTCACTCATTTTTATTCAAAAACCTTGTTAATAATTTCTTGCTGTTGTGAAATATGTCTTTTTGCAAAACCTGTTGCTGGAGATGCGTCTGGACTTCTTCCTATATAAGAAATTTTCTTATTATTAGCGTTAATAGTTTCTAATGTCCATTGTATATAATCCCTTACAGAAAACCATGCTCCCATATTTTTTGGTTCTTCCTGGCACCAATAAAATTTAGCATTTTTTGCATACTTTTTGATTTCTTTAACTAAACTTTTAACCGGAAAAGGATAAAGTTGTTCAACTCGGTACAACACTACATCATCTTTCTTCAATTTCTCTCTGGCATCTAGCAGATCAAAATAAACTTTTCCTGAGCATAAAATTACTTTTTTAATTTTTGAGCTTTCTTTTAATTTTATAAATCCATTTTCTTCATCTAATGCATGATCCCATAAAATTCTGTGGAAAAATGTATCTTTATCAAAGTCTTCTATATTTGAAACACAATGCTTGTTTCTTAATAAAGATTTTGGAGTCATTATTATTAATGGCTTTCTAAATTCTCTATGCATTTGACGTCTTAAAGCATGAAAGTAGTTTGCTGGTGTTGTACAGTTTACTACTTGCATATTATCATTAGCACATAGTTGTAAAAACCTTTCTAGTCTTGCTGAAGAATGCTCTGGTCCTTGACCCTCATAGCCATGAGGCAGAAGCATTACTAGCCCAGATGCCCTTGTCCATTTTCTCTCTCCTGATGCTATAAATTGATCTATTACTACTTGTGCGCCATTTGCAAAATCACCAAATTGTGCCTCCCACATTGTTAAAGTGTTTGGCTGAACTAAACTATAACCATATTCAAAACCTAAAACTGCTAATTCTGATAAAAAACTATCTACTATTTCATATCGTTTTTGAACTTTTGAAATATTATTTAGAGGAACATATCTAGAGTTATCTTCTTGATTTCTTAGAACTGAATGTCTTTGACTAAACGTTCCTCTTCCTGAATCTTGCCCAACTAATCTTACTGGATAACCTTCTTCTAATAATGAACCAAATGCCAAAGCTTCAGCTGTTGACCAATCTATGTTTTTGCCTTCTGATACTGATGCTCTTCTAGTGTTTAAAATTTTAATTATAGTTTTGTGCAAATTTAATTTCTCTGGTGTTGAATTAATCTTTTCTGAAATTTCTAAAAGTTTTTTCTGGTCAAAACCACTTACACCTCTTTTATCTTTTCCTTTTTCTGGTTTATATCTTGACCAACTTCCCTCATACCATTCAATTTTTGGCTTATAATCTTTTGCATTTTTGTATTGATCATCTAGTAAGCTTTTAAATTCAGTTTTAAACCTTTTAAGTTCATCCTCTGAAAGTGTATTCTCATTTACTAATTTGCTTCCATATACTTCTACTGGTGTAGGGTGTGATCTAATTTTTTTATACATTAATGGCTGAGTAAATGAAGGTTCGTCTCCTTCATTATGGCCAAACCTTCTGTAACAAATTATATCAACCACAACATCTCTGTTAAATTTTAGTCTAAATTCTGTGGCAATTCTTGTCGCATAAACAACTGCTTCTGGGTCATCACCGTTTACATGAAGTATTGGGGCATCTACCATTTTTGCAACATCTGATGGATATGGTGATGATCTTGCAAACCTTGGGCTTGTAGTAAAACCTATTTGATTATTAACAATAAAATGAATTGTTCCACCTGTATTATGGCCTGGTAAACCCGACATTGCAAAACATTCAGCCACAACACCTTGGCCAGCAAATGCTGCATCACCATGTATTAAAATAGGCAAAACTTTATTTCTTTCTTTATCTTCATGAAAAAATTGTTTTCCTCTAGTCTGTCCTAATACAACAGGATTAACTGCTTCTAAGTGCGAGGGGTTATCTGTAAGACCAACATGTATAGAATTTCCATCAAATTTTCTATCCGACGATGCTCCTAAATGGTATTTTACGTCTCCTGCTCCTTCTTCTCCTGATGTTTGAACGTCTCCCGCAAATTCATTGAATATTCTTTTGTATGATTTTTGTAAAACGTTTGCTAGCACATTGAGCCTACCTCTGTGAGACATTCCAATTTTAACTTCTTTAGCTTCTGATTGACCGGCAATTTTAATAATTTGTTCTAAAGCAGGGATTAAGCTTTCTCCTCCATCTAGTCCAAATCTTTTTGTACCAACATATTTTGAATGTAAAAATTTTTCAAATCCTTCAGCTTGAATAAGTTTATTCAAAATAGCTTCTTTACCATTTTTTGTAAATTGAAGAGAGTTCTCATCCTGCTCAATTCTATCTCTAAGCCATTTTCTTTCAGTTGGGTTTGATATATGCATATATTCATAACCAATTGGCCCACAATAAGTTTTGTTTAAAAAACTTAATATTTCTTTTACGGTGGAGTGCTCTTTATTTATTACACCGTCTAAATAAATTTTCTCATTATAATTTTCTTTTTTAAAACCATAATATTCAGGATGTAATTCATCTAAATACTCTGTCTTCATCATTCCAAGTGGGTCAAGCTTTGCTAATAAATGTCCCCTTTGTCTATAGGCTCTAATTAATGCAACAGCTCTAATTGAGTTAAGATTACTTTTGATTAAATCTTTTGAATTAACTTTTGTATCATCACTTCCATTAGAAAGTTTTTTTTCACTTTCTTCGATCCTTTTTTCAATTTCAACAATATCAATTTTTTTTTTTACACCCCATGATGGACCATTAATTTCCTTGGCAATCATACTTAAATCTTCACTCATACCCTCAAAATAACTTTGCCAGCTTTCAGGAAGATCTTTGTCTTTATTGATAAATTTTAAATACATTTGTTCTATAAATGCACTGTTAGATTTACTAAGAAATGAGGTTTTTTCGAATTCGAAATTTTTTGATGATGACATCTATTCTATTGATATAATATCAGATAAATAATTTTCAATTAGATAATTTATTAAATAATGTTTTGCCTAGTTCAGATGGCGATTTTGCAATTGTAATTCCACATTCTTCCATTTTTTTAATCTTGTCTTCTGCTCCACCCTTACCACCTGAAATAATAGCTCCTGCATGCCCCATAGTTCTTCCAGGGGGTGCTGTTATTCCAGCAACAAATCCAACCATAGGTTTTTTTATTTTATGGTTTTTAACAAATTCAGCCGCTTCTTCTTCTGCAGAACCGCCAATTTCACCTATCATAAGAATAGATTCTGTCTCATCATCATTTAAAAATAAATCTAAACAATCAATAAAGTTCGTTCCATTTATTGGATCTCCACCAATTCCTATACAAGTAGATTGTCCTAATCCATTTTCAGTTGTTTGCGCAACCGCTTCATAAGTTAAAGTTCCAGATCTTGAAACAATTCCCACAGAACCTTTCTTGTGTATATTTCCAGGCATAATCCCAATTTTACATTCATCAGGAGTAATTATTCCTGGACAGTTAGGTCCTATCAATCTGCTTTTTGAACTATTTAGCTTTTGTTTAACACGAAGCATATCTTGAATTGGTATACCTTCAGTAATGCAAACTATAAGCTCAATGGATGCATTAATAGCTTCTATTATGGCTGCTGCTGCAAATTTTGCTGGCACATAAATCATAGTTGCATCAGCACCAACTTCTTTTTTTGCTTCAGCCACAGTATTAAATACTGGACGTTCAAGATGTTTTTGTCCTCCTTTTTTTGGAGTAACTCCACCTACAAGATTAGTTCCATATTTTAATGCTTGTTCAGAATGAAAAGTACCATGTGCACCTGTAAAGCCTTGGCATATAACTTTTGTATTTTTATTAATTAAAACTGACATTCTATTTTATAGCCTCTACTATTTTTTGTGCAGCATCATCTAAATTTTCTGCTGAAATTAATTTTAATCCTGAATTATCTAAAATTTCTTTTCCTTCTTTAAAATTTGTTCCTGCAAGTCTAACTACTAATGGAACGCTTATATTTATCTCTTTAGCAGCATCAACAACACCTTGAGCAAGAACATCACATCTCATTATTCCACCAAAAATATTTATTAGTATGCCTTTAACATTTTTGTCTGATAGAATTATTTTTAGTGCAGCAGAAACTTTTTCTTTTGAGGCTCCACCACCAACATCTAGAAAATTTGCTGGCTCTTCGCCATATAATTTAATTATATCCATTGTTGCCATTGCTAAACCCGCTCCATTAACCATACAACCAATACTTCCATCTAATTTTATATAAGCAAGATCATGTTTGCTCGCTTCTATTTCTGCTGGATCTTCTTCATTTAAATCTCTTAACTCTATAATTTCAGGATGTCTAAATAATGCGTTAGAATCAAAATTAACCTTCGCGTCTAAGCAGATTATATTCTTTTCTTTAGTTAATATTAGTGGGTTAACCTCAACCATATTAGCATCTGTACCTAAAAACATACTATATACTGATTTAATTAGTACTATTGCTTGTTTTTTAGCATCATCGGTTAAGCTATAAATTTTAATTATCTTCTCACAATCAGCATCTGAGATTTCATTAACAATATCTACTTTTGTTGTTATAATTTTTTCAGGTGTTTTATCTGCAACCTCTTCAATATCCATTCCACCTTGATCGCTGGAAATAAATACAATTTTTGAACTAGCTCTGTCAATTAAGCAGGATAAATAAAATTCTTTATCTATATTAGAAGATACTTCCACATATAATCTTTTTACCTCTCTGCCTTCAGGGCCAGTTTGCTGTGTTACAAGTGTTTTTCCTAATAATTCTTTTGCTGCAACACCTAGCTCTTCAATAGTATCTAAAATTTTTACACCTCCTGCTTTACCTCTTCCACCAGCATGGATTTGTGCTTTCAATACAAACTTTTCTGTTTTTAATGATTTTGCTTTTTCAAGCAACTCATCAACTGTGAAACCAAAAACACCTTCGGGCACAACTGCCCCATATTCTTTTAGGATTTTTTTTGCTTGGTGTTCATGAATGTTCATGATTTATTTAGATAGATCTGAGTCTATTTTTGATGCAGCTTCCCATAATGCTTTCACAGCATCTATCGAGTGTATAAATTCTTTTTTTTCTTTTTCATCTAAGTCAATTTGCTCTATTTTTTCAACACCAGCTTTACCAATTATTACTGGTACACCAGCATAAACATCACTAACTCCATATTCTCCATTTAAATGAACTGCACATGGAAGTAATTTTTTTTCATCTTTTAAATATGCTTCTGCCATTTGCACTCCCGAAGCTGCTGGTGCATAAAATGCAGAACCTTTTTCTAAATATTTAACAATCTCAGCTCCTCCATCTCTAGTTCTTTGGTTAATTTCTTCTAATCTTTCTGGAGATATTTTTCCTTCTTTAACTAAGTCTAGTAATGGTTTACCTGAAACTTTTGTGAATCTTGGTAGAGGAACCATTGTGTCTCCATGACCTCCCATAACCATTGCTTCAATTTCTTTTACAGGAACATTTAACTCTAGAGATAAAAATAATTTAAATCTTGAGCTGTCTAAAATTCCTGCCATTCCAACTACTTTATTTGCTGGTAACCCTGAAAATTTTTGAAAGGCCATCACCATAACGTCTAATGGATTGGTGATACATATAACAAATGCATTTGGTGCATTTTTTTTTATGCCCTCTGCTACTTGTTTAATAATTTTTAGATTAATACCTAATAAATCATCTCTGCTCATTCCTGGTTTTCTTGGAACTCCTGCGGTGATTATTATTACATCTGAATCTTTTATATCTTCATAATTGTCTGTACCTGAAAATTTCACATTAAAACCATCAACGGAGGAAGATTGAGCTATGTCTAGAGCTTTTCCTTTAGCTATGCCACTTGCAACATCAAAAAGTACCACCTCATCAGCCACTTCTTTAGTTCCTATTAAGTGAGCAAGAGTGCCCCCAATTTGACCTGCTCCTATTAAAGATATTTTTTTCATTTTTTCCTTATTTCATTGTTGGCATGACAAATTCTGCATTAGATCGTATTCCAGAAGGCCATCTTGATGTTACTGTTTTAAGCTTTGTATAAAATTTAATTCCTTCAGCTCCGTGCATTGCACTATCTCCAAATAATGATCTTTTCCATCCACCAAAACTATGGAATGCCATTGGTACTGGTATTGGAACATTAATTCCAACCATACCAACTTGAATTTTACTGGCAAATGTTCTTCCAGCATCACCATCTCTTGTATAAATACTTACTCCGTTACCATACTCATGGTCGTTAATTAGTTTTGTTGCTTCTTCAAAAGTTTTAACTCTTATAACTGATAAGACAGGTCCAAATATTTCTTCTTTATAAATTCTCATATCTTTTTTAACATGATCAAATAAACAGCCACCTATAAAGAAACCATTTTCATATCCTTGAAGTTTTATATTTCTTCCATCAACAATTAATTTAGCACCTTCTTCAACTCCGAGATCAACATAACTTTTTACTTTTTCTAAATGTTCTTTTGTAATTAGTGGACCCATCTCAGATGTTTTATCCATACCAGGCCCTACTTTTAATGCTTCAGCTTTTTTTGATAAACGAGCAACTAACTCATCACCTATATCTCCTACAGCTACTGCTACTGATTGTGCCATACATCTTTCTCCTGCCGACCCATATGCAGCACCCATTAATCCATTTACTGCACCATCTAGGTCACAGTCAGGCATTACAACTAAATGATTTTTTGCACCACCTAAGGCTTGAACTCTTTTTTCATTTTTTGCAGAATTTTCATAAATATATTTTGCGATTGGCGTTGAGCCTACAAAACTTACAGCTTTGACATCTTTGTTTGTTAAAATTGCATCAACAGACTCTTTGTCTCCATTAACAACATTAAAAACACCATCAGGTAGTCCAGCTTCCGTTAGCAATTCTGCTAATTTTAGGGGGCAAGATGGGTCTTTTTCTGATGGTTTTAAAATAAATGTATTTCCACATGCAATAGCTAAAGGGAACATCCACATAGGTACCATTGCTGGAAAATTAAAAGGTGTAATACCAGCAACAACTCCAAGAGGCTGACGCATCGACCAGCTATCAACATTTGTTCCTACGTTCTCTGAAAATTCTCCTTTAAGTAAATGTGGAATTCCACATGCAAACTCAACTACTTCTAGTCCTCTTGTTAAAGAACCTTTGGCATCTTCATAAACTTTACCATGTTCTGAAACTATTAATTTTGTAAGTTCATCAGAATTTTTTTCTATTAACTCTTTAAATTTAAACATCACTCTTGCTCTTTGAAGGGGAGGTTTTAATGACCAAGTTTCAAAAGCTTTTTGAGCCACTTCTACAGCTTGATCAAGATCAGTTTTACTAGCTAATCTTACCTCTGACTCTTGTTCGCCTGTTGCGGGGTTAAAAATTTTGCTTTTTCTGTCAGATGAGCCTGAAATTAGCTTTCCACCAACAAAATGTTCTAATAAATTCATGAATGGTGTTATTTAAAGGGGTAATTAGCTTGTTGCAAGCATTTTTTTCAATTCAGCTATGGCTTTTGCTGGATTTAATCCCTTAGGACAAGCATTGGTGCAATTCATAATAGTATGACATCTATACAACTTAAGTTCATCAGCTACTTTTTTTAATCTCTCTTTTCTTTCATCATCTCTACTATCTACTATCCACCTATAAGCTTGAAGCAAAACTGCAGGACCTAAAAATTTATCCTCATTCCACCAATAGCTTGGACAAGAAGTGGAGCAACATGCACACATGATACATTCGTATGCACCATCTAATTTTTTTCTATCTTTTTGAGATTGAATAATTTCTGTAGTTTCAACTTTTGTATTTGTTTTCAACCAAGGCTCAATTGATTCATATTGTTTATACAATCCACTTAAGTCCCCAATTAAATCTTTTTTAACTTTTAGGTGAGGTAGTGGATAAATATTTATATCTCCTTCAATTTCTGAATGAGGTTTTGTGCATGCTAAACCATTTTTCCCATCCATATTCATTGCACAAGATCCACAAACACCATGTGCACAAGATCTACGATAAGCCAATGATGGGTCAATTTCGTTTTTAATCTTATTTAAAATATCCAATACTTTTGAAGGGCAGTTATCCATATCAACTTCATAAGTATCCACTCTTGGGTTTTCTCCATTTGAGGGATCCCATCTATAAACACTTACTTTTCTGATATTTTTTGATCCAGTTTTATCTTGATAATAGTTACCTTTTTGAACCTCTGAATTTTTAGGTAAATTTATTTGAACCACTAGTAAACTCTTTCTTGTGGTGGAAAGTATTGAACTTCATTTGTTAAAGTTGATTTAGTAACTGGTCTATAACCAATTTTTGAATCTTTTCCATTGCACCAAGCAATAGTGTGTTGCATAAATTTTTCATCATCTCTTTTTGGGAAATCTTCTCTTGCATGTGCACCTCTGCTCTCTTGTCTATTATAAGCAGAATCCACTGTTGTAATTGCTTGTCTTATCAAATTATCAAACTCCAATGTTTCCACTAAATCGGTGTTAAAAATAAGTGACTTATCTTTTACAGAAATTGATTCCATTCCATCGTATGCTTTTCTAATATCATCAACACCCTCTTTAAGTGTTTTTTCTGTTCTAAAAACAGCACACTTTGATTGCATAGTTTTTTGCATTGAAAGTCTAAGTTCTGCAGTACTGTTTTCACCATTAGAGTTTCTTAATTTATCAAATCTTTCTAAGCATTTTTCTGTTTCAGTCTCTCCTATATCCTCGTGTGGAGTTCCTGGTTTTACAAGTTCTGCAGCTCTTCTAGCTGCGGCTCTTCCAAATACAACTAGGTCAATTAAAGAATTAGACCCCAATCTATTTGCTCCATGAACAGAAACACAGGCAGCCTCACCAATTGCCATTAATCCTGGAACTGTTTCAGAATCATTTCCTGTTAATACTTCAGCTTTATAGTTTGTTGGGATACCTCCCATATTGTAATGAACAGTGGGTACTACTGGTATTGGCTCTTTAGTTACATCAACATTTGCAAATAATCTTGCTGCTTCCGTTATTCCTGGAAGTCTACTTTCAATAATACTTTTGTCTAAATGACTTAAGTGTAAGTGAACATGATCCTGTTCTTTACCCACACCTCTTCCTTCATTAATCTCAATTGACATTGATCTACTTACTACATCTCTAGATGCTAAGTCTTTAGCTTTTGGTGCATAACGCTCCATAAATCTTTCACCTTTTGAATTAACTAAATAGCCACCTTCTCCTCTAACACCTTCAGAAATTAAAGTTCCATGTCCATAAATTCCTGTTGGGTGAAATTGTACAAATTCCATATCTTGTAATGGTAAACCTGCTCTTAAAACCATTGCATTTCCATCTCCAGTACAAGTGTGTGCTGAAGTTGCAGAATAATAAGCTTTTCCATAACCACCTGTTGCAATTATTGTACTATGAGCTCTAAATCTGTGAATTGTTCCATCATTTAAATTCCAAGCAATAAGACCTTTACATTCACCATCTTTCATTAATAAATCTAGAGCGAAGTATTCAATAAAAAATTCAGTGTTATGTTTTAAAGCTTGTCCATAAAGGGTATGAAGTATTGCATGTCCAGTTCTATCTGCGGCTGCGCATGTTCTTTGAACAATTCCATTACCATAATTTTTTGTCATTCCACCAAAAGGTCTTTGGTAAATTTTACCATCATCAGTTCTACTAAATGGAACTCCATATTTTTCTAATTCTATAACAGCTGCTGGAGCTTCTTTACAAAGATACTCGATGCTATCTTGGTCACCTAACCAGTCAGCCCCTTTGACAGTATCATACATATGCCAACGCCAATCATCTTCACCCATATTCCCTAAAGATGCAGAAATTCCTCCTTGAGCAGCAGAGGTATGACTTCTTGTTGGAAACACTTTTGAAATACAGGCTGTCTTTAAACCAGCTTCACTTAAACCAACAGCAGCTCTTAAGCCTGATCCTCCCGCACCAAGTACGATAACATCATATTCATGGTCTATTATTTTATATGAGCTCATTAGTTTAAATTAAATATTACAATTATTGTGATTAATGGAACTAGTATAGCAAAAATATTGAGTGCTTTGTTTGCGACATTTTTGATTTTTTTATCCTGTATATAGTCTTCAAATACCTCACTAATACTTAAAGCTGAAAAAAAATAGGCAAAAACTAACAACAAAGAAACTAAAATTTTAGATGGATGATTTGAAAAAAAATTAACAATATCAACATAATCTTTATTGAAAACTGAAACTAAATTTAAAATAAACCATGTCATTAATGGTATCAACACCACAGAGCTTGCTCTCATCAATAGCCATTTTTTAGTCACGTTATTCATACTAAATAAATTGCTTTCCAATTAAATAAATTAAAATTGTTAAAAAAAATGAACCAATGATCACGATTAATCCTGTTATCTTTGATACTTTTAATTCAAACCCATATCCTAGGTCCATAATTAAATGTCTTATTTCACTTAATATCTGGAAACTAAATGACCATGTTAAACCTAAAATTATGAATTTTCCTAAAATAGAATTTAAAAATACCTTAGTAAACTCATAACTATTTTCACCTAGTAGTAAGGATGCAATCCAAAAACAAATTATTGTTATGGCAGCTATATTTATTATTCCTGTAATTCTATGTGAAATAGATACTAAAGAAGATATGTGCCATCTGTAGATCTGAATATGTGGTGATAAAGGATTATTATTTTCCATTAAGATTATTTTTAATTAAAGTTTCTGCAATTTCAACAGCATTCAATGCCGCTCCTCTAAGTAAATTATCAGAAACAATCCATAGGTTTAATGAATTCTTGTTAGTTTTATCTTCTCTTATTCTTGAAATATAAGTTTCGTCTCTACCTTCTGCTTCAATTGGAGTACTATATCCTCCATCTTCTCTTTTATCATAAACTTTACAGCCCTCTGCTTTACTAAGAGTGTCTCTAACTTTTTCTAAAGAAAATGATTTTTCAAATTGAATATTTACTGACTCCGCATGAGAAACCATAACTGGAACTCTTACACATGTTGCTGTTAATTCTATTTTGTCACCAAGAATTTTTTTAGTTTCATTGGTCATTTTTAATTCTTCTTTAGTGTAACCATCATCTGCAAAAACATCGATGTGAGGAATGGCATTAAAAGCAATTTGTTTAGTAAAATTTCTAGGTTTAATTTGTTTATTTTCTAGGGATGATTTAGTTTGTTCTATTAGTTCATCCATAGGGTCTTTGCCACCACCTGAAACAGACTGATATGTCGAAACAACTATTCGTACAATATTGAATAAGTCATGTAACGGTTTAAGAGCAATTACTAACTGAGCTGTTGAGCAATTAGGGTTAGCAATTATATTTTTTTTCATATTCTTAATTGCTTCTGGATTTACCTGTGGAACAATTAATGGCACATCAGGATCCATTCTAAAAAAACTAGAATTATCTATAACTATTGAGTGCTTTGCTGCTTTTAAAGCATATTGTTCTGAAATTTTTCCACCTGCTGCAAAGAAAGTAATTTTAATTTTTGAAAAATCAAATGTTTCAAGGTTAAAGACCTCATGTTCTTTGCCACTAAAATTTATTTTTTGACCAGCACTTCTTGGTGAAGCAACTAAAAATAGTTCCTTTATAGGAAGTTTTTTTCTCTCTAGAACTTCGAGAATTTTTCTTCCAACATTACCTGTGGCTCCTACAATTGCTATATTCATGATGTTATTAGGCTTTTATACTAGATGAAGGGTAAATCGCAAACTTTTCCACGAAAAGTGTTGTCATTTATTTGAATTTTAAAGGTTTGAGATACTTCCCAGTAGGACTTCTGGATCATTGCTATTCCAATAACCATTTGAAAATGAGGTGAATAACAAGCCGATCTTAATTCACCAATTATATTATTTTTCTCATCATATAAATTTTTTGATCCTGTTAGACTAATTTCTTTTATATCAATTTTAATACCCATTAACTTCTTTTGGGCTCCTATTGATTTAACTTCTTTTAATTTATCTTTTCCTAAAAAATTTATATCACTATCCAAACTAACATATTGATCAAAACCACATTCAAATGGATTATCACTGTTATCAAAATCATTTCCATAAGATAGTAACGCACTCTCAATTCTCTCTATTAAGTTTGGACACCCAGGTCCTACATTAAATTCTTTTCCAACTTCAAAAAGATAGTCATATAATTTTTGTCCCGACTCTGTATTTTGAACATAAACTTCATATCCACCTTGCTTAGACCATCCTGACCTTGCTATAAGATGTTTTGTCCCTTCAAAATCAAAATAATCAAATCCAAAGAATTTTAGTTCAGTAATTTTTTTTCCAAAAACTTTTTCCATTAATGCAAATGATTTCGGACCCTGTATTGCCATTATATCCACCACTGGTTCTATAATTTTAACATCAAATTTATGTCCAGATGCTAAACCTTTGGCAAAAAAGATTACATCTGAGTCTGCTATTGATAGCCACCATCTATTTTCATCCAGCTTTAGAACAACTGGATCATTAACTAAATTTCCATTTTCATCTATTATTGGACAATAATAACATCTCCCAATTTTAGATTTTGATAAATCTCTACATGTCATCAATTGTACTAATTCTGCAGAGTCTTTTCCTGATATTTCTACTTGTCTTTCTGCAGCAACATCCCATACTTGAACATGCTCTTTTAAATGTTTGTAACTATCCTCTATTGATCCAAATGCAGCAGGTAACAACATATGATTATAAATTGTGTATGCTGTAACCCCTTGTTTCTCTATTCTTGCAGTATAAGGAGTACTTCTTAATCTTCTAGATTTTGCTATTAAAAAGTTTTTCATTTTTTTAAAAATTCAGAGATCTTTTCTCTCATTTCAAAAGCTTTTTCAAACATAATCATGTGTCCACAATCCTTAATTATATGAGTTTTTGAATTAGGAATAAGTTCAGCAAATTTCTTGCCTTTTTCAAGGTTAGCCATCTTATCTAGTTCACCAAAAATAAATAATGTGGGACACTTGATTGATTTTAAAGCCTCAGATCCGTTTTTATAATTATTACAAGCTATAAGATCAATGGCTAAAACCTTC
Organism: Candidatus Pelagibacter sp. Uisw_113; assembly: GCF_047717815.1. Classification (GTDB taxonomy): domain Bacteria; phylum Pseudomonadota; class Alphaproteobacteria; order Pelagibacterales; family Pelagibacteraceae; genus Pelagibacter. The sequence goes on from NZ_CP159809.1 coordinate 1,196,393, forward strand.
CTAATATCTCTTGGAGAATTAATAATTTTTTCTACAGGATTACCTCCAATAAACTTTTTAGAGTTTTCATAGCTCCATTTCATCATTAATTTAACTGCTTTATCATCTCCACTCTCAGCAAGATCTATTAAATCTTGATTAACGGGCATTCTATAAGAACCACCAACAAATATTAAATTTTTAACTCTTTTTGAATATCTTGAATAATATTCCAATGCTTCCAAACACCCTTGGGAATGACCTATTATTGTTAATTCAGAAACATTAAGTTCTTTAAAAACTTTTTCTAACCAATCTGAAATTTCTTCTATCGATTTTAAACAATCACCCTCAGAATTTCCATGACCGGGTAAATCAATTGCTAAAACATTATAATTTTGATTTGATAAATACTGCTCTGTTAAAGACCAAACAATATGTGAGAGACCACTTCCATGAAGTAAAACTATTGTGACTTTTTCTTTATCAATACCTTGACCTGAATCTGATACAAAGACATTCTTATTATCTACCTGAAAAATCAACTTAATTCCTTAACCTTTTTTCTTAGTTCAAATTTTTGGATTTTTCCTGTTGAAGTTTTTGGTAAGTCACAAAAAATAACACTTTTAGGGATTTTGAATCCTGCCAATGTTTCTCTACAAAAATCTATTATTTCTTTTTCACTTGCTGGCTTATCTTTAATTAATTCAACAAAAGCACAAGGTGTTTCTCCCCATTTTTCATCTGGCTTAGCAACTACAGCTGCTAAAGAAACTGAAGGGTGTTTTGCAATTGCATTTTCAATTTCTATTGAAGAAATATTTTCTCCTCCAGAAATAATAATATCTTTAGATCTATCTTGAATTTTAATATATCCGTCAGGATGAGTCACGGCTAAATCTCCTGAATGAAACCATCCACCTGACATTGATCTATCTGTTGCTTCTTTATCTTTATAATAACCCTTCATTACAATGTTTCCTCTAATCATAATTTCACCCATAGTTTTTCCATCTTTGGGCACTGGTTTCATTGTTTCTGGATCCATTACAATAGCACCCTCTGTGTTTGGGTACCTTACGCCTTGCCTTGCTTTGATTTCATTCTTTTTGTCTTTTTCTAATGAATTCCAATCTTCGTTCCATGCGCACTGTAACATATGACCATAAGTTTCTGTTAATCCATAAACATGCATCACTTCAAAGCCAAGATTTTCCATTTTTTCAAAGATGATACTTGGTGGTGGTGCTCCTGCAGTTAAAACATTTACTTTTCTTTTTAAGGTTTTTTGATCTTCTTTTGGAGCATTAACAATCATATTTAATACTATTGGGGCTCCACCGAAATGAGTTACTTCATATTTATCAATTAATTCAAACATCTTTTTTATATCAATGTTTCTTAAACAAATTACTCTTGCATGTAACATTGCTAGTGTCCAAGGATAGCACCAGCCATTACAATGGAACATTGGCACAACACATAAAAAATTTAGCTTGTTAGGCATATTCCAAGCTGTGGCACTACCGGTTGACATCAAATATGAGCCTCTGTGATGATAAACTACTCCTTTTGGGCTTCCAGTAGTTCCAGACGTGTAACTTAATGAAATCGCTTCCCATTCATCTTTTGGTTTTTTCCATTCGTAATTTTCATCACCTGTATTTAAAAAACTTTCATATTCAAGTTCTCCTATTTTTTTAAAAGAACTTGTATCTATGTCTTGGTCGTCAATATCAATAATTGTAATTTTATTTTTAACATTCTTTAAAGCCTTCTCAATTACATCATAAAATTGTCTATCTACAATTAAAACCTTTGCATCACTATGCTGTAAAATATAACTTACTGTATTAGGATCTAGTCTTGTATTGATTGCATTAATTACTGCTCCTACCATTGGTATTGAATAATGGGCTTCAAAAATTTCTGGTGTATTGAAAGCCATTATAGAAACCGTATCTCCAGTTTTCACCCCCAATTTATCTAGTGCACTAGCAAACTTAACACATCTTTTATAAACCTTTCCCCAGGTGTACGACCTACTTTCATAAACTAAGGCTTCATAATTTGGATATATATCTTTAGTTCTTTCTAAAAATGTTAAAGGGGAAAGAGGAACAAAATTAGCCTCATTTTTATCTAAATTTGTATCGTAATGACTCATATTAACTGAATTTAAAATTCATTATATAGTCACTTCCTGATGTAGCAGTTTTAAAGTGACTTTCGGCTCTTGGTAAAACTCTTTTAAAATAAAAATTTGCAGTTTGTATTTTATCCTCATAAAAGTCTTTGTTTTGTTCATAATCTTTAAAGCTTACCTCTAGAACTTTTATCCACGCATGTGCTATAGACACAAAGCCCAATGCTTTTAAGTAGTCATTACATGCTGCACTTGCATCGTCTTTTGAGTTTTGAACTTTTTCTTTAATCCAGCCAGTAAAAGAAGATAAAATTTCTAGGTGTGTTTTTAATTCTTTTATGAAAGGTTTTAATTTTTCATTTTCAGTACTGCAATCATTCTTGATCATCTCTAAATACTTATTAATTATATCACCATTTTTATTTACCAATTTTCTAAAAACCAAATCTGCTGCTTGAATTGAATTTGTTCCTTCATAAATTGGGGTGATTCTATTATCTCTATATAATTGTTCTATTCCTTGGTCTTTTGTGTACCCATAACCGCCATGAACCTGCATAGCCTCACTTGTTATTTCCATTCCCATATCACTAAACATCGTTTTAACCACTGGTGTCATTAACGACACAATATCTGATGCTTCCTGCTTTATTTTTTCGTCTGGATGATAAAGACTAACTTCTGTTTGTTGAGATAACCAAAAACATAAAGCTCTTTCACCTTCAATAATAGATTTCATATTAAGCAAAGATTTTCTAATATCAGCATGTTCAATTATAAAATCTGCTCCATTAGTTGATTTTGTATTATTTGTTTTTCCTTGTTTCCTTTCTTTCGCGTAACTTAAAGAATTTTGATAGGCAATTTCAGAAATTCCTAAGCCCTGAATTCCTACAACAATTCTCTCTAAATTCATCATGGTAAACATTGCATTTAACCCTTTATTCTTTAATCCAATCATATAACCAGTTGCATCATCAAAGTTTAATACACATGTAGCAGAACCTTTAATTCCCATTTTACTTTCTATAGACCCTGTAGAAACTCCATTTCTTGCCCCAATAGATCCATCATCATTTACCACAAACTTAGGTACTAAAAATAAACTTATTCCTTTTGTTCCCGCTGGAGAATCAGCTACTCTTGCAATAACTAAATGGATAATATTCTCTGTTAAGTCTTGATCACCCGAAGTAATGAAAATTTTCTGCCCACTTAACTTAAAAGTTCCGTCAGATTGCTCAATAGCTTTAGTTTTTAAAAGTCCCAAATCAGTTCCACATACTGGTTCGGTAAGACACATCGTACCACTCCATTTTCCTTCAACCATTTTTGGAAGGTATTTTTCTTTTATTTCATCTGTAGCATGATGAGAAATACAATTATATGCACCAATACTTAACTCACTATAAAGTTTAAATGACAAACTTGCAGATGATAACATTTCGTCAAAAAAAGCACTTACAGTTTTTGGCATTCCTTGTCCTCCATATTTTGGATCACAAGAAAGTGAAGTCCAACCATCTTCTATATATTTAGAATAAGCTTCTTTATAGCCAGGCGGCGTTCTAACCACACCATTCTCTAGAACTGTTGGGTTCTCATCACCTGATTTTGCTAATGGTAATATTAAGTTTTGGTTAATCTTAGCTGCTTCTTCTAAAATATCTTTTACTAATTCTGAATTAACTTCTTTATACTTTTCAAGATCATTATAATTTTTATTATTTCTTAATTTATCAAAAAGAAACATCATGTCTTCCACTGGTGCAGTATAATTTGGCATTCCAGAACTTTAGAATAATTATTTAATTATTGCAATTTTGAAATTATCGCATCACCCATAGCTGATGTTGATACTTCTTTTTTTCCCTCAGAAAGGATATCTTTTGTTCTAAGACCATCATTTAAGATATCTTGCACAGCTTTTTCTAAAGCATCAGCTTCACTATCTAAATCTAATGAATATCTTAATGCCATTGCAAAACTTAGAATTGATGCAATTGGGTTTGCAACACCTTTGCCAGCTATATCTGGTGCAGATCCATGAATTGGCTCATACATTGCTCTCATTTCCCCATCTTTATTCTTTGCTCCAAGCGAAGCAGATGGTAGTAGACCTAAAGACCCAGTTAACATTGAGGCTTGATCTGAAAGCATATCTCCAAATAAATTATCAGTAACAATTACATCAAATTGCTTTGGGTTTTTTAATAATTGCATTGCACAATTGTCAGCAAGCATATGACTTAATTCTACATCTTTATATTCTTTGTCGTGTAGCTCTTGGACTTCTTCTTTCCAAAGTTGTCCAGCTTCCATTACATTCGACTTCTCACAAGAGGTGACCTTATTTGATCTCTTTCTTGCTAGATCAAAAGCTACTTTTGCTACTCTAACTATTTCGCTAGTTGTATATGAGTGGGTATTAATCCCTTTTCTTTCACCATTTTCTATTGGCTTAATTCCTCTTGGCTCACCAAAATAAATTCCACCTGTTAATTCTCTAACTATCATAATGTCTAATCCAGATACAATTTCTGGTTTTAGGGTTGAGGCATCAACTAATTGCTCAAAACAAATTGCAGGTCTTAAATTTGCAAATAATTTTAATTCTTTTCTTAATTTCAATAAGGCTCTTTCTGGTTTTTTTGAAAAATCTAAGTTATCCCATTTTGGTCCACCAACTGCACCCAGCATAACAAATTCACTTTCTAAAGCTTTGTAAAAAACTTCATCCGTAATTGGTGTTCCATGTTTATCATAAGAACAACCGCCAGCTAAATCTTGATCAATTTCAAAATCTAGAGATTTATTTGAATTCAACCATAAAATAACTTTTTTAACTTCTTGAATAACCTCAGGTCCAATGCCATCCCCAGGTAGAAGTAAAATTTTTCTTTTTTTAATTTTTATCATTAAATATCCATGGTTTACTATTTTTTAAGTTTTCTTCAAAGGTTGTGATTTTTTCTTTTTTGGCTAATGACAGCGCAATATCATCAAGCCCTTCTAATAAACATTTTTTCTTAAAAGGATCAATGTCAAACTTGATTTCACTATTTCCAAAAATTATCTTTTCTTCATTTAGGTCTATTGAAATTTCTTCTTTTCTTTTTGAATATTCTGATAATTCTTTTATTTTTTCTTCTGGTAAAGTAATTGGTAAAATTCCATTTTTGAAACAGTTACTGTAAAAAATATCAGCATAACTAGAGCTTATCACGCATGTAATTCCAAAATCTAAAAGTGCCCATGGCGCATGCTCTCTTGATGAACCACAGCCAAAGTTTTTTCCTGCAATTAATATTTTTGATTGATTGTGAGGTTCTTGATTTAAAATAAAATCTTTTATTTCATTTCCATTATCATCATACCTCATTTCAAAAAATAAGTTTTTTCCTAACCCTGTTCTTTTAATTGTTTTAAGAAATTGTTTTGGAATAATCATATCTGTATCAATATTTACTATTGGTAAATATACCGGGATACTTGTAAGTGAGTTGAATTTTTGCATTTTAGTTTTGATACTTTCTAACATCATCTAAGTTTCCAGAAATTGCAGCTGCTGCTGCCATTCCAGGACTGACTAAATGTGTTCTTCCACCTCTACCCTGTCTTCCTTCAAAATTTCTGTTTGAAGTTGAGGCACATCTTTCTCCTTGTTTTAATTTATCTGCATTCATTGCAAGGCACATCGAACAACCGGGCTCTCTCCATTCAAAACCTGAGGCTATAAATATTTTATCTAGGCCTTCCTGCTCTGCCTGCTCTTTAACTAAGCCTGAGCCTGGAACAACCATTGCATGAACATGAGATGCTTTCTTTTTATCTTTTAATATTTTCGCAGCTTCCCTTAAATCTTCAATTCTTCCATTCGTACAACTTCCTATAAAAACCTTATCAATCTTAATGTCTGTAGCTAGTGTGTCGGCCTCTAAACCCATGTAATTTAATGACCTTTCTAAAGAGTTCCTTTTGTCTTCATCTTGTTCATTTTTTGGATTTGGAACTTTGCCATCTATAGTGATTACATCTTGTGGAGAAGTTCCCCAGGTAATCATAGGTAGAATGTCTTCTGCTACTAAATCTATTTCTTTATCAAATTTAGCTCCATCATCAGTTTTTAAACTTTCCCAATATTTCATAGCCTTATCCCAATTTTCATTTTTTGGAGACATCGGTTTACCTTTTAAATATTCAAATATTTTTTCATCTGGAGCAATTAGTCCTGCTCTTGCTCCTCCCTCAATAGTCATATTACAAATTGTCATTCGTTGTTCTACACTTAAAGATGAAATTAGACTGCCGGCATACTCAATAACCGACCCTGTTCCTCCTGCAGTTCCAATGTTTCCTATAATTTGTAAAATTACATCTTTAGAGGTAACACCAATTGGAAGTTTTCCATTAACATTAATTCTAAAATTCTTTGCTTTTTTTTGAACCAATGTTTGTGTTGCTAAGACATGTTCCACTTCGGAAGTACCAATTCCAAATGCCAAAGCACCAAATGCACCATGTGTTGCTGTGTGACTGTCTCCACAAACAATTACTGTTCCAGGCTGTGTAAAACCTTGTTCTGGACCAATGATATGAACAATTCCTTGTCTCTTGTCATTCATTCCTAAATACTGAACTCCAAATTCTTTACAATTACTTTCTAAGGTATCTACTTGAATTTTAGATTCCACATCTGCTATTCCTTTAGATCTATCGGTAGTTGGAACATTATGATCCGCAACTGCTAGCGTTAAACCAGGTTGTCTAACTTTTCTATTAGAATTTCTTAATCCTTCAAAAGCTTGTGGACTTGTAACTTCATGTACTAAATGCCGATCAACGAATAATAATGCCGTGCCATCATCTTGCTGATCTACTAAGTGATCGTTCCAAATTTTATCGTAAATAGTTAAAGGCATTGAAAAAAAAATTATTTTTTTTCTTCTGATTTTTCTGTTTTAGGTTCTACTTGAACTTCTGGTTGTTTTTCAGGTTCTGCTTGAACCTCCGCTTGTTTTTCTGCTACTGGTGCTAAAGTTTCTTCAGTTACCGTTTCTGGTTTAACATCAACTTCTATACCAATTTTTTTTCTAATCCTTTCAGCAATTCTAGCTGATTTACCAGTTCTATCTCTTAAGTAATATAATTTTGCTCTTCTAACTTTTCCATGTCTAATAACAGTAATTGATTCAATTACTGTTCCATATAGTGGGAATGTTCTCTCAACACCTTCACCAAATGATATTTTTCTAACTGTAAACGAAGAGTTTAAATCTCTATTTTTTCTAGCAATACACACACCTTCAAAATATTGAATTCTATCTTTTTTACCTTCTGTAATTCTAACACCAACTTTTACTATATCGCCTGGAAAAAAATCTGGAATTTTCTTCTCAGCTAGTATTTTTTTAACGTTATGTTGGTTTATTTCTTCAATTGTTTTCATAGTAGTATTTATTAGGTTAGTTTTTCTTATATTTTTTCCACAAATCTGGTCTTCGGACGCGTGTTATAGCTTCTGATTGTGATAAACGCCAGTCTTTAATTTTGTTGTGATCTCCTGATAATAACACTTCTGGAACACTTTTTTCCTCCCAAATTTGAGGTTTTGTGTATTGGGGGTACTCCAAAAGCCCGTTCTCAAAACTCTCATCAGTCTTTGAATGTTCATTTCCCAAGACACCTGGAAGTAACCTAAGAACACTATCCAACACAACAAATGCTGCGGTTTCACCTCCAGATAAAATAAAATCTCCTATGCTAAGTTCTTCTATATTTCTTGTAGATAATAATCTTTCATCAACACCTTCAAAATGACCACAAATTAAACTAATGGATTTTTCTTTAGATAGTTCTAGTGCCAATTTCTGATCAAGCTTTTTTCCTTTTGGTGATAAATAAAAAATTCTTTCACCTTCTTTTTTATTTTCATCAAGAGATTTTGCTAAGATGTCAGCTTTCAATAACATTCCAGATCCACCTCCAAAAGGAGTATCGTCTACTGTTTTGTGTTTATCCTCGGCGGCCTCTCTAATATTTACAACTTTTAAGTCCCAAATTTTATTTGTTAAAGCTTTTCCATATAGCCCTTTATTTAAAGGGCCAGGAAAAAAATCAGGATAGAGTGTGAATATCTGAGCTTGCCACATGAATCCAACTATTTAGCTTCTGCTTTAAGAGCTTCTTCCTTTGGAGCTTCTGCTACTGGAGCTGCTTCTTCTGCTTTAGGAGCTTCTTCCTTTGGAGCTTCTGCTACTGGAGCTGCTTCTTCTGCTTTAGGAGCTTCTTCCTTTGGAGCTGCTTCTGCTTTAGGAGCTTCTGCTGCTTTAGGAGCTTCTTCCTTTGGAGCTTCTGCTACTGGAGCTGCTTCTTCTGCTTTAGGAGCTTCTTCCTTTGGAGCTGCTTCTGCTTTAGGAGCTTCTGCTGCTTTAGGAGCTTCTGCTGCTGGGGCTGCTTCGTCTCCTTCTTTTTTTCTTTCTTTTTTAGGAATAGCTTTATTTGGATTACTACCGTTTGCAGGCATTGCTATAATACCATTTTCACCTAAAATTCTTGCAACTCTAGTAGTTGGTTGAGCACCTTGACCTAACCAATATTTAATTCTTTCTGCTTCTAGTCCTACTCTTTCTTTTTTATCTTTTGGTAAAAGAGGATTAAAGAATCCTACCTTCTCAATAAATCTTCCATCTCTTGCACGACGACTGTCGGCTATAACTACTTTGTATACTGGTCTTTTCTTTGTTCCACCTCTTGATAGTCTTATTTTTATCATTTTTTTTCCTTTTTTTATTTAAGTTGATTTAGTAGTTCTGGAGGTATTCCTTTATCAGACATACCCTTCAGGTTTCCTTTTGACATCTTCTTCATCATTTCAGACATCATTTTAAATTGCTTAAGCAATTTATTGATAGTGGCCGCATCTGTTCCAGAACCATTAGCAATTCTTTTTTTTCTAGAACCATCAATGATTTTAGGATTTCCTCTTTCTTTTTTTGTCATAGATAAAATGATTGCTTCATTTTTAGTAATAACGCTTTCATCAATTCCCGAAGCATCCATTTGTGATTTCATTTTAGAAACACCTGGCATAAACGACATAATTCCTTCTATGCCTCCCATTTTTTTCATTTGTCTAAGCTGTGTTAAATAATCTTCCATAGAGAATTGTCCTTTTTTTAAATTCTCTTCTGCTTTTTTTATATTCTCTTCACCAAGATCTTCTGCAGCTTTTTCGACAAGAGAAACGATGTCTCCCATACCTAATATTCTATTAGCTATTCTATCTGGATAAAAAACTTCTAAATTTTCTATTTTTTCTCCTACCCCTAAAAACTTAATTGGCACTTGAGAAACATATTTCATACTAAGGGCCGCACCACCTCTTGCATCACCATCAGCTCTTGTTAAAACAATACCTGTCAAATTTACAGTATTCTTAAATTCTTTTGCCACTTCTGCAGCAACCTGTCCTGTTAAAGAATCTGCAACTAAAAATACTTCCGTTGGGTTAATTATGCTTTCTATTTGTTTAATCTCACTCATCATCTGAAGGTCTATTTGTGTTCTGCCTGCTGTATCAAATAATATAATCTCTGCACCATTTAGGTTTGCAGCACTAACTGCTCTTCTACAAATATCTGCTGGTAGCTGCCCTTCAATAATAGGTAATGTTAAAATATCATTTTGCTCTCCTAACGATCTTAGTTGTTCTTGTGCAGCTGGCCTATACACATCAAGACTGACCATCATTATTTTTTTCTTTTTATTTTTTTCTAAATATTTAGCTAATTTTGCTGTTGTTGTAGTTTTACCAGAACCTTGAAGACCTACCAGCATCATTGGAACTGGCGGAACTGCATTTAAATTAATATCTGTGTTACTTTCACCTAAAAGGCTTACTAGTTCATCATAAACAATTTTAACAACCATATCTCCTGGAGAGGTTGATCGAATTATTTCTTGACCCATAACCTTTGGCTTAACTTTTTCTATAAAATCTTTAGTTACATCTAGAGACACATCGGCTTCTAATAAAGCCTGTCTAATACTTCTTAGACCTTCATCTACTTGATTCTCATCAAGTGAAGCTGATTTTTTTAAAGAAGAAAAAATTTCTTCGAATTTATTTGTTAAGTTTTCAAACATATTTATTACGCACAGCAGTTTCGCACTAGTGGGCGAATATCGCTGACTAGTGTTGATCTCTTTGTCTCCAAAGACACCACAAATTTAACGTTTTTGTGGAAACGAGGACAACCTATAATAGAGGTTCAAAAAGTCAATAAATAAGTTAAATATCTACATATGGATATTAAAGCATTTAGAATGGATGGTTTGGGCAATGATTTTGTAATTATCGATCAAAGAAGCCAGGATTTCAATTTAGATAAAGATCAAATAATTAAAGTATGTGATCGTAGTTTCATTGGATGTGATCAACTCATTCTAATTAAAAAAAATAAAGAAATAGATGCAGATTTAGAATTCTATAATTCAGATGGAAGTGCATCTGGTGCTTGTGGAAATGGCACTAGATGTGTGGCAGATCTTCTATCAAAAGAAAGTGGTAAAAAAGAAATAACGCTCTTAACAGCTTCTGGCTCTTTAAAATCAAAAATTTTAGGAAATAATTTAGTTGAGACTGAAATAGGTGTGCCAAAAGTTAATTGGCAAGAGATTCCTTTAAGTAAGCAGCTAGATACACAAGACTTAAAAATTGAAATTATGGACAGAAATAACACCAAACATATTGGTGGAACAGCTATAAATGTAGGCAATCCCCACATAATTTTTTTTGTAGAAGATATTGAAGCATTTGACTTACAAACTATTGGTCCAAAAATTGAAAATCATCCACTATTTCCAGAAAAATGTAATGTGACCTTGGCAAAAGTTATGAATAAAAATTTAATAAAAGTAAAAGTTTGGGAAAGAGGAGCTGGACTTACCAAGGCTTGTGGTACTGCAGCGTGTGCAACTGCTGTTGCAGCTAATATTAATAATCTGGTAGAAAAAACTACAGATATAGAATTTGCATTAGGTAATTTAACAATTTCTATTGATGAAAGAAATAGCATCCATATGAAAGGACCCGTGTCTGATATCAAAAATATTGACATTAAATTATAATGGGAATTTTTGATAAATTTAAAATTGGTTTTAAAAAAAGTGCTTCTGCATTTACGTCTGGTTTAAGAGATATAATTGTAAAAAAAGAAATAGATGACAAAACATTAGATCAAATTGAAGATTATTTAATTCAATCAGATGTTGGTCTTGTTGCAGCTGAAGAAATTAAAAAAATTATTGCTCAAGAAAAAATTGACCCAAAAAAAGATATTATGAATGAGGTAAATTTAATTCTTAAAAACTATATAATCACTTTAATGAAACCTTTGGAAAATGAGAATTTTTTTAATAAAAAAGAAAAGCTCAACGCAGTCCTAGTATCAGGAGTTAATGGGGTTGGAAAAACAACAACTATTGGAAAAGTTGGTAAAATTTTAAAATCTAATGGTAACAAAGTTATGTTTTCTGCCTGCGATACGTTTAGAGCAGCTGCTATAGAACAATTAGAAAGCTGGGCTAATAAAATTGATGTACAAATTACAAAATCTACTCAAGGGTCAGACCCCGCATCAGTCGCCTACAAAGCAATTGAGGAAGCATTAAAGAGTGATTTTAGTCATGTTTTAATTGATACAGCAGGGAGATTGCAAAATAAAAAAAATTTAATGGAAGAATACAAAAAAATTGCCCATGTGACTAAAAAAATAGATCCAGATGCTCCTCACGATGTAATCCTAGTGCTTGACGCAACCTCTGGCCAAAATGTTATCAGTCAAGTGGAAGAGTTTAATAAAATTATACCTCTTACTGGTTTGATAATGACAAAATTAGATAGCACTGCAAAAGGAGGAATTTTATTAGCACTTGCTAAAAAATATAAGCTTCCAATAATTGCTCTTGGACTTGGTGAAAAAGAAGATGATTTACAAATCTTTAATGCAGAAAAATTTGCTGAAGCATTTACTCAAATTAATTAATTAGATTATTAGAAATTAAAGGTTTGTAGTAGCTACATTTATAATTTTCTTTAAGGTTTGAATGCCCACAATTTTTTGCTATTGATGAAATTATAAAATCAAACTTACCATTTGATGGGTATGAGTTTAATTTTTTATTAGCAATATCAAATTTAAAATTTTTTCTTATATTTTTAATTGCACTAATCATGACTAAAGTATTGTTGTCTTTTAACAAATAATAAGCAAAGTCTTCTGGGAAAACTGGATAGTCATAACCTTCTAAGAGGTGTTTTGCCTGTGAAGGAAACCATTCATATGAAATTAATGGTGATGAAATTTTTGTTTTATAATTATAGATATATAAATCCTGAGGAAAATCTGTAACATAATTATAATCCTCACCTCTTGCTAAAATAGCTTTATCTCTAGTTTTAAAAAAAAGAGCAAAATTTTTATTATGAGAGTTCATTTGACCTATATGAAAAAGTGTATTTGCTGAAGATTCTATATTTTCTGCAATTACAGAACTTGAAATAAAGATTAAGTAAAATGATGTTATAATGAATTTTTTCACTATCTATTTATAGAAATGAAATTTGTAAATTATTTGGTCAGATTGTGGCTTAATTTAAACTCTTTAAATATTCCTTCAAAACTAGAATCATTTTTTCATTATATTCCATCATGTGATTATCTTTTTCAGAAAAATAAGAATATTTTGGCTCATTAGCAAGCTTGTACATCCTTTTACCCATCCAAAATGGCACTATTTTATCTTCTTCTCCATGCATAATCAGAATTGGGGACTTAAGATTTTTAATTTTTTTATCACTTTCGTATTTATCTTTAAGTAAAAATCTAATTGGAAAATATGGATACACATTTTTTGCTGCGTCAACCATAGATGTAAATGGAGATTCTAGTATAACGCCTGCAAATTTATGGTTTTGAGCAACATGAGTTGCAATCCCAGTACCTAAAGACTCACCATACAGAATAATGTCATTATCTTTAAGGCCTTTTCTTTTTAACCAATTAATTGCACTTTCACCATCTTCATATAGACCTTTTTCTGATGGTTTGCCTAAGTTTCCACTAAATCCTCTCCAAGAAATTATTAGAAAATTTATATTCATGTCTTTAAAATGATTAATTTTATGTATTCTATTTTCTAATGTTCCTGCATTACCATGGAAGAAAACTAAAGTTTTAAAATTGCTAAGATCTTTTTCATGAAACCATCCAAGTAATTCAAAATTATCACTCGTCTTAATTTTTACTTTTTCTATTTTAACTTTTAATTCGTCACCAAAGTAATTATTTTCTTTTGGGTCGTATAATAAGTTTCGTTGAAATATAAATATAATAAAAAGTAAAGAAAAGTATGCTATCAGTATAATTAAAATTATTTTCAATAAATACTCTTTAATTTTTTTTTTCATATTTACTTTTTTTTTTAACTAAATAAACTCCACCAAAAACTAAGATAGTTCCTAAATAATGATAATACTCTAACTGCTCATTAAAAAATAAATAACCATAAATAGCACTGTAGACGGTAAATATATATAAAGTGAAACCAGTAATTGATGCTCCAAGACTTTTCTGGGCCATTGTATATAACGTAAAAGCTATAATTCCTGGTGAGATAGCTGCAAATAAAACCCACATAAAAAAGTCTGAATTAAAAACAGTTCTTACAAAGAAAGTCTCTTCTATTAAATAAAATGGAAGCAAACTCACTACACCGAAAAAAGCAATCAAAGTAAATCTATCAAAAATTTTTAAATTAGTTTTCCAGTAAAATAAGTAAATAGAGTAGAGAGCCCACCCGATAGAAGAAGCTAGCATCCATAAATCACCAATTGTAAATTTAAGGCTAATTAGCAGAGATAAATCACCTTTAATAATGATAGCAAAAACACCTATTAAACAAGAAGCCAGACCAACAATTCTAAGAAAATTTATTTTTTCTTTAAAAAAGATGCAGGAGATTAGAATTATAAATATTGGAGATGATGAATAAATAATTCCCATATTAGTAACAGTCGTCGTTTGTCCTGCTAAAAATGGAAAAGCTCCACAAACACCGCAGCCCATTGATCCAATAAAAAATATTCTTTTGTATTCTTTTTTTACAAATTTAAAATTTTTTTTTAATGAGATAAAAGTAAAAGGGAGCAACATTAAGAAGACAGCTGCCCACCTCCAAAAAGCTAAAGAAATTGGTGGTACATACTCAACTCCTCCTCTTGCAACTATCAAATTGCTAGCCATAAAAATTGGTTGGATAAATAATAATAGAAAAGGTAAATAATTATTTTTAGAATTATTCACTATAAGTAGAAAATTAGTTTTTGTCGAAAAAGGCTTCGTAGACCATCATAAAAATTGCAATAGCCATCAAAATAAATACTGGCAACACATCCCAAAAACCTATCATTGATGATCTTGTCAATGTGGTTGCTAAACCGATAAGAAAAATTGCTGCAAGGAAAGTACCTAGAAATTTTGTTATATTATTTAGCATATTTTTTACAATTTTTTTCTAACCAATTGGCTACACCTAGAAATCTTAAATCATCTAGCTTGTCTCCAATTAACTGAACTCCTAATGGTAAATTATTAGCACCTGTAAGTAAAGGTAATGAAATAGAAGGTAAACCCATATAAGTCCAGGTAGTACAAAATTCTGGGCTACCTGTACTCTTTAAACCCTTAGGTGCAACCCCAGTTGTGGATGGGCTTAACACACCATGATAGTCCTCAAACACTTCTTTAAAGGATTCATAACTTCTTTTCATAAAGTCCATTGCTTCAACATAATCTTTTGCTGAGTATTTTAAACCTCTTTCGATGGCGCCAACCATTTCTTTAGAAAGTTTTTTCTTAGATTTTTTGTAGTAACCTTGGAAATTATTAGCCATATCTGTTTCATGAATTATTTTATGGTATTTTGGAATATCATCAAAATATGAAGGTGTATCAAATACTTCAATATTTTTTTTGAATGTTTTTATAAAAAACTCAAAAGACTTTTGGGATTCTTTATCTACATTTTTCCAATTTTTAGTTTTGTAAAAAATAAATTTTGGTTCGTATAATGGTCCTTTTTTACAAACTTTTAGCATTTCATCAGATGAATAATGAATAGTTGAACTATCATATAAATCTTTTTTAATTAATGATTTTGTTAATAAGGCAACATCTTCAACAGTTTTTCCAAAAACACCTATGTGATCTAACTTGTCTGACTGTTTTAAAACTCCACTTCGAGAGATTAGTCCATAAGATGGTTTATACCCAACAACCCCACAATAAGAAGCAGGTCTAATAATTGATCCATTAGTTTGTGATCCAATTGATAGTGGTGCCATATGAGCTGCAACTGCAGCTGCAGAACCACTTGAAGATCCACCAGGTGTTCTTGAATTATCGTGTGGGTTAGTAGTTTTGCCTGGGTGAAAATATGCAAGTTCTGTAGTTACAGTTTTTCCCATAACTATTGCTCCTGCAATTTTAAGTAAATTGACAACTTCAGAGTCTTGAGAACTTGGCATTTTTTTTCTTAATGGAGTTCCACATTCAGTAGGCATTTCAAAAGTACCTATTATATCCTTAACTGCAATGGGTAGGCCGTGTAAAGAACCTAGAGGCTTTCCTGATTTTCTGTATTCATCCGCTTCTTCTGCTTTTTCTAAAAGTTTTTTTTTATCAAAATATTCCCAAGCATTGATATCTTTTTCAAATTTTTCAATTCTTTCAATATATTGTGTACAAACCTCTACAGAGGAAATTTGACCTGTTTTTAAGTGTTCTACTAACTTATTAGTTGTAAGAGAAAATATGTTCATAATTTTAAATTACTTAGTTTGCAAATAATGTTTCTGGTAGCCATAAAGCAATACCTGGAAACATATACATAAGGAACATTGCAAATATTACTATGGCCAAGAATGGCATAATTCCTGCAAATATTTCCATCAGCTCAACATTGTTTTTTTGTACACCTTTTAAATAATAGGCAGACATGGCCATGGGTGGTGTCAAAAAAGATGTTTGTAAATTCAAAGCAATCAACATTGCAAAGAAATATGGATTAACATCAAATACCTCAAGTAACGGTAAAAATATTGGTACAAATATAATTAAGATTTCAGTCCATTCTAACGGCCATCCTAAAAGAAAAATTATTATTTGTGTAATAATTAAGAATTGCCAAGTTGTTATTTCTATTGATTTGAAAAAATGCTCAAAAATTTCATGACCACCCAAATAAGAAAAGACTGAAGAGAAAGTCCATGAACCAATAAATAACCACATAATCATTGCTGTGGTTTTTGCTGTTAGAAAGACAGATTCTTTAAAACTTTGCCACTTAAGAGTTTTGTAAAACCAGGATAAGAGTATTGCTCCAAATGCTCCTGCTGCTGCTGCCTCTGCTGGTGTTGCTATACCTGCCAGAATTGTTCCAAGTACCAGCATTATTAAGCCAAAAAGCGGGACAAAAGAAACTAGTACTTCTTTTAAAATCTCTGCTCTTGGTGGAATGTCCGCTGCATCTGGCTTGGGTGCAATTGATGGATTTATCCAAGCTCTGATTACAACATAAGCTATATATAAACTTGCAAGTAAAAGTCCTGGGAAAATTGCTGCAGCAAATAATCTTAAAGGTGATAATTGCGCAATCACTGAATATACAATTAACATAATACTTGGTGGTATTAAAATACCCAGACATCCCCCAGCACAAATTACTCCTGATGCAAATTTTTTATCATATCCCGCTTTAACCATTGCGGGCCAAGCAAGTAAGCCCATTAAGGTTACAACAGCACCAATAATTCCAGTTGCTGTAGAAAATAAAGTACAAGTTATTAATGCAGCTACTGCCATTGAAGCTGGTAATCTATGAGCTGCAAGTCTTATTGCGAAAAATAATTTTGATACAATTCCAGCTCTTTCAACTAAATACCCCATAAATAAAAAGAGAGGGACTGCAGTGAGGACATTATTATCCATAACTGTGTAAGTATTTTTTACAAATAATGAAAATATTCTATTATCAAAAATATGATCCATTAAAACAGGATCATAATAAGCATAATATCCAAAGCCTATTCCCATTGCCATTAGAGTAAATGCAATTGGAAACCCTAATAGTACTGCAAATAAAAATATCCCCATCATGAAGATAGCTACTTCCGGATTTGTTAAACTAAATAACATCTTTTTGATCCTCATCCTGAGCTGTTCTCATTAAAATTTGTTCTGTTTCTTCTGCAACAACCATTCTTGCAGGCCAATGTCCCGTTTGAATACAAATGATTGATCTAAATACTTCAGCAACTCCTTGTATGGTTAAGAATACTCCTGCTGCTGGTATCAAAGATTTTGCCATATAAATATTGATCTGTGCTGGGCTACTCCAGCTAGTTTCTTTTATCTTCCAAGCAAGTGCCGCATATTCAAATCCATAAAATGCTAAAGCTATTACGCCAGGAAAAAAGAAAATAAAATAAAGTATTAAATCAATCCAACCTTGTGTTCTTGGTTTGAATAATCTGTAAATCACATCTCCTCTGACATGAGATTCCGTTGCCAAACAATAAGCTCCTGACATCATCAATATTGCACCATACATCTGCATACTAAAGTCAAAATTCCAAAGTGTTGGTTTGTTAAATATATATGCCATTGTTACTTCATAGCAAGTTCCACCCATTAAAATGACAATACACCAAGAAAAAGCTTTACCTATTGAAGTGCTTAATGTGTCAGCAAATTTTATGTAAGCTCTCATCATGATTTGAATAGAATACCTTAATTTTTTAAAAACTGTACTATAAAAAAAGGGGAGCCAAAACTCCCCTCTTTTAAATTATTTAAAAGCTAATTAAATTTTAACTTTTCCAATTGGACCAAACTCATTTTCATAAGCTAGTTTGTAATTAGGCTGATTCATCAGCAAGTACTTCATTACTTTCTTAGCGTATGCTTTTTGAGAATCGATAACCTTCTTGAAGAATGCATCTTTTGCAGAGAACTCTCCAACAATTTTATCCCAACCTTTTAACTGCTCAGCTAAAATAGCATCAGACGTTTGGTAAACATTAACCTTATGCTCGTTCATCAACATAGCTAAACTGTCAGAATATCTAACAAGTGCTTTGAAGTAGTTATCTGTATTCGCAGCATATGCAGCGTTTTTTAAGATAGCTTGATGAGCGGGTGAAAGGCTTTTTAGTCTCTTCGTGTTCATAGGAATTTCAAACATCTCTTGAGATTGGTGAAAACTTCCTAAGTGATAGTGTTTAGAGACATCTTGCATTCCAAACTGTGAGTCTGATGTTGGGTTGTTAAACTCAGCAGCATCAATCAAACCAGTTTTCATTGCTGGTTGGATTTCACCACCTGGTAATTGTCTTACGACCATTCCCATAGCAGTTAAAACGTTAGTCGCTAGACCAACTGTTCTATACTTCATACCTTTAACATCAGATACTTTAGTTACATTCTTTTTGAACCAACCGAAAGGTTGTGCTGGCATAGGCATATGAAAGAATCCAGTGTAGTTATATCCAACACTAGCTACTGCTTCTTCATATAATTTTCTTCCACCACCACGTTCCATCCATCCCATAACTTCTTGAGATGACATTCCGTATGAAGGACCAGTTCCAAAAAGTGAAGCTGCAGCGTTTTTACCATACCAATATGCTGTCACCCAGTGACCCATATCAACTATTCCATCACTTACCGCTGCTCCAATTTCTGAAGTTTTAACGATTGAATTAACAGGTTGAAGATCAATCTTAAGTGATCCACCAGACATGTCACTAACCATGTTACAGTAGTCTTGCGCCATTTCAAAAAAGATGTTTGCGCCTGAAGGCCAAGCAGCTTGCATCTTTAATACAGTAGCGTGAGACCCTGCAGTTGCAATATTAGGCATTGCTACAGCTGTTGCTGCTGCTGCACCAGTAACTGCTGCCGCTTTAAAGAACTTACGTCTTGAAGGTGTTGTAGCCTTCAAAGATTTTTTATCTTTAATCATTTTTTCTCTCCCTTATTATATTATTTAATTAACTATTCTTATATTACCCACAGTTAGTTGTAGGTGTCTACGGAATAGTTAGCCCCAAGTTGTGCCAAATAGACCTATTTGTATATAAGATTTAGCTAAGGACAAAGATACACACAACCAAAAAGTGTATTAAAATATCTTATTTTTTTATTACTAGGCTTGCCCATAGACTAAACCAATCTGATTTGAATTTAAATTTTTGGAAATAATTTGCTTTATTTAGCTTAACGGCACTTAATAAATAAGTTCTATTTTCAATAGTTCTTATTTTTCCCACTCCATTTGAATTGGTTTTGATCTTTTCTTTATAAGTATTATTTTCATCTTTACTAAAAATAGTAATTTGCCAGTTTCCTAATGGCTTATTTTTTTCAAAAAGTTGAAATTCAAAAAAACTATTCTTAAGTCCGTAAGGTGTGCTCAAGGCAATAATTTCAAAATCTAATTTTGATTTTTGAATAAAAAAACCTTTATTTCCATCAGTAATTAATACTTTTGCAAACCTTCTATAATTTTCTGTAGGAATTTTATTTCTATCAAACTTATCTATAGTGCTTTGAAGGCCCTGTTCTTTTACAAAATCTTCAAACTTTTCAACAGAGTCATACTTTAAGAATTCATTATTAGTTTCATAGTTTAAAACATGAAATCCTTGCTCTGAAATTAACATTTGAATTGCTGGAAAATCTCCATCTCTCTGTGATAATTGTGTTACTTTATTTCTATTTTCTAAATATAGGCTTTTTTTATTTGGACTATAAAACCCAAAAGGAGAACCCATAAAATCTTGACCAATATTAATATTAGTTTTAAATAATTCCTTGTTATTAAAATTAAAATTAATTGGTTCAAGCCATAGCTCATGAGCATACACTTTAATTTTTAAAAAAATTACTAAAAATATGATTACAAATAAATATAGAACCTGCTTTAATAAATTGATATTTTTTAAGATATTTATATTCATACTATTCTTTATTAAATCATCTTATGCTCACGAACTGCGTCCAGCAATTGCAAATCTTAATATTTATGAGGAAGATAATATCACAAACGCAAATCTATCAATCCAATTAAATTTAGAAGCTATTATTGCAGGCATAGAAACAAAACATTCTAATACAAAAAATTCTGAAAAATCTGAAGAATATAAGGATTTAAGAAGAATGAACCCAGCAGTTTTACTGCATCAATTTAACACTAAGATCAAAAATTTTAATAATAAAATTAATCTAACATCCAATATTTCAAATTTAAACTTAACCTTGATAAGCGTAGTCATACCAGAAGTGGGTAATACTGACATAATTAGAGACACTATTGTTACTTTTGATATTCAAAATATTAAAGAAGAACGATTTAAATTTTATTGGGATAAAAATTTAGGATCAATTATTTTACGTATTAATTCAATTCATAATGAACCTCTCTATACTGAAATGATTGAGGGGGGTAAACAATCTAAATGGTTTAGTATAAAGAATAAAATAGAGGTGGGACTTTTTCAAAATGTTAAAGAATATACCTTGCTAGGATTTAAGCACATTATACCAAAAGGTTTGGATCACATTTTATTTGTACTAGCGTTATTTCTTTTATCTCCAAAACTGAGGCCTTTAGTTTTACAAGTTTCAATTTTTACTTTAGCCCACACAATTACTTTGTTCTTGGGTGCACTAAAAATAATAACAATTCCAGCAATTATTGTTGAACCAATCATTGCTCTATCTATTTGCTTTATAGCAATTGAAAATTTGTTTACTGAAAGTATAAGAAGAACAAGACCCTATATAATTTTTATTTTTGGTCTACTTCATGGTTTGGGTTTTGCAGGAGTTTTGAATGAAATTGGAATTTCAACAAACCTATTTATTTCAAGTTTAATTTCTTTTAATGTTGGAGTTGAGCTTGGTCAAATCAGTATAATTATTTTGTCATATATTTTAATTGCACTATTATTCCAAAAAAAATTATGGTACCGAAATAGAGTTACTAAACCAATTTCAATGATTATTGCATCTATTGGCTTTTATTGGTTTATTCAAAGATTATTTTCCTAATATTTAACTGGAAAAATTACCGTAAATAATTCAAGTTTTTAAAGTCAATTTTTTTTTATACAAAAACATTGACCCTTTAAAATGTTATTGGGTCAGTTTAGAAGCTGACCTTTTAATATAAAAATATTATTTTTGTTTTCCTAAAAATTTCATTAACGAAGATATCATATCTATATTCGAGTTTATAAATTCAACCGTGAGATCTTCGGAAGGCCTAATGTTTCTAATTTTTAGATCATGTTTTTTTTCAATACGTGCTGGCATTTTAATAAAAAATCCTTTTTCTAATCCCTCATTAACAATTTGAGCAATTGTTTTGTAAGAATATTCAGGTAATTTATTGGATATACTTTCTTTATAGACTTCAACTCCAAGTTCGTTTGCTTCAAATATTAATAAAAAAACTTTAAATCTTTTTATTGTAGATAAACACCATCGCATGCCAGGTTTGTCAGCTTCAAACATAAAGCTTTCTTTAAGATCGGCCATCATCTCAATGTACCTGCCACAAAATTGATCCATTGATGCTTCAAAAGGAAGTTTTTCTAGGTTTAGCCTCTTAAGAATTCTTTTCTCTCTTTTTACACTCTCAATATTAATACTTTTTGGCAGCATATTTAAAATTTTTGATTACAATCTTTTTAAGTCTATTTGAATGTAAAAACTTCATATGAAATAATATCCTTACATGCCCTTAATTAATACGGAAAAAAATTATGCTAAAAAAATGGGTTAATTTTGCTTGGATATCTCTAAGTTAGGGTCAAAAATTTTAATCTTTATTCTAGAATACCACTCTGCAACATTTTCTATATCTTCATCTGATATCATTTGAGCAATCATTGTCATCTGCAGGTGGTTTAATTTTCCAGATTTATAATCTTTAAGTTTTAAAATAATCTAATCTTTTTGCTGAGCTGTGATTGTATTAATTTACTTTATTTTTACAATTTCCAGTTTTTAAATCAATCTATATTAATTTTTCATCTTCATACACGCAACATTTCTCTGGAGGAATATAAAGGTTTACCTTTTCTGATGGAACTTCAGTTTCTCTATTTATTTTAGACTTAATTGTAAGGTTACCCATCTTAGCAGTTAATAGTTTATAATTTCCAAGGTCTTCTACCTTTTCTACATCAACACTAATAACATTCTCTTTTTGATTTTCAGCTATCTTTATGAATTCAGATCTTATGCCTAATTTAACTTTATTATTTTTTAATTTTGATAAATCTGTACTTGTTTTAATCAAAGTATCATTAATTTTAACACTATTATTTGACGAAGTTTCTGATTCAAATAAATTCATCGCAGGAGATCCTATAAAATATCCAACAAAAGTGGTTTTTGGTCTTTCAAATAATTCTTTGGGAGTTCCTGTTTGAACCACCTCACCTTCACTCATAACTATTATATTATCTGCAAAAGTCATCGCTTCATTTTGATCGTGAGTTACATAAACAAGGGTTGTTTTATATTTCTCATTTATTTCCTTGAGATTTCTTCTTAATTTAAATTTTAAATCAGGGTCTATAACTGTTAATGGCTCATCCATTAGTACTGCAGCAACATCTTCTCTTACAAGCCCTCTACCAAGTGAAATCAATTGTTTTTGATCAGCAGTGAGTTTTCTAGCTGGTAATTTTAAGAAAGACTTTAAATTTAACGTTTCAGCCACAGAATTAACCCTTTCTTCCACTATTTCTTGAGAAAAATTTCTGCATCTCAAAGGGAAAGCTAAATTATCATACACTGTCATGGTGCTATAGATAACTGGAAATTGAAAAACTTGTGCAATATTTCTACTCTCAGTTTTAAGGTCCGTAACATCTTTTTCATCAAATAGTATTTTTCCTGATGAGGGTCTTACTAAACCTGACACAATATTTAACATCGTTGTTTTTCCACACCCAGATGGTCCTAAAATTGCGTATCTTTTTCCATCTTCCCAAACCATCGAGAATGGGTTTAATGCATAAGTCGGATTAGGATCATTTGGATTATATGAGTGAGATATTTTATTTAAATTAATTTTAGACATTACCACCTCTAAATGGTGATGAAGCTAAATTTCCAACTTCATCGAATGCATAAGCTTTATTAGATTTAAAGTTAATTTTAACTTTATCACGAATTTTAAAATCCATCACTTCCTCTATACTAGTTATAATTTTTAAATTTCCCCTTGTAAGGTGTAGTAAAGTTTCTGAACCACTAATTTCTGCCAGCTCCACTTCAAATTCAAAGCCATCATCATTCAATTCAATATCGGATGCTCTTATACCAAAATTAAAATTCTTATTTGTTAATTTAGATAAATGATTTGGAATATCTATTTCAATATCTTCAAATTTTATTTTATTAGAACCTAAGTCAGCTTTCAAAATATTCATAGGTGGGTCATTTGAAATAGCAGCAACCTTTAAATCTTTGGGGTTTTCAAATATTTCTTTTGCTGCTCCTACTTGCAGCACTCTACCTTCATCAAGAACAATGACTTCACCATTAAGTTCCATTGCTTCCCTGGGATCCGTTGTGGAAAAAATTACAATACTTTCCTTTGATAAACCATTAACAAATATATTTTTAAACTCTTCTCTTAACTGCTCTCTTAACTTGTAGTCCAAATTAACTAGTGGCTCATCAAGTAGTAATATCTTTGCATTTTTTACAAGTGACCTTGCAACTGAAACCCTTTGTTGTTGGCCGCCTGATAATTCTTGGATTTTTCTTTTTTCATAACCCTCTAGCCCTACTAATTTTAAAGATTTAAAAACCTCATCATTAATTTTTTGAGGGTCTAAACCTCTTTGTTTTAGAGGAAAAGCTATATTTTCAAAAACATTTAAGTGAGGGTAGTTAATGAATTGCTGATAAACCATGGCAATATTTCTTTTCCACACAGGTATCTCTAAAAAATTCTTATCTTCAAATCTAATCGATCCACTATCTGGCATAAGTAGCCCTGCTATTGTTTTTAATAAAGTGGTTTTCCCAGAAAGTGTTCTTCCCAAAATTGTATATAATTTACCTTTTTCAAAATTAAAAGAGATTTTTCTTAACTGAAGTTCTTCAGTTAATTTATACGATAAGTTTTCACCAACTAAATTCATTATTTAATTGCTCCTGATAGATTTCCTTTTGATAAATATCTCTCAACAATAAATGCAACAACAATTAATGGTGCAACAGAAACTAGTGCTGAGGCTGATAAACTCCACCATGGTGTTATTGAAGAGTTTAAAGCTACAATTTTTACAGGAAGTAACTGCACTTCAGTAAAGGTTAAAATAAAAGCAAAAAAGAAATCAATCCATCCAAATATAATACAAAACATTCCAGCAACAATTAATCCTGGTATTGAATTTGGTAATACAACTTTATAAAATGCCTGGTAAGGATTACATCCATCTATCAATGCCGTTTCATCTATCTCTCTTGGAACTTTATTAAAAAAATCAACCATAATCCAAACTGCTATTGGCATTAACAAAACAATATAAACAACTATTAGTCCAAATAGACTGTCCAATAAATTAACCGCACCAAGAAATAAAAAGAAAGGTATGGATAAAACAATTGGTGGCATAATTCTTTGAGAAATGAAGAAAAATGTAATGTCATTATTCTTTATAGGACCAGCTTTGAATGTATATCTAGAAAGAGCATAAGCAGATAAGGTTCCAAGTATAATACTAACTAAACTTGCAGTGCATGTTACAAACAAACTATTAAAATAAGGTTCAACAATGTCTACTCCTCCTTGTGCTGGAGATTTAATTAAAACTCTCCAACCTTCTAAGTTTGGTTCAAAATCAACCCACGGGATGTAGGTTACACCTCCATTTACTGAATTAAAATCTTTAAAAGAAGTTGTAAGCGCCCAAAGAAAAGGTGCCACAACAAAAACAGTCCAAACTGTAATAAAAAAATATTTTAAGAATGTATATAATTTTCCCATATTTAATCTTTGAGTAATAGTTTGGTTAATACTTTTGCAATAACTGTTAAACTTATGATCATTATTATTAAATAAGTGAATGACATTGAAGCAGCATAACCCATTTGAAATTCTCTCAATCCTTTAATGAAGATATAAAAACTTGATGTCTCAGTTGAGGTTCCTGGACCACCTGAGGTTAAGACATAAACAGTATCCATTATTTTTGAAGCTTCAATTAGTCTTATGATAATTGCTCCAATAGATATTGGTGCCATTAATGGAAATGTTACGTAAATAAATTTTCTAATTGGACTTGCTCCATCAATTGCAGCTGCTAAAAAAGGTTCTTTAGGAAGTGATAAAAGACCAGCTAGTAATAGTAAAAACATAAAAGGTGTCCACTGCCAAACTTCAACAATAATAACTGTAACTTTAGCTAAAGTAGGATCAGTAAGCCATTTCGGTGCAATATCAAAAATTTGTAAAAGATCATTAACAGGACCTAGTGACTCATGAAAAAAAGTTCTCCAAATAACAGTCATAATAACTGGGGTGGTCATCATGGGTATTAAAAATAATACTCTAAAAAATCTTTGAAACTTAATTTCCTTCCAAACCATATGAGCCAGTGTAAAGCCAATTACATATTGCAGAACAACAGTTGTAACTGACAAAAAACTTAATCTAATAAACGACTCCCAGAATCGTGGATCATCAGTAAATAATCTGACATAATTTTCGAGACCTATAAAGTTTAAACCATTGTAACTATTCCAACCTGATAAACTTAAACGAACTACAAATATTATTGGAAAAATTAAGATACCTATAAGAACAAATAAACCTGGAAATAAAAAAACGTATTTATGTTTAAAGTTCATGTAATTGAATTTTAAGTGTAATATATGTGGCCACTAATTAAAAGTGGCCACATAAAGTTATTTTTATAACTTGTTGTCTTCCATTTTGACACCAACAGCGTAGTCTTCTTGTACTGCTGATTTACCAACTCTTTTGACAATTGCTTCCCACTCTTTAGCAACTTCATCCAAAGCTTCTTGAGGAGATAGCTGACCAGCTAAAGCCTTAGAAGTTCCAGTTGCAACTGCACTAGTGAATTCAAACACACCACGAACTCTTAAAGGGAAAACTCTATTCTTACTTTTTTCCATATCTTTAAGCGTCTTAGTGTATGATTTTGCAATATCTGCATCCCAACCCATTGTATCTATATAAAGATTTGGATCAAAATCAGAGTTTTTAAATGGATTAACACCAAAGTTACCAATAGCTAAGTCAGCTTGGTGGTTTGCTCCGTTAGAAAAGAAACATAGATAATCAAACGCCATCTCTTGTACTTTACTTTTCTTAGCAACACCTACTGCCCAACCCCATACGATGTACGGTGCTTGGTTGTATTTGTTATCCCATTTGCCAGATACTCTATTCCAAACTTTATCTGCACCTGGAAGAGGAGCTGTACCTACTTTATTTTTAATAGGACTGTCGTCTTGCATCGCTGCAATAAAAGCATCATCCCATGAAAAACTAAATAGAGTTTGTCCACCACCAAATGATCCAATTTCATCACCTAGTCCAAAGTTAATTCCTCCTGGAGGAACATACTTAGTAGCCTCTACCCAGTCAGTTAAAGCTTCAACAAACCCTGGATTATTAACATTTGGTTTCATAGTTTCTAAATCAAAAAAGAAACCACCTGGAGTGCTAGGATTTTTAGCGTAAGCTACTGATCTACTAAAAAAAGCTGCGAACATTAAGTCATCTTTTTTCATAACTTCAGCTGAACCGTATTCTTTTTCTCCATCTCCATCCCAGTCCCAACCATTAAAGAATTTAGCCATTTCTCCATACTCTTTCCAAGTCGTAGGAACTTTTAGCTCTTTACCAGTTGCTTCTTTGTATTTTTTTTGCATCTCAGGATTATCAATTACATCTTTTCTGTATTTTAAATAATGCCTGTCTCCATCAACTGGATATTGATACATAGTTCCATCCCAAGAAGAAACACCTACATGAGATTTCGTTACATCTTTCATCTCTTTTGTATTCAAGTATTTCTTTGGAACTGGTGCTAAGTATTGTCTCCAGTCGTTTATAAAGTTAGAAAATCCAAATACGATATCGTACGGAGATTGACCAGCTTTAAAAGGAACCATAGCTTTTGCATACAAATCACCAGCTGGCGTATGTGTTACATCTACTGTTGCTCCTGTTAATTTAGCAAACTGTTCCGCATGAAGAGCTGTAGGCTGTCCAATTACTGGAACTGCGTGCGTATTTATTTTTAGAGTTTTTCCTTTGTAGTTCTTTTTTGAAATTTCTTCATAAGAACAGTCACCAGAAATATCTCCTGTTGCTTTGATATGTGGAAATTGATCGCTCCACTTATCTGCATAAGCTGGGCTAAATATCAGAATTCCTGATATCATAGCACTTAAGCAAGTTTTTATTATTTTCATTTATCCCTCTCTTTATTTATTATTATGGAACTAAAACGGCTCTTCCCTTAACTTTACCTTCGTTAAGATCATGAAGCGCTTTATTAGCATCGCCTAATTTATACTCTTGCATAGATAGTGTAACTAACCCTTTGTTAGCTAACTCCATCAGCTCATATAACTCAGACCACGTTCCTACTAAATTTCCAACTATTGTTTTTTCTGAAATAATTACATCGACAGCTAGAACTCTGATTTCTTCGCCATAACCAACGATATAATAATATCCACTACCTGCTGT
This sequence comes from Candidatus Pelagibacter sp. Uisw_113, assembly GCF_047717815.1. Lineage (GTDB taxonomy): Bacteria > Pseudomonadota > Alphaproteobacteria > Pelagibacterales > Pelagibacteraceae > Pelagibacter. The sequence continues at coordinate 1,224,405 of NZ_CP159809.1, forward strand.
CATTTTGATACCCATTGCAGTTGATCCTTTTTCACCTACAAAATCAATTACAGCCTCACCACCTTTACCCTTGGTAAGCTCTAGAACTCTTTCAACTTCATTGCCATCAATTAAAACTCCCTCATCACCACCAAGTGACATTGCATGTTTTAATGCTTCAGCAGATTTTTCAACAATAATAATATTTGCAGCACACATTGCTTTTAAACATTGAATTGCAATATGGCCAAGTCCACCAGCTCCAATAATTACACAGGTCTGACCTGGTAATAAATGTCTAGTAGCTTTTTTAACAACTCTATAAGCGGTTAGTCCTGCATCAGAAAAAGGCGCAACATCTTTTGGTGCCAATATAGTAGGCAGTTTAATTAAGTTACGAACACTTGTTTTAAGTAATTCCGCATACCCACCTTCTTTAATATTCAAACCTGGAAATGCTCCCTCTTCAGCATGCTGATCTAAACCTCTACGGCAGCTTAAACAAGTTCCATCAGTTCCTGAAATAATTGGGTGCAAAATAACAGGATCACCTTTTTTAAATCCTACAACATCTTTACCTACTTCTTCAACCCATCCAGCATTTTCATGACCCATAACCATAGGTAACAAATCTCCGTTAGGATCTTGAATGTGTTCCCAAACACCTTCAATAATATGTAGGTCAGTTCTACAAACTCCAGCTGCACCAATTTTGACAATAACATCTGATGATTTTTCTAATTTTGGATCTGGCATTTCTTGCTCTGTAACCCAAACTTTTTCATCCATTTTTGGATTATATTTATGTAAAACTTGTGCCTTCATAATTTCTCTCTATTTTTTAGTTTGTTAATTTTTTTAATAACAAACCCTATCCAATATTGAGGAAAGCAGAGAGTCAACTGCGCAAAAAAGTGTCCATAAAGTTAACAAAATACAACTCTTGGTTGGTTGTTCATTTTTAATAATGTCTTAAAATAAAGAATGACAAATTTAACTTCTGTTGAAAAAGAATTCTCTGATCTTACTAAAAGAAGAGGCTTTTTACCTTCTTTGATTGATAAAGATATATCTGATAGCTGGAAAAGATGTATTTCAACGGGACTAGATCCGCTTAAAAATCCAAAGAGAACAATTCTTACTTCTAAAGAGCTTGGTGAACTTAAAGAAAAAAATGATTATATTAGAAGACTGGTAAACCCTGAACTTGAACTTCTATATTCACAAATAGCTGGGACAAACTTTATGGTGGCATATTCTGACAGCAGTGGATCAGTTATGGATACTATTTATGATAAAACCTGCTTTAAAACTGATGTTGGAAAAATTGTAATACCAGGTTCAATTTGGAGAGAAGAAATTGGAGGTACAAATGGATTGGGTCAAGTTGTTACTCTCAATAAAGATTCTATAGTTTCAGGCAAGGAACATTTTTTTGAATCACATGGAAAGTTATCTTGTTTTGCAAGTCCAATACTAAATTATGAGGGAAAAACTATTGGTATAATAGATGCCTCTACCGACGTGCATTCAAGAGAACAGCACACCTTGGCGCTGGTTAAGCTTGCTACAAAAAGTATTGAAACAAAATTATTTTTAAATCAGTTTGATAATGAATTAATTTTATCATTCCATCCACGTCAAGAATATCTGAGCACTAATAGTGTTGGTCTACTTGCAATTAATGGTGATGGATTTGTTGTGGGGTCAAATTCAAATGCAAGAATAATGTTGCATGGACTAGTAACGTTAAAGAGTGAAAGTTTTAATAATATTTTTACAACTTCATTTTCTTCAATTGCAAATGAACTTTTACAAAATAAAATAATGAAAATTTCTGATCATTTAGGTTCATCTGTTTTTATAATAAAAAGTCAAAATTTTAAGAAAAAAATATCTAAAGAAACAAAAATAAAAAATTATGCATGTAATAACTGCAAAGGATCAAGGTTTAAGGAAGACAGATGTATTTTAATTAAATCTGCCTTTTTAGAAACTAGAAATATTAGTGCAGTTTCTCGAAAGCTTGGTGTTTCACGTACTACAATTTACAAACACTTAAATTAAAATTAATTTTTAGAATTTTTTATTAAGAAAAATAGGTAAGAAAAAAAAGAAGTTAATAAAAAAAATATCATAGCAAATCTAAAGCCTGAAATTTCTGAAAAACCTAAGTTCATTGTTAAATCAATAATAACCCCAATAATCCATTGCAGTGCGAATGCCCCAATAAAAAGAAGTAAATTAAACGAAGTCAGTGCCTTTCCTGCATTCGAAAGTGAAAAAGCCATTCCTACCGCTGGTTGAGTTAAGGATAAAAAGACAGAGCTTACTGCAAAAAAAGCCCAATGATATGCCCCTGCTCTGGGCCCAAGATAAATTATAAAAGCTAGTACAATTAAATTTAACGGCGCACCGAACTTCAATAATTTTATTGCATCTGAAACATTTTTTGAAATTTTTGGAACTAAATAGCCCCAAGATAGGAATGATATTAAAAGAGAAAAATAAATTATGAAAAGACCATTTGCACTTTGCTCAGGTGTATATCCTGAAACTTTAACCATCCATGGTCCTGCCCAAAGTGTCTGAATAGCAAATAATCCACCATAGTTAAAAAATCCCATTGGAACTAAACTTTTAAAAAAATTATTATTCCAAATTTCTTTTAAAGAACCATTATCCTTTGAGTTACTTTGAATGTTTGTTTTATTCCAATTAGGTATAAAAAAAATAATTAAGATAATACAAAATATAGTTAATAGAGCTAAAGTGATAAATATCATTCTCCATCCAATTATTGGTAAAAAAAATTGTACAGGTAAACTAGAAGAGAGCATTCCAATTGCTCCTACCATTAACATCCATGAGTTTGCTCTTTGTTGTGTTTCGTCTTGATACCAAATTCTGTAAGCAGTTAAAGGCCCCATCAAACAAGCACCCACACCTATTCCAATTAAAATTCTTGATAATAAAAGTGTGATAAAATTTTCTGATAAAGAAAATGAGATCATGCCTAATACTGCAATAAGTAAAAAATATGAAACTATTTTTTTTGGACCTTTGTTATCTAATAGATAGCCTAGTGGAATTTGAACTGCAGCAAAACCTAAAAAATATCCACCTCCTAAAAGTCCCAAATCACCAGCTGATAAACTAAACTCAGATATAAGATTGGGCGAAATAGTTGCTGTAATTGCTCTTAATAAATTAGAAATATAATAACCAAGGGCAAATACTAAAAATATAGTTATCGCTTTTTTTTTTGGCAGAATAACTTTATTCATAATTGAAACTTACAAAGAAACTAGTTTACTTTATTTGTACAATTACCTGTTTTGAAAAACTCATCAATATTATCTATGGCCAAATTACCCATTGCTGTTCTTGTATGTTTAGTCGAGCTTCCTAGATGGGGTAATATAAATGCACTTTTTATTTTAAGATAACCAGGATTTAAATTCGGCTCACCCTTATAAACATCTAGTCCTGCTGCATAAATTTTTCTTCTATTTAGTGCATCAATTAAAGCTTCATCATCGACAATATCTCCACGAGCTACATTTGTTATAACAGCACCTGTTGGAAAATATTCTAATGTTTCTTTATTAATTAAATTTTCTGTTTCTTTTGTTGCAGGGCAACAAATTGACAATACATCTGAAGCTCCAAAAAGACTCTTGATACTATCGTGATATTTAGCTCCCTGTTCTTTTTCTTCAGTTAGTTTTGATCTATTATGATAATGAATAATCATACCTAAAGATTTTGCTATTTTTGCAATCTTTTGTCCTATTCTTCCCATTCCTAAAATTCCAAGTCTTGAGCCTGTTAACTGTTTTCCTATCAAATAATCTGCTGACCATTTCCAGTTACTTTCTTTTGCAGCTTGAATACCCTCTGGAACTCTTCTGCATGCTCCAAGAATTAATAAAATTCCAATCTCTGCTGTAGCATCTGATAAAACTTCTGGTGTATTAGTTACTGCTATTCCTCTTTTTTTAGCTACTTTTAAATCAATATTTCCAAAACCAACTGCGAAATTAGAAATTATCTTAATACTATCAGGTAGTTTGCTTATAGTATCTTCATCCATCTTATCGGTTAAAGAAGTTAATATTGCATCATGGCCTTCACTTAATTCAATAAGTTTTGACTGAGAATATAACTCATCATTATCATTAAGTTTTGCATCAAATGTTTTTGAAGCTTTTTCCTCAGATGCTTTTAATAATCTTCTCGTAATTATAATTTTTTTCATAATTAATTCTTTTGTAATATTTTTGGTTTTGGACCACCAGTATACCAATCTAATACTTCAATAGTATGTAAAATTGGAGTTTTGGTTCCATTAGAAATTTGAGTAATACAACCTATGTTCCCTGTTGAAATAAAATCTGGCTTCAAACTTTCAATATTTTTTACTTTTTTGCTTAGTAATTCTTTGGCAATTTCAGTTTGTAAAATATTATATGTACCAGCTGATCCACAACAAATATGTCCCTCTGGAATTTCCATGATTTCATTTTCTGTTTTGTTTAATAACGACACAGGTTGGTCGTGTACTTTTTGTCCATGCTGCATTGAACAAGCTGAATGATAGGCAATCTTATATTTTTTTTCTTTTGCTTTAAAATTTAATTTTATACTTTCGCTTAAATATTCTGAAACATCTTTTGTTAATTCAGATATTACTTTAGCTTTTTTTTTCATTTCCTCATCATCTCTAAAGATAAACCCATAGTCTTTCATTGTAGTACCACAGCCAGATGTGTTAGATAAAATTGCATCTAAATTACCTTTTTGATGTTCATCATACCAAGTGTTAATATTGTTTCTAAAATCTTGATGTGCGTCATCTTCTTTTCCTAAGTGATGATTTAAAGATCCGCAGCATCTTATTTTTTTAGGCACAATTACTTCAACACCGTGTCTGTTCAAAAGACGGATGGTTGACTCATTTATTTGAGGAGAGATTTCTTTTTGGACACATCCAATTAAAAGTGCAACTCTTGCAATCCTCTTTTGACCAGTCACAGAATAAATTTCTTTTTGTTTTAAAGTTTTTTTAGGAAAACTTGTAGGCATTAAACTCATCATGTCTTTTATTTTTAATGGCATTAGAAATTGAAAGGGTTTTGCGAGTTTTACCATATAGCTAGCCAGTTTAAAATATCCTGTATTTGGTAATACTACTGATAAAAAACTCCTAATTGTTCTATCAAAAAAAGATCTTTTGTAGTTTTTTTCAATATATTTTTTACCATGATCGATAATATGCATGTAGTTTACACCAGAAGGACAAGTGGTCATGCAACTATAACAAGATAAGCATCTATCTATATGTTTTACTGTCTTTGCTGTTGGTTTTTTTTGATTTTCCAACATGTCTTTGATTAAATAAATTCTACCTCTTGGTCCATCTAATTCATCGCCAAATATTTGATGGGTAGGACAGGTAGCATTACAAAAACCACAATGAACACACTTTTTAAATATTTTTTCAGTAGATGCGTTGTCGTTATCTTGTAATTGTTTCTTTGTAAAATCAGTTTGCATTAAATTCCTCTATACATTTTGCCAGGATTAAAAATTCTTTTAGGGTCGAAACTTTTTTTAATTTTTTCTGATATTAAAAGTCTTGTATCATCTACGGTAAAGATCGTCTCTTCATAATCATACTCATTTGATGTCTTTATGACTGTCAAATACCCACCAAGTTCTTTAATCAAATTTTTAATCTCGCCAACCTTGATATTTTTCTTAGACCGAACTTCTATCCAGTATAATGAGCCACACCAATCAATATAATATTTATACTTATTGCCTAAGTATTGCATTAGCTTTTTACCTTGAGAAGGAGGTATTACTACTCTCAGTAGGTTATTTTTTGTTTGTGTAAATAACTCAAGGTTATTTATTTTTATCCAAAATGGGGTTGATTGATGAACATCTAAAATAGTTGTATTTAATTTATTAAGTTCTAATTCATCAGTTAAAGCTTTTATTTTTTCATCTATTGATATTTTATCTCCATCTATTCTTAATGCTACAAATGAGCCTTTATTTTCTAAATCATTAAATTTAAAAACCATTTCTTTGTTATGATCGTAACTTTCATCTTGTGGCTCTTCAGGAAGATAAACAGCTCCAGAAACTTCACTGCTAGAACTTGAAATTTTTTCAAATAATTCATTAACTAATTTTTTATCATCAGTATTAATTATAATTGTATTAGATAATTTTTTTTTAGGTAAAACTTTTAATGTAATTTCAGTTAATGCAACTAACGTTCCAAAAGATCCTGTAACAAGTTTTGACAAATCATAACCCGTAACATTTTTTACAACTGTTCCACCTGATTTGATTATATCACCTTTTCCATTCACACCTCTAAAGCCTAAAATGTGATCTCTTATACTGCCTACTTTAAACCTTCTCGAGCCAGCAAAATTACAGGCTAAATGACCTGCTATAGTTCCTTTGTTTGATTTTCCACCTTCAATAAATCCAAAATCAATTGGCTCAAAGGCTAACTCTTGATTATTTTTTTCTAATTCTTTTTCAACCAGCTCTAATGGAGTATTTGCTTTAACTTTAATATAAAGTTCTTCTGGTAAATATTCTATTATTCCTGATAATTTAGAAAGAGATAATTTTTTTGCTGACTGAATTTTATTGCCAATAAAACTTTTTGAATTAGTGCCTATTAGTTCTGTTGGTTCGTTTTTTTTATAGAGCTCTTTAACTATTCTTGAAACTTGCAGTTCATCTTCAGGATAATAAGTATTATTAGAATCTTGGAAGATCTGGGAATTTTTCTTCATTTCTGTGGACATGTACCCTTCCTTCCTCTGCACATTTTCTCAATATTGGATAAACTTTTCCAGGATTTAATAAATTTTTTTCGTCTAGTGATGATTTGATATCTAACTGTTGTTGAATATCATCATTATTAAACATTTCACACATTAGTTCTCTTTTTTCTATTCCCACACCGTGCTCTCCAGTAATAACTCCTCCTAATCTTACACAAGCTTTTAAAATTTCAGCACCAAATTCTTCTGTTTTTCTTAGTTGTTCTTTATCACTTCCATCAAACATTATTAGTGGGTGTAAATTTCCATCACCAGCATGAAAACAATTTGCTACTGGTAATTCATACTTTTCAGATAGTCTTTTTATTTCTAGTAAAGCTTCGGTTAGTTTTCCTCTTGGTATAGAGCCATCCATGCAATAATAATCTGGTGCCATAGCTCCACATGCTGGAAATGCTGCTTTTCTGCCAGCCCAAAATGATAGTCTTTCTTTTTCATTTTTGCTTAATTTTAAACTTGAGCAATTATTTTTTTTACAAATGCTACTAACTTGCTTTAATAATTCATCTACCTCAGATTCTGTTCCATCTAATTCAACAATTAATAAAAGCTCAGCATCTCTTGGGTAGCCTGCTTTACTAAAGTTATCTGTCGCCTCTATTAAAACTTTATCCATTATCTCCATGCCTGCTGGAACAATTCCGCTAGCAATAATTTCTGAAGTTGCATTTCCCCCTTCTTCGATTGTTGGAAAGCCTATTAATGCTGCTTTAACTATTTGTGGGTTTTTTAAAATTTTAACTGTCACTTCAGTAATTACTCCTAGTAAACCTTCTGAGCCACAAATTAATCCCATTAGATCATATCCTTCTTGATCAAGAGTTTTTCCACCGATTCTACAAATAGTTCCATCCATCATAACAATTTCAACACCTAAGATATTATTAGTAGTTGTTCCATATTTTAAAGAATGAACACCACCAGAATTTTCAGCAACATTACCTCCTATCGAGCATGCAATTTGGCTTGATGGGTCAGGGGCATAATAAAAATTTTTATGTTGTACGGCATGAGTTATTCCTAAATTTGTGACACCAGGTTGGGTTACTACACATTTATTCTCAAAATCAATTTCTATAATTTTATTAAATTTTCCGAGGCTCAATAGAATTGCATCGTTTAATGGTAATGCTCCACCTGAAAGGCCTGTACCCGCTCCTCTTGGCACAACTTTTATATTTTCTTTATGGCAAAATTTTAAGATATTACTTACTTCTTCTGTATTTTCTGGCATCACAACTGCTAGCGGTGTTTGCGTGTAAGCTGACAGTCCATCGGTTTCATACGGCTTAATCTCATCTGCATGACTTAATACATTTTCTGAATTTATTATTTTTGCAAGATTTTTAAAAATATATTCTTTTTTAGAAATCGTTTCTTTATTAATCTTTGGTAGAACTAATTCACTCATTAGTTTTAGCCTAGCATTTTTTTAATATTTTCCAATGCGTTAGATATGTTGTCTTGGGACGCTGCAAAGCTAAATCTTACGTAATCTTGGCAAGTTTTACCAAAAGCTGTCCCTGGAACTATTGCCACTCCTGCTTCATGCATGCATTTTTTTGCAAATTCTGAACCATTCATTCCTGTTCCAATAACTTTAGGAAATGCATAAAAAGCTCCTCCTGGTAAACTACATTCCACACCTGGTAAACTATTTAGACCTTCATGAATCAATTTTCTTCTTTGGTCAAATTTTACCATCATTTCATGGATTGCATCGTCTGGTCCATCCAAAGCTGCAATTCCTGCAAATTGTGACGGAGCATTAACACATGAAACACTATTAATAATTAGTTTGTTTACATGTGGTATTAATTCTTCTGGCCACACACTCCACCCCATTCTCCAACCTGTCATGGCGTAAGCTTTACTCCAACCATCTAAAACTATTAATCTATCTTGCAAATCAGGATAATTGAAAAATGTTGGCATTTCTTTTCCATCATAAATTTGTCTACTATAAATTTCATCACTAAGGATTGCTACATGAGGATGTTTTTTTAACCCTTCTGCTAAAACATCTATTGCAGATTTTTCTACAAAACTACCTGTTGGGTTGTTTGGGTTAATTAATATTAGCAATCTAGTTTTATCCGTAATTAAAGATAGAATTTTTTCTGGATCAAATTTTAAATCTTTATCTTCCGTTAAGTCATATGGAACTCCTGTTGAGCCTGTATAATTAATCATTGATTCATATATTGGGAATGCTGGTGTTGGGTGTATAATTTCTGCACCTAGTTCACCAAAACATTGTATTGCATAATACATTGTTGGTTTCCCACCTGGCATTATCAATACTCTTTCAGGGTCAATATCCTTATTGTAAAGTTTTTTAATTTTTCTAGTAACAGCTTGTCTGCACTCTAAAATTCCATTTGATAAAACATATCCATGATGACCCTCATCTAATGCTTTTTTTGCAGCATCTACTACGTGTTGGGGTGTCTTAAAATCAGGCTGACCTAGACCTAAGTGGATCATTGGTTTGCCTTGTGCTTCTAATTTTTTTGCTTCAGCTAAAACACTAAATGCAGATTCAGTTCCTAGTCTTTGTAAATTTTTTGCTAATTTCATAATAATTTAATTCTAATATCAATATTTTATAATTTAATTTATTTTTTTTATATATAATTTTTATAAGTAAAAACTATTTTCTATAAATTAATTTTGACGCATCTAATTCTTTTAAAGTCTTACAACCCATTAATACCATATTTCTATTAATTTCGTCATGCATGTTTTGCAATAGACGTTCAACACCAGGTTGACCCGCAGCACTTAAAGCAAACAAAAACATTTTTCCAAAGCTACATGCTGTTGCACCAGCTGCTAAAGCTTTTAAAACATGAGTTCCACGTCTTACACCACCATCTAAAATAATCTCTAATTTATCTCCAACAGCCTCTCTAATTGCATTAACTTGGTCAAAGGGTGATCTTGAACCGTCTAATTGTCTTCCCCCATGATTTGAAATCATTATTGCTGTACAGCCAATATCTATCGCTCTTTTTGCATCTTCAACTGACATTACGCCTTTAAGAGCAAATGGACCGTTCCATTTTTTTACACAGTATTCAGCATCCTTCCAATTCATAGCCGGATCATATTGTTCATTAATATATTCGATTACCGATTTCGAAATATTTGTTCCTTTATCTGTTTTATTTTTAACATTGGATAGTTCAAACTTTTTATGAGTAAAATAATTAAATACCCATTCAGGTCTCATGGCAAAACTCATTAAGCTTTGAAGTGTCAATTTTGGAGGAGTGGTAAAACCAGTTCTGTGATCTCTTTCTCTGTTTCCAGCGACCAATGTATCAACTGTCAAACACATGCCATTAAAACCTGACACCCTACATCTATCTATTAAGTCATCAGTAATTGATTGATCTTTATGAACATATAATTGAAATAATTTTGGTCCATTTGAGATTGCAGAAATTTCTTCAATTGTATTATTTGCCATAGTGGACATGCTATAAAAAGTTCCAAATTTTTCAGCAGCTCTTGCTGACGCTTTATCACCTTCATGATGGTAAAGTCTTTGCATTGCAGTTGGTGAAAGAAAAATTGGCATATTAATTTTTTTTCCAAAAATAGTTGTTGATAAATCTGGTTTACCAACACTAGCAAGAATATTGGGAATTAAATCACAGTCATTAAAAGATTCGGTGTTTCTTCTTAAGGTCTGCTCATCATCAGCTCCACCATCAATGTAATGAAAAATAGGTGAAGGTAATTTTTTTTTTGCTAATTTTCTAAAGTCACTAAAGTTGTGACAATTTTTTAAACTCATAGAAATATACTAAAATCTTTTTAAAAAATTAAATGCGTAACTATTTGCACCAGGGTTTTTGCTCCCTATACTTGCATTAGATACATGGTTGTAAGAAACACCAAAGTTCGTATTTTCTGATAAACTGTATGAAAGTTGGATTTCAGTTTTAAATTCTAGAATGTGTCCCAAATCTTTTCCATCACCTTCGTGATATAAGCCTGGTGCAAAACTAGGTGTAAAGTCAAAAGCACCCATTTTAATATTCCATTCTATTCCTGAATAAATATAAGCTGCAGAATTTTCTGTGATAAACCCCCCTGTGATAGGAGAAATATTTCCTAAGAAAGTATCTCTTTCTAGTGACTCATTTTGATGTTGAAATCCGAAAAGTAAGGCTGCCTGTTTATCATCACTAAAATCAAAATTTCCTATAAAAAAATTGTATTGGTGATCACTATTAACTTTATTTTTTTCTTCACTCAAGAGTGGTGAAAAAAACATTGTAAAAAAAGTCAGTAAATAAATAGTTTTTCTCATAATTTCAAAAAGTAATATCATTTGAGATTAATATACTACAGTTTTATTTTTGATTATTTAATTTTTTAAATATTATTGCACCACCAAATAAAAATAACAATAACGGTAATAACCATAAAACATAAGTGTTTTTGTTTAATTGAGGGTCAAAAATAACCCAATCACCATACTTTTCTCTTAAAAATTGGTATATTTGTTTTTCTTTTAATCCATCATTAATTTTACTATCAACAATTAATTTAATACTAGAGGCGAATTCAGATTCAGAATCGTATACTGACTGACCCTGACAAATTAAACAACGAATATTTTTTAAAATTTTATTTTTTAAAACATCGTTTACTTCATCTGATTTTAATTCAGAAAAGCTTGTGACTAAAAATAGGATTATTAATACTTTTAAAATTTTCATTTAATAATTAATTTAATTTCATTAACAATTTCTTGATTGATTGGACCAACAAATTTTTTAATTATATCTTTATTTTTATCTATTAAAAAAGTTTCTGGAACTCCATAAGCTCCAAATTCAACTCCTAAAGTTCCATCTTTATCAATTAAAATTCTAGAATAAGGATTGCCAAGGTCATCAATAAATTTTTTTGCATTATTAAAATTGTCTCTATAATTTAATCCAATTAGTTTGATTGATTCATTTTTACTTAGTTGCATTAACAAAGAATGCTCTGTTCTACAGGGTACACACCAGGATGCCCAAATATTTACAATATAAAAAGTGTTCTCTTCAAAAATTTTATCTGAATTTATGTAATTATCTGAATCAAAGTCCTTAGCTTTAAAGGTTGGTATATTTTTTTTCTCATTAACCTTGGGAGTGTAATTATTTGGAGTATTTAATCCTTTATAAAAAATAACAAAACAAAAACTTAAAAAAATAGCTACAATAAATAAGCTAAACTTATTTTTCATATTTTTTTTTAAATAAACTCATTAATCCACCAAAACTTAATAGTAAAACTGATATCCATATCCAAACCATAAATGGCTTTATTTGATATCTAATATTAAAATATTCATTACCCTTTACAAGGTTCATTACTAAAAACTTATCCTCTAATAATGTTGTTCTTATATCTGCCTCACTAGTGATAATTACAGGCTGATTATAAATTCTAATCTCAGGTTTTAATTCTATAGTTTTTCCATTTTTGTCTTTTATTTCAAAAAAGGCAATGATCGAGTTAAAATTATTTTCTTTTCTTTCCTCTATCTTTTTAAAAAAAATTTCACCTTTATTATAATCATATCTTTCACCGATTTTTATGTTGGTTATAATTTCTGAGGATAAAATGTTATTAAACAAAATGCTTAATATTAATAAACTAAAACCAAAGTGTGAGACAGTTTGAGAGACATTATTAAATCTTTTAATAAATAATTCTTTTAAAGTTGTAAAGAATAGAAAAAAAGCAGCAGAAATTAAAACTGTATAAAAAAGTAAGTCTGTAGTTAAATTTTTAATAATAAAAAAAGTTAACATTACTGAAATTATAAATGTGATAATAAGTGATTTCTTATTTTCAATTTTTGATTTGATCCATTTAAGTCGTGGTCCAAGAGACATAAATATTAGAAATGGTATTAAAAAAGGAACAATTAATTTTTGGTAAAAAGGAGGCCCAACTGATATTTTTTCACTAGATATTACGTCTAGAAAAATTGGGTATACTGTACCTATTAAAACAACAGATAAAAAATACATCATAAACCAATTGTTTATTAAGATGGAAGTTTCTCTACTAAGCCAAAAGAAATTATTTGAGCTTTTGTTATTCTCTTTGTGAAATATAAAAAATATTCCTACCGATAAGACAATTAGTACAAATAAAAATATTAATATAAAAATACCTCTTGCAGGATCATTGGCAAATGTATGTACAGAATTTAATATTCCAGACCTTACTAAAAAAGTTCCACACATACTTAAGGTGAATGTTGTAATAGACAATATAACTACCCAAGATGTTAGTGCTGCTCTTCTTTCTAACACTACAATGCAATGTAACAATGCAGTTAATGTTAGCCATGGCATTAAAGAAACATTTTCAACTGGGTCCCAAAACCAAAAACCTCCCCATCCTAGTTCATAATATGCCCAAATTGATCCGAGCATAATTCCTATAGTTAAAAAAATCCAAGAAACTAAGACCCATTTTTTAATATGCTGACCCCATTGTTTTGAAACATAGTTTTGTGTAACTGCAGCAAGGGATGATGAAAATATTATAGATGTCCCAACATAACCTAAATATAAAATTGGAGGATGAATTGCTAAAGCCGGATCTTGTAAAATTGGATTAAGACCAAGACCTTCATTAGGAATTGGAAATAAATAATTAAAAGGATTAGATGTCATTAATACAAATAAGAAAAAACCAATAATTATTATTTGCTGAAATAATAAAGTTAAAATTCTATATTTTTTAGGCTGTTCTCTTGATTTAATTAAAAATAGAAAAATGAATAAAGTTAATACTAATAGCCATAGCAACAAACTTCCTTCATGGTTTCCCCAAGTTCCTGAGATTTTATAAAATAATGGTTTAGTTGTGTGAGAGTTATTAAATACTGTCTCATTACTAAAATCTGAGTTTATAAAAGATATAATCAAACTCAAAAAACTCACAATTACAAAAACTAGCTGTAGAAATGATAGAGATAATATATTTTGGTTAATCTGCTTATTGGTATTATTAACGTCTTTAATTGAAACTCCACAAAGTAATACCGAAAGTAACAACCCTAAAATTAAAGAATAATAACCTATCTGATTAGCTAGCAATTTATTTATCTCCTATGGCTTCTTTAATTTCTGGTGGCATATAATTTTCATCATGTTTTGCTAAAATTTTAGTAGCTGTAAAATAATTTTTATCTTTTAAAAAACCTTCAGCAACCACTCCTTTTCCTTCAGCAAATAAATTGGGAACTGCCCCTGAATAAACAACATTAATTTCATTTTTAAAGTCAGTAATAATAAAATTAATTTCATCAGAATTTATAAAGACTGATTGTTCTTTAACCATCCCACCCACTCTTATTTTTTTTTTATTTAATTCTATTAAAGACTTTATTTCAGATGGTGACTGGAAATATACAATATTTTCTTTTAAGGATTGTAAAACTAAAAAAACTGTTAAAATTACTGAGACTAAGATTAAAGCTAAAAATGTAAATCGTAATTTAACCTTTTTACCATACATGGTTTATTAGTTAAATATTTGATGTATTAGATAATATTTCTCTATTAATATTTTGTGATCTTGCAGCTCTAGCTTTCTCAACATTTAGAGACCCAAATTTAGAAGCAAATCTTTTTTGTTCTTTTAAAAGCTGAAATTTAGTTACAAAGTACAAGGCTGTAAAACTGATCAATGTGAACGAAAAAGCTGACCATACGTAAGCTCCATATCCGTTCATTGAAATTATTTCATTTATCATAATCTATCTAATCCTTTATTTTTAACTTTTATCAGTTCGGTATTATATTTCATCAAAAAAATGAGTAATGAAAAAAGGGCAAATGCCGCAGTCATAATACCCAATGGGACTAGCATTGATGGATGAATTGCTGTGTTGGTTGATAAAATATTAATTGAAGCTGGTTGATGTAACGTATTCCACCAATCTACAGAAAATTTAATGATAGGAACATTCACCACTCCTAAAATTGCAATCAAAGAGGTAACTTTAATTACCTGTTCTTTATCATCATAAATTCTCCAAGCCAGTAAATACATTCCGTAAAATAAAGCTAAAATTAGCATAGAAGTTATTCTTGCATCCCAAGCCCACCAGGTACCCCAAGTTGGTTTTCCCCAAATTGAACCTGTAACTAATGCAATGATATTAAATATAAATCCTGAAGGTGCTAAACTTTTAGCAATTAAAGCAAAATTTTTATTTTTAAAAACAAAACTTCCAACAGACAATAAAGCTAAACTTGAAAATATTCCAAGTGATATCCATGCAGCCGGTACATGAACATACATAATTCTTACTGCATCACTTTGTTTATAATCTTCAGGTGAAAGTATAAGCGCTTCGGTTAAGCCAATTGTTAAGACAATAATAAATAAAAATAAAACGTACTTTGGCGCTTTAGAGGTTATTGCAAAAATTTTATTAGGTTCAAAATATTTAAACATTTTTAAATTATATATATTAAAAAAAGATAATTTAATTTTTATTATGGAAGATCATCCTGATCAAGAATGCAGAGGGAGTCAATAATGATAAAAACGTTATTTAACACTCCTGATCAGAACATAATTATAGATAGCAACTATATATGTCGAAGATTTGAATTAATTGTGTTTGAAAAAAGAATTAATTAGAGGGCTTAAAGTAGCTAGAGCCTCTTTTACCAGAAAAAATCTCTTCAATTAAAGGGTGTTTAATTGGATCTTCTGAATCGTCCATTAATAGGTTTTGTTCTGAAACATAGGCCTCATACGTGATTTCATCATTTTCTGCTAACAGATGATAAAAAGGCTGATCTTTTCTAGGACGAACATTCTTTGGAATAGATTGATACCATTCTTCAGAATTATTAAATTCGAAATCCACATCATAGATTACACCTCTAAACTCAAAGTGTTTATGTTTTACAATGTCACCTATTGAAAATTTTGCTTTTTGAATTGCCATTCCTTTTAATATGGGGGTTTAAAAATAAAAATCAATAAAAAATATTTATATTTTTTTTATTATGTTAATATCCGTCAAGTGAATAAATCTTTTCTTAAATTTGCCACAGACTTCGGGCCTTTAGCTATATTTTTTTATTATTATTACAATAATGACAAAAATCTAGCAGTTGCAATTCCTCCACTTATAGTTGCAACATTAATTGCACTAGTTGTTGTTTGGTTTTTTGAAAAAAAAATACCTATGATGCCTTTAATAAGTGGTGTCTTAATTACATTTTTTGGTGGTTTAACAATTTATTTTAATGATCCAGTTTTTCTTTATGTGAAACCAACAATCATTAATATTTTATTTGCTTTTGCTTTATATTTTGGAAAATATTTTACAAATGAGCCTGTTCTTAAAAAGATTATGGGTAAATCAATTGCCCTAACTGATATTGGTTGGGAGCTATTAAACAAAAGATGGATGTATTTTTTCTTTGGCCTTGCAATCCTCAATGAATGTGTATGGAGAACGCAAACAGAAGAGTTTTGGGTTAACTTTAAGGTATGGGGAATGTTACCAATAACCCTTGTCTTTACGGGGTTTCAGATATCATTGATTAATAAACACAAACTTGATGAATAAAAACTTAAAGCTAGTCGTAAATAATCCTCACAAACAAATAGAAGAAAGACAATTTTTTGAAAAAAATGAGCTTAAAATCATTTTAGATCTATATGCAAAAATGGTCTCTGAAGGGTCATGGAAAGACTATGGTCTAAATATTTCTAATAGGCAGGTTAGCTTTAGTGTTTTTAAAAATGCAGCAGAGAATGCTTTATATAAAATTTGCAAAAACTTTAAACCCAGTAATAAAAATCTAAAATATTTAATTACAGATTCTAATGGTAAAGTTTTAAAAAATTCTTTTGATCTAGAAACTTTATTTAAAAATACTAATTGGAAAAACCTTAAGAAATAATAAAGACTATCGTCTTTGTCCAAATAATCTTAATAACATTATAAATAAATTTATAAAGTCTAGGTAAAGAGTTAAAGCACCCATTACAGCTTTTTTGCCCATCAACTCACCAGTATCGCTTGATACATACATGTTTTTAATTTTTTGAGTATCATAAGCAGTAAGGCCTACAAAGATTAGAACACCTAGAATGGAGATTACAAAATCCATCATTGAAGATTTTAAGAACATGTTAACAACTGATGCAACAATAATACCAATTAAGCCCATCATTAAAAATGATCCTAATTTTGTAAGATCTCTTTTAGTTGTATAGCCATAAATACTCATTGCACCAAAAGTAATAGAAGTAATAAAGAACACTCTAGTGATACTCGCTCCAGTATAAACTAAGAATATTGAAGATAACGATAACCCCATTAAAGAAGCAAAAACCCAAAAAGTGGTTTGAGCAGCTGAAGCTGTCATTTTATTAATCCTAGCACTCATGTAAAAAACTATTCCAAGTGGAGCAAGCATTACTACCCATTTGAAACCTGAAAGAAATATTGTGTTTCCTAAACTTGTTAATGATGTAATTGATCCGTTAGCATCTGTTACTACAGATAGTTTGAAAAATATTAAAGATATAAGTCCTGTTAGTAAAATACCTGAAGCCATATAGTTGTAGACTTTTAGCATGTAGGCTCTTAAGCCCTCATCCATTACTACTGTTGATTGTTGCGCTTCTTTTACTTTGTTTAGCAAATTTTGTTTATTGAATATCATGTCTTACATATAATAGCCTTTTACTATTATTTCAAGATGTCTTAATAAGGCTTAATAATTATGAATTATAAAAAATTAGGAAATACGGATCTAAAAGTAAGCACTATTTGTCTTGGAACAATGACTTGGGGTGAACAAAATACCCAAAATGAAGGTTTTGGACAGATGGATTATGCTTTAGATCAAGGTGTAAATTTTTGGGATACTGCTGAAATTTATTCAGTACCACCAAGAGAAGAAACTTATGGTGATACAGAATTAATTATTGGTAACTGGTTTGAAAAAACAAAAAAGAGAGACCAAGTAATATTAGCTTCTAAAGTTTGTGGTCCAGCAAGAGAATATGTCAGAGGTGGTGGAAATCATTTTGGAGAAAAAAATATTACTGAGGCGCTTGAAGGTAGTTTAAAAAGATTAAAAACTGATTACATCGATTTATATCAGCTGCATTGGCCAGAAAGAAAAACTAATTTTTTTGGAAAATTAGGTTATGAACATGATGACAGTAGTGAGTGGACTAGGTTTGAGGATATTTTAGGAAATTTAAAAAAATTTATAGATCAGGGTAAAGTTAAGCATATTGGTGTATCTAATGAAACACCATGGGGATTATCTAAATATTTAGAACTTTCAAAAGAAAAAAAAAATCCAAGAATGCTTTCAGTTCAAAATCCATATAATTTACTTAATAGAACTTATGAGATTGGACTTGCAGAAATTTCTATTAGAGAACAAGCGGGATTGTTAGCTTACTCTCCTCTAGCATGCGGATATCTATCAGGAAAATATAGAAATAAACAATTACCAAGAAACTCTAGAATGGAAAGAGATGGTGACTTTTGGTCTAGATACAATAATAAAAATGCTGAAAAAGCTGTTGAAATATATTATGAAATATCAAAGAAACACGGTTTGGATTTAGCACAAATGTCTTTAAAGTTTTTAGAAATTCAGCCATTTGTAACGTCGGTTATCATTGGTGCTACTACAATGGAGCAGTTGAAAACGAATATAGAAAGTGTAAATATATATTTAAGTGAAGATGTAATTAAAGAAATAAATGATGTACAAAAAATTTTTCCTAACCCATGTCCTTAATTAAAAATTTTATAATTCTACTTTTTATGACTACCTTTGCGGGACAAATTAGTGCTGAAGTGATGAAGAAAATGGGCACACACAAGGATTGGGAAACATATGTAATGAACGATGAAAAAGGTAAAGTTTGTTTTGCACAATCCAAACCAGTTTTACAGGCTCCTAAAAATAACCCAAGAGAGGCAAGATTATTTGTTAGCTTTAGACCAGGAGAAAATATAGCTAATGAAATAAGTGTTACTGGTGGATATGAGTTTAATAACAAAAATTTGGTTAAAGTAACTTCTGGAAAAAATAAGTATGAATTTGATCTTATTCAAGATGGTTTTGCTTGGATGTCAGACAAAGATAGTAAGTTAGAAAAAAAAATGATCAAAACCATGAAAAAAGGATCTAGGATAATGGTTGCAGGTCATACTCAAAATGGATCTCGAACTATTGATCACTATTCATTGTTAGGTTTTACTAAAGCATATAATGCTTCCAAAGCAAATTGTAGCTAGATAAATGCAATCTAAAAAAAAAATTGTCCTCGCATACTCAGGTGGACTAGATACTTCTATTATTTTAAAATGGCTTCAAGAGAATTATGATGCAGAAGTTATTTGCTACACTGCTGATGTAGGTCAAGAAATTGATAGAAAAAAAATTATAAAAAATGCAAAAAGATTAGGTGTAAAAAATATTATTATTGAAAATCTAAAAGATATTTTTGTAAAAGATTATGTTTTTCCAATGCTTAGAGGGCATGCAATTTATGAGGGTGTTTATTTATTAGGTACTTCAATTGCAAGACCCCTAATTGCAAAACGACAAATTGCTGCTGCTAAAAAATTTGGAGCTTATGCCGTTTCACATGGGTCAACTGGCAAAGGAAATGATCAAGTAAGATTTGAATTAGGCTATCATTACTTTGGGCCAAAGGTAAAAATTATTGCACCATGGAGAATATGGAAATTAAACTCTAGAACAGATTTAATTAAATATGCAAAAAAAAATAATATTCCAATTCCTACGGATAAAAAAGGTGCTCCTCCTTTTTCTATTGATGATAATTTATATCATACATCAACTGAAGGTAAGGTTTTAGAAAACCCAAAAAATTCAGCTCCTGAGTTTCTTTTTCAAAGAACGGTGTCACCTGAAAAAGCACCTGACAAAGCTTCATTTGTAATTATAGGATTTAAAAATGGAGATCCAATAGCTGTTAATGGCAGAAAACTATCACCTGGAAATTTATTAGAAAAACTTAATGATGTTGCTGGTAAAAATGGAATAGGTAGAGTTGATCTGGTTGAAAACAGATTTATCGGGATCAAGTCTAGAGGTGTTTATGAAACACCTGGTGGAACACTATTAATGTCTGCTCATAGAGCGATTGAATCTGTTACTTTAGATAAAGAAACTATGCATAAAAAAGATGAGATTATGCCTAAATATGCTGAACTTATTTACAATGGTTATTGGTACTCAAAAGCAAGATTTAAACTTCAAAAAATTGTCGACCTTAAAAAGAATAAAGTAAATGGCTCTGTTAAGCTTAAATTATACAAAGGTAATATCACCATAATGTCTAGACGGACAAAAAGCAATGCTTACTCAATGAAAAAAGTTTCTTTTGAAGAAAATAAAACCTTTAATAAATCAAATGTAGAAAGATTTATTAACTTTCATAAAAAAAAGCTTCATTCATAAATTAATGAAAATAAAAGTATTTGCTGACACAATTTGTGGGTGGTGTTTTATTGGTCAAGCAAGATTAAATAATGCATTAAAAAAATTTCCTGGAACTAAGTTTGAGATAGAGCATGTCCCATTTCAATTAAATCCTGACATGCCTAAAGAAGGAATTGAAAGAAGCAAGTACTTAGAAATAAAGTTTGGTGGAAAAGAATTTGCTCAACCGATGTATGATCAAATGACAGAAGAGGCCAACAAAGAAGATCTTAATTTTAATCTAGATAAGATAAAGAAAACACCTAATACAGTATTTTCTCACCTATTAATTAAATTAGCTGAACAATCTAATGTTCACAACGAAATTAAAGAAAAAATATATCAATCATATTTTATTGAAGGTCTTGATATTGGAGATAAAGAGATCTTAATTAATATTGGAAAAGAATTTAATGTTAATGCAGATGTAATTAATAATTTTTTTAATTTAAAAAATATTGAGGAAGTTAATTCATATATTTCAGTTGCAAGAGAAAAAGAAATTAATGGAGTGCCTTTCTTTGAAATAGGAATAGATTTTATTTCAGGTGCCCAAAGCTCTGCAAATTTGGAAAGTGCAATAAAGTCCAATTTAAGCTAAAAATTAAAGGACACTTTATCCTTTGCCTTTAACGCATAAATATCTATTCTGGTCATATGGAAGCACTAAAAAATTGGATGATAGATGCAGCAAATATTTTATTTGATGACAGTAAAAACGACCTAAGATCTTTACCAAGGTCTGTGAGATTACAAATTTTATTAGTTCTAAGCTTCGTTTGGACAACTGTTTTTAGTTTATATATTTTTTCTTATACATCTTTTGCCTTTGGTTGGGCTGGTCTTTACATAGCACACGTTGGACTTATTTTTGCAGTCTACATGACATTCAAACATTTTCATAAAGCAGAGGCACAATCTGGTAGTGTTTTCAAAACCAAAAATTTTGATCCGTTTAAAATCATGGTTATTGTATTTGTAATTGTATTTATTTTTGTATTTTCTAAGGGAATAGAAATTTTAACAAGTCCCAACCCCAGCTCTTATTCAATTCCATATGATGGTCCATCAAAATCAGTGTTTGAAAAATGGCTACCATTTAGTAAAGATAAGTAATGGATAAAATAGCAAAAAATTTACAGCTAGCACTAATGTGCATTATTTTAGTAAGCACTGTTATTGCAGTTGGTATGGAAATTAATAATATGCTTCTAAATCAATCTGTAATGCTAGCAGATTTACTTTTAATGTTTCTTTATTTAGAGGTCTTAGCAATGGTTCGTGTTTTTTGGAATCAGCAATCAATCAGTATAACTTTGCCTCTTTTAATTGCCATCACGGCTCTCGCACGATTTATTATATTACAAGGAAAAGAAATGGATCCATCAGCATTAGTCTATGAAGCTATAGCTATAGTTTTAATTGCATCTGCAATAGTTATTCTTAGATTAAGACATAGTGATAAATTAGGCCTAAAAAAAAGAAAATCTAAATAATTTAAAATGATATTTGAAGCTTCAAGGGCTAAAGCCGTTGATCAATTAAATAATTTTATTGAACAAAATCTTACAGATTATTCAAAACTGAGAAATTTTGATTTCGGGCCTGATAAAAGAACAAATATTTCTTGTTTATCCCCCTATATAACTCACGGAATAATTAATGAATTAGAAGTTATTGATAAATCCCTTAAAAAGTTTTCATTTGCAAAAAATGAAAAATTTATTCAGGAAGTAATGTGGCGTGTTTATTGGAAAGGTTGGTTAGAATTAAGACCTAATGTTTGGTCAGATTACTTGAATGAACTAGGTAAAGTTAAAGATGAATTTAAAAACAATCAAAGTTATTTGGATGCAATTGAAGGAAAGACAAATGTAGATTGTTTTAATCAATGGGTAATTGAACTTAAACAAAGCAATTACCTTCATAATCATACGAGAATGTGGTTTGCAAGTATTTGGATTTTTACACTAGAATTACCTTGGCAATTGGGTGCTGAGTTTTTTATGCAACATCTTTATGATGGTGATACTGCATCAAACACCCTTGGTTGGAGATGGGTAGCTGGAGTTCAAACTCAAGGCAAGCATTACCTTGCAAGTGAATGGAATATAAATAAATTTACAAATAATAGATTTAAAGACATAAAACTTAATGAAAATACCAAGCCTATATCCAGTGATAAGATATATTCTGTTACCAATAAGAACTTTAAAAATTCTGAGATTTCCGAAGATAAAACTTTATTAATATTTGAAAATAATATGACATTTGAATTTTCTGATTTTAAAGAACATAAATTTAAGAAAATTTTGTTAGTCTCAAATGATACAAGTAGAGCCATCAAATTAAGTGAAAAGGTGTTGAAATTTAAAGCTAATCTTTTAAAGGATCAAAAAATAAGATTAGAAGAAAAATCAATTAATTGTGAAACTATTAACATTAATGATTTAAAAAATATTTCTGCAGAAGTTTATGCAATTTATCCAACTATTGGCGAAAACTTGGATTTTATTCAAAATAATCAATTAAAAAATATTAAATTTTTATATAGAAAGTTAGATCAGTTTTCTTGGCCATATTGTAATAAGGGTTTTTTTAATTTTAAAAATTATATTCCAAAAATAATAGCTGAATTTATTTAAAAGCTCATTATTCATTTAAAATGATTTAATCTTTTACTATTTTTGTAAAGATTTTTTAATAACATTTTCTAAAAGTTTTGAAATATTATTTTACTGGAATTATTGCTTTAAACTTAGAATATAAGATTTTAGAGAAGTTGTTCATTTTTTTCATATTTTCTTTTGCTGCTTGATCAAATTTATCTAGAGCACCCTCACCTAATTGATCTTCTAGAGCCTGCTTATATTCAGGAACACATCCCCATTCATTAACCGTTGTATCTTTAATTTCTATATGAAATTGAATTCCATAAGCATGGTTTTGATATTTAAAAATTTGATATTTGGTAATTGGAGATGAGGCTAGAACCGTTATATCTTTATTGTTATCGAGCCCATCAACTTCATAAGAATGCCATTGCAAACTTTTTATTTTTTCAGGAAAAGAAGAGAATAAAATATCATTATTTTTTTCTTTAGAAAAATTAATATCCATTATTCCTATTTCTGCAAGTTTAGATTTTATAACCTTACCACCTACAGCTTCACCTAGTAATTGACAACCTAGACAAAAACCTAAATATGGTTTTTTAAGGTCTACAACAAATTCTTTAATTTTTTTTTTTTCATCAACTAACCAAGGGTGTTCACTTTCCATGTAGGTATCCATTGGACCACCCATACAAAACATTCCATCAAACTTTGTCAGATCATTTGGTATTTTTTCACCTTCGTCTAATTCTATGGTAGTCAAATTAACATTATCAGCCAACATTAAATCCTTAATAAAACCAGGGTCTTCAATCTTAATGTGCTGTAAGACAATTATATTCATTACAATTTTATAGTATTTTAAAATACCCTCAAGGACAATATTTTAAGCTAAAAAAATTTTTATTCCGTCTAAAATATATTGAACACTTAACCCAACTAAAATAATTGCTATTACTCTTGAAATTACACTAATAACTTTTTTGTTTATTATTTGAGAAAATTTTGAAGCAGTAAAAAAAAATATAAAAGTTAAAATTAAAACTGAAGCTAAAGCAATCATTCCAACAGATTGGTTTGTAAAATTACTTCCCATATCTGAAACTGATACAATAACCGATGTAATTGCGGCTGGTCCTGCTATAATGGGTGTTGCTAAAGGAAATACACTTACATTTTCAGAGTTAAAATCAATGTCATCTTCTTTTCTTTGCTGTCTTTTATCAAACAACATTTCCATAGAAATTATTAATAAAATGATACCTCCACCAATCGTAAACGCTGGAAAAGATATATTTAAATAACTTAATAAAGTGCTTCCAAGCAATGCAAAGAATAGCAATATGATTGATGCAATTATTGTGGCACTTAATGCAGTTTTAACTCTTTGTTGGCTGCTCATGTTTTGAGTTACTGCTAAGAATAACGGTGTGTTTCCTAGTGGATCAATAACAATAAAATATAAGAAGAAAGTTTGAATAAATATTTCAAGCATCTGCTTGTGTAACATAGTTACCTAAACTTAGTAAGTGTAGGTAATTAAATATTTATACTTAAGCCCTATTTTTCATAGGGCCTAAATTATATTAATTAAGCAACACTTGCTCTTTGTTCTGTTTGCTCTTTATTAACAAAAGTGCTCGAAGTAACCTTTTGAAATAATTTAATAGGAACTCCTTTTGATAAAATATCTAATACTGGACAATGTGTATTTGCCGTATCAATCAATTTATCTATTTCAGCTTTTGATGATGATGATTTGATATCAACAGTACCAGAAATAGATTGAAAACCAGGTCTAGTGTTTTTATTTAAAGCTAGAAAACCCTGAAGATCTAGTTCACCTTTTAAATTAACACTAATACTCTCAATATTAATACCCGCTGCTGTAGCAAAAGCTTTATATGTTATTTCCTGACACGTTGCTAAAGCTGCCAATATCAACTCTACTGGACTGGGTCCCTCGTCCTTTCCACCAAAACTTTTGGGTTCATCAACAATTAATTTATGCTCTCTAAGAGTTACTACAGATTGAAGCCCTTCCTTAAGTATTGAGTTGCTTTCATATTGGACCACAGCATTTTTTGGGTTAGCTGTAAAATCCTTCTGTAGATTACTTATTGTTTCTTTTAGATTATTGCTCATTTTTTATCTCCTGTTTTAGTGCTTCGACATATGTCAGGCGCACAATTTAGTTAAATGCCCTTCTTAATTTGTTTACGCTTTATCTCCGTATTCAGTCATATGTTTTGGAATTCTTTTATTTTTTCCATACATAAAATGATTTTCCATGTTCTCTCGGTATTTACTTGCTGGAACAGTTAAACCAATCGACTCAGCAACTTCTCTAATCAACATTGGGTTTGCTCCACAACATACTCCTAAATAATTAATGCCTAAGGCATAAGCGTCTTTTGAAAATTTACCTATTTCATATCTATTACAAAAATGTGGGTCCAATGCTGTTGGAAACGTTCTTCCATGTGGCGACGGACACTGACAATTGCTTCTATCTGGCAGATTAAAAAATGTTGGAAAGTCTTCACTAGTTCTGTAAGGTATTGGTAAAGCTCCAACATGACATTTAACTGCTTCTCTAATTTCTTTTAAAAAAGGAAACATTGTAGCTGGTCCTCTAAAACAATTTAAACCCACAACATCAGCTCCAAGTTGCTCTAACTTTTTACACGTATCAACAACAGATTTTCCATCTCTCATTTTATTTTCACCCATTGGAGATATTGTTAATACAGTTGGTAAACCTGTTTTTTTCATAACCTCTAAAGCTTTAAAAGCTTCTTCAGCATAATAAAAAGTTTCACCAATTAACATATCAGCCCCTTCTTCAACAGCCCAACCAACCATTTCAGCAAACATTCCTTCAACTACTTTTTGAGATTCTTTATCATTATGTTTCCAAATATTTGAGTTTGAGATATTGCCTGCCATCAAATTTGGTTTAGATCCTTTAGGTGTGTCTAGTGCTACTTTTTTTGCAATTTTTAATGCTGAGCGGTTTAGAGGTTCGAGAAGTTCTTCTTTGCCAATAACACGCATTTTTTCACGATGCCCATTGTATGTAAAAGCTTCAACTACATCAGATCCTGCATGCTGAAACTCTCTATGTAAATTTTCTAACACCTCAGGATGATCTAGGGATACCAGTGGAACAAACTCTCCAGATGACATATATCCACGTCTTTCTATCTCAAATAAAAAACCTTCTGCACATATAACAGGTCCTTTATCTAATCTTTCTTTTAATCTATTTGTGCTCATTTCTTTTCTCCAGCAATTTGGAGAAAAGAAACTGAAAAACGTTAAACAAGAGGGTTGTAAATTTAGGCAATCCCTTTTCTCCTTTTTAGTGCTTAAGCAAATGCAGGGTGCACAAAATGGTTCAACTACCCGGCTTGATTTTATAAAAGATAAAAAAAAACCACCTATCTAAAGCAGTGGTTAAAACGTCGCTTTAGCAGGATTTATAACGCGCTCTGCAAGTAAACTTAACTCAGCGCAATTAGATTT
Organism: Candidatus Pelagibacter sp. Uisw_113; assembly: GCF_047717815.1. Lineage (GTDB taxonomy): Bacteria > Pseudomonadota > Alphaproteobacteria > Pelagibacterales > Pelagibacteraceae > Pelagibacter. The sequence continues at coordinate 1,250,949 of NZ_CP159809.1, forward strand.
ATACAAGAACTAGAAAAAAACACAATATCAAAAATTTATACAAATTTTTTTGATATGTTTCCTAAATAAAATAATAAATTAGGAAGTACCTACTAACTTTACCAATCGATACTAAAATTAAGAATTCTAAAAATTTAACCCTAAATAATCCTGCAGCTAATGTTAATGGATCTCCAATAATAGGCACCCAGGCAAATAATAACGACCATTTACCAAATTTATCAAACCATTTTGAAGAGCTTTCAATTTGTCCTCCTTTAAAGGGAAACCATTTTTTTGTTATAAGATTTCTTGAATAGAACCCTAAAGCCCAATTAAAAACTGAACCTAATACATTTCCAAAACTAGCAACTATCAACAATAATAAACTATCATAATTAGATGTTGCTATTAAACCTGCCAACATAAGCTCAGATGATAGGGGTAAAATGGTTGCAGCTAAAAAGGATATAGCAAATAAAGATAAGTAAATCACTTCGAGCACTTCTTAGAACAGTACTTAACTTTGTCCCAATTTAACTTCCATTTCTTGCGCCAAACAAAAGGTCTTTTACAAGTAATACAAATCTTTGAGGGTAGATTTTCTTTTTTCACAAATTAAATAAGAAGCTTAATTATAATTAAAACAAAAAGTGAAGTTGCAATGCCACTTAGGCCCATCGCTAGAGCAGCAAATACACCCGCTGTTTTATTTTTACTCATTGCTCTTGCTGTTCCAATACCATGGCTTGCCAAACCAAACGCAAAACCTCTAGCACTCATCTCTTTTATTTTGAAAACATTTAATAAAAAAGTTCCCAACGAAGCACCAATTATACCAGTAATTATTGTAATTATTGCGGTTAAAGACGGTATTCCTCCAATAAGCTCTGAGATACCCATTGCAATAGGAGCTGTCACATTTCTAGGTATCATTGTTAAAATCATCTCATTACTTAATCCAAAAAATTTTCCCAAATAAAAAGTAATTAAAATTGCAAAAGGTATTCCAAGACAAATTGAAAAAATAATTGGTTTAACTTCTTTTGTAATCAAATTTCTTTTTTCATAAATTGGTATAGCCAAAGCAACTGTTGCTGGACCCAACATGAAGTGGATAAATTTTGCACCCTCAAAATATCTATCATAGGAAACATCTAAGAATAATAAAACTGAGGAAACAATTAAGATGCTTATTGCAACAGGGTTTACCAATGGATTTAACTTAGATTTTTTATATAAATAATCACCTACTAAATATGCTCCTAGTGTTAGGGTGATCCAGAAAAGAGGTTCTGCCTGCAAATAGACCCAAATTTTATACAATTTATCTTCTCTTGCCATTTTTCTTTTCAAAGTTAATTGTTTTTTCCATAACAATTGCTGTAAAAACCAAGGTAGCAAGTGTTCCAATAATTATTATACTAAAAATTGTAAATAAATTATCACCAAGGTAATTAATATGCATTACAACCCCAACACCTATTGGGACAAATAGTAATGATAAATAATTTATAATCTGATGACTGATTGTGGAAATTTCTTTAATTATTTTCTTAGATTGGGTAAATTTTTTAGAAAAAAATATAAAAGTTAATAGCAATAAGATCAGGCCAATTACAGGACCTGGGATATTTATCTCAAAAAATTTCTGAATAGCTTCACCTAAAAGTTGATAAAAAAAAATTATAAATAAACTTCTTAACATTTTTAATTTGTATTTAATTTTATAAACTTATCAGCTTCAGATAAAATCATTTTCTTTCTTTCATCTTTCATTTTATCAAAAACATAAACCATCATGGATAATCTAGGGTTCTTTAAAAAAAATTTTCTATTTTTATCTATAAATCTCCAGTACAGGCCATCCATCGTATTACACCATTCCCCTTTTTTAAAATCCATCATCTTCATAAAATAACTTGATCCACAGATGTATGGTTTCGTTGCAAAAATACCTCCATCACTAAATAAGCCCATTCCATAAACATTAGGAACCATCACCCAGTCAGATGAATCGACAAACATCTCCATAAACCATTTGTAGACAATTGTTGGTTTCACCTCACAAAGGTTCATTATATTTGATAAAATCATCAATCTTTCAATATGATGAGACCACCCATGATTAACCGCGTTTTTAATTGCATGATCCAATGGGGGTAAACCCGTTGTGCCCTCATACCAAGAATTTTTCATTTTTCTTTCATGTTTGAAAAAATTTTTAGTTTCCATTTCATCAGAGTAACCTTGATAAATTCCACGCATAAATTCTCTCCAGCCTATTATCTGACGAATATAACCTTCAAGCGAGTTCATTCTAATTTTGTGTTTTTTATGAAATTCTAAAATTTTTTGAATAATAATTTCAGGAGTTATCAATCCTAAATTAATGTACGGACTTAATGCACTGTGAAATAAAATATTATCTTTTTGATTAACAGCATCTTCATAGTCACCAAATAAATTAGATTTTTCTTTAATAAAAAAATCTAACAGTTTAACCACATCATTGTATTCTGTTGCTAACCAAAAATCATTTGTACTACCAGGGTGATCTTTAAATAATTTTTCAATAATCGGTTTTAATTTTTTAGTATGACTGGTTTCGTTAATTTTTGGAAATTTTGGTATTAATATATCTTTCGGTAGCTTATTTCTATTATCTTCATCAAAACTCCATTTGCCTCCAATAGGATTTCCATCTGCCCCCATTAATATTCCAGATTTTTTACGAACATCTTTATAAAATGTTGCCATAAAAGGTTTTTTTGATTTTGCTAAATAATTTTTAAACTCGTCTCTTGAGTTTAAAAACATTGGAGTTTGAACAATATTCCAGTTAATTTTTTCTTTTTTTAAAAATTGTGAAATTTTCTTTTCAAAAAATTTATCCTCAACCTCAAAGCTTGAAATTTCAGTAATTTTTTTTTTATCAATGATAATTTTTAATTTTTCAAAATAAGTGTCTTTAAAATCTTTGTTCTCAATTTTAGAATATTCAACTTTATATTTATTCACCTTAAGCATATCCGCATATGACCTCATAGAAGATAGAAATAGCAGTATCTTTTGCTTATGGTGCTTTTCATAAGTACATAGTTCATGGTCTTCTGCCATATAAAAAGAGTGGTCCTTTTTGAAGCGGTCTACGTATTTTAATGGAAATAATTGATTGCCAAGTATAAAAAACAATTTCATAGTTAAATATAACTAAATAAAAATTATATGTCAGAAAAATATCTTATTTTTGGTGCGACAGGTTCTGTAGGCTCTAGCTTAGCTGAACAATTAAAAAATTCAGGCAATGATATTCATCTTGTAGCAAGAAATGAAATTGAAGTTAAAGCAATCGCAGAAAAATTGGGTTGCTCTTATACGGTTGCTGATGTTTTAGAGGATGGGTTTATAGAAAAAGTAAAATCAGATGTTAATGAAATTAAGGGTATTGCTTACTGTGTAGGATCTATTGATTTAAAACCATTAAGAATGGTTACAGAGGCTGACATGAATAAATGTATGAAACTAAACCTTTATTCAGCTATTGAAGCTATAAAAGGATTTCAGGAAAGTTTAAAAAAGAATAAAGGTTCAGTTGTTTTATTTTCAACTGTTGCTGCTCAAAGAGGTTTTACTAATCACACAATTATTGCTTCTGCTAAAGCTGCTGTTGAAGGATTAACTGTTACACTGGCTGCTGAGTTTGCTCCACATATTAGGGTAAATTGTATTGCACCAAGTTTATCAAAATCTAAAATCGCAGAACCAATGTTAAAAAATCCTGCAATTGCAGAAGGTATTGCTAAAGCTCATCCTCTTAAAAGATTGGGTGAAGGAAAAGATTCCGCAGCGCTTGCTAAATTTTTAATTACTGAAGAGAGTTCTTGGATTACTGGGCAAATAATTGCTGTTGATGGTGGAAGATCTAAGCTATCTTAAAATGGATTTTGATTTAAATCATTTAAAAAAAATTAAAGCAAGTTGGATTAAACATTTTTTATATGCAAATTATTTTAATTTTCTTGCATTACTTATTTTTTTTACAGGTTTTATTCATAGTATTTTTTCATGGGTCTTTGCGTTTACGCCCTATAAACTTGCCAAAAGAATTGTAAATGAAACAGAGAAACAGTTTAGCACTGATATTAAAAAATGGGATTGAACTAAGCACTAGCGGAACTACTGGCTTACCAAAAAGAATATATCAAACTCCTAAAAAATTAAAAAATGCAAATGAAGTGTCTCGAGAATGCCAACAAATATCATCCAAAAGTAAAATTTACACTGTTTGTAAAATGGAGCATGCAGGGGGTCTTTTAGCTCAAACTCTACCTGCATTTGAAGTTGGTGCTGAGGTAGATATAGAAAAATTTAATGCATATAAATTCTGCAAAAAAATAACGAATTATACTCACAGTCACCTAACCCCTGATCATGCCAAAGCAGTCAGGCTAACAAAGTCATTCAAAGATATAAACTTGAAAGGTGTTTGGATTACATGTGGTAGTGAGCCAGTGGAATGGGATTTAATTATAGATTTTGTAAAAAAAGGTTGTAATTTTATGGTCAATTGGGGAATGACTGAAATAGGTCCATGCGCGATCAATACTGTTTTTAAAAATATTGAGACAGTAATTGAATACAAAAAAAGATCACTTAAAGGAACTTTGATTGGAGATAGAATTTATTGTGATACAAAAATTCAGAATAATACATTACATGTTAAAGGTAAGATTAGTGTTTATAATAATAGTTGGTTTAACACAAAAGACATTGTGAAATTTAATGAAAAAAAAGAAATTTATATTCAAGGAAGATCTTTATAAATTAATGAAAATTATTTTTATATCTTTATTCTTACTATTTATTAATACATCACTATCCTTTTCAAATAATTATATATTTACTAAAATAATAGAGTTAGATGAACCTTGGGGATCATCATTTATTAATAATGATGAAATAATTATTACTGAAAGAAGTGGAAAAATTAAAGTTGTTAATATTGTTTCAAAAGAAGTTACAGAGATTAAACATAATCTTAATTTTTTAGAAGTCGGTCAAGGTGGATTATTAGATATTATTTACCAAGATAATAATCTATGGATTTCTTATTCAGAAGATAGAGGGGATTCAAAAACAAGTACGTCAATTGCTAAAGCACAATTAAACAAACAAGAATTAAATTTTAAAAATATTTTTCAAGCAAACCCTCCTATAGATTCTGGTTATCATTTTGGTTCAAGATTAGCGATTAAGGATGATTATATTTATGCGTCAGTTGGTGAAAGAGGCCAAGGTATGATTGCTCAAGATCCCACAAGACATCCTGGTAGTATTATTAGAATTCATACTGACGGTAGTATTCCAAAAGATAATCCAAAATTTGAAGGGAAGAAAAACTGGTTACCCGAAATTTATCAAATAGGTGTTCGTAATCCACAAGGTTTAACACTCTCCGATTATGATGGAAAAATATATTTAAGTAATCATGGAGCAAGAGGTGGCGATTGGTTTGGAGAGGCTAAAAAAGGAGAAAATTATGGATGGAAAATTTTAGGTTGGGGTGGAAAAAATTACTCAGGAACAAAGATAGGTCCTAAATGGAAGCCAGGTTTTACTGAAGCAATTCAATATTGGGTGCCTTCTATAGCTACTAGTGCTATTACAATTTACAAAGGAGATGAGTTTAAAGAATGGAATGGGCATGCGCTAGTTACTTCTTTAAAAGACAAATCTTTAAGAAAATTAATATTTAATGATCTAACTAATGTTAAAGAAGATCTTATATTTAAAAATAATGTTGGAAGAATAAGAGATATTCAAGTTCATCCATCTAATGGTAAAATATTTTTCTTAAGTGAAAATAGTTTATGGTTAATGGAAAAGAATTAATCTTAATTTGATGGAATATTTTTTAAAATTATTTCCTGTAAGGTTTTGCTAATAATAATTGTACCTTTTTCATTTGGATGCATTCCATCATTTAAATTTAATTCAGGTTTTAAAGCAACACCTTCTAGCAAAAAAGGTATTAATGGTATGTTATATTGCTTTGATAAATCTGGATAAATTTGATCAAAATAATTTTTGTACTCAATCCCATAAGAAGTTGGTGCAATCATGCCTGCCAAAATTACTTTAATATTTTTATCTTGTGTAGTTTTTATTATTTTTTCTAAGTTATTTTTAGTCTCTTTGGGCTGAATACCTCTAAGCATATCATTTGCTCCAAGACCTAAAATTACTAAATCAATATTTGAGTCGGATAATGTCCATTCAACACGATTTAAACCACCAGAGGAGGTGCTTCCAGAAACACTGCCATTAACTACTTCAATTCTATAACCTTCAGATATTAATTTTTCTTGTAAAACTACTGATAAACGATGTTCATTATTTAAGCCGTACCCAGCCATCAAACTATCACCAAATAATACAATTTTTTCTATTGCAGATACTTTTATTGTAACTAGACAGAAGATAATTATTTTAATAATAAAACTTTTATTCATGAGCACTCTTCTTAAATTAAAAAAGATAAATCTTAAATACCAAACTAACAAAGAAACTATAAAAGTTTTAAACAATATTGATTTAATAACAAAAAAAAAGGATACCATCTCTATTGTTGGTGAAAGTGGCTCAGGAAAAACTAGTTTAATTATGTTAATTGGGGGTTTAGAAAAAGCAACCTCAGGCAAAATTTATTTTCAAGATCAAGATTTAACTACTCTTTCTGAAGATGAAGTTTCTGAGATAAGAAGAAAAAACATTGGAATTGTATTTCAATCTTTTTATTTAATTCCAAATTATACAGCAGTAGAAAATGTTGCTTTAACCCTAGAGCTAAACAAACTTAAAAATCCTGAACAACAAGCAAAAGAATTATTGGATCGGTTTGGATTAAAGAACAGATTTAATAATCTACCAAGTCAATTATCAGGTGGAGAGCAGCAAAGAGTAGCTATAGCAAGAGCAATAGCTATGAAACCTCAGTTAATATTAGCTGATGAACCAACTGGTAACTTAGATAGTGAAAACTCGGTAATGATATCAGATATATTATTTAATTATGTCAAGGAAGAAGGTTCCTCTTTAATTATGGTAACTCACGATCCTAAGTTAGCTAATAAAGCCAAAAGAAAAATTAAAATAAAAGATGGAAAAATTGTTTAAAATTTCTGAATTTAATTTAATTTTAAAATATGCGTTTAGAGATCTTGTTAGAAATTATCACAAAATTTTTAGTATTATCCTTACATTATTTATCAGTCTTTTTATTTTAAGTGCAATTTTAACTATTGAAGACAGTTTAAAAAAAGAACTAAATGATAATGCTAAATCTTTATTGGGTGGAGATGTTGAAATTGATTATAATAGAGTGCAAGGAAATTTGGAATTAGTTGATAAAGTAAGAGAGTTTACAACAATTTCTTCAATGGTTGAATTTACAACCATGGTCTCAGGAATAAATAATACTAATCAATCGTTATTCACTCGAATTAAAACAGTTGATAAAAAATATCCACTATATGGGGAAGTTGTTCACGATCCTGTTGGAGCAATGGATAGGATTCATCAAGAAAAAAATACCCTTATTGTTAATGAAAATATCTTTAAAACTTTAGATCTCAAAGTGAATGAAAAAATTAAAGTTCAAAATCAGTTATTTACAGTAGTTGGAGTGATAAAATCACTGCCTGATGTTAGTGGCTTTGTAGCATTTGGTGATTTTGCAATAACAAGTAAAGAAACTTTAGAGCTATTAAAGCTCAATAGCTTAGGTAGTTTTTTAAATTATGAATATAAAGTTAAATTTAATGAAGGAGCTAATACAAAAGTAACTAGAAATAAAATTAAAGAAATATTTAAAGATGATCTTACGGTAAGACTGCGTTATCCTGAAAATTCAGCTAGTGGTCTTAGACGGATAATTGATAATTTTTCTCAATTTTTATCTCTTGTATCTATTAGCGCCATGTTAATTGCTGGTATTGGTATCGCAAATACTCTGCTATCTTTTATAAATCAAAGCAATATGTCTATTGCGGTAAAGAAAGCTTTAGGATTTTTTTCATTAAATATAAAGACAATATATTATCTACAATTATTAATTTTACTTACTTTTCTAAGTATTGCCTCTTATGCTTTAAGTTTTTTGCTGGTTCCTGTGGCCGATGTATATTTGTCAGAAGGTCTAGGGTTAGATATCAAACCCTTATTTTCATTGACTAATTTTATTAAGATATTCCTTGTTGGCATGTTGGTATTAATCATTTTTTCAATTCCAACTATTAATGCAATTGATCAAGTAAAAGCCTCTAACTTATTTAGAAATGTATTTCAAAATTTACAATTTTATTATTCAAAAAAATCTATCTTTGTAAGTTTATTGTTTTTAACAGCTTTAATGATGTTATTTGTCATTGGTTCAGCAAGACCTTTGTATAGTTTGGTTTATTTTTTAGCTTTTTTCATTTGTTTGATTATATTTTTTTTACTTTCAAAATTTATTGTTTTTTTACTAAAAAGTTTAAAAAATATGTCCAATATCCCTCTTAAAGTTTCAATTAAGAATATTACTCAAACGAAAGGTATTACTCCGATCACAATTATGTCTTTGGGTTTGGGCGTTACTTTATTATTAACACTAGCATTGGTTGGTACAAATTTTAAAAGAGAAATTGCAAAATCTATTCCTGAGATCGCACCTGATTACTTTTTTATTGGAATACAAAATTCTGATCGAGATTTATTTGAGAATGCGATTATTGAAATGGATTCTAACGCAAAATTAGAAGTAGTACCTTTGGTTGCAACAGGTATTGTTAAAATTAATGGAATAGATCCAAGAACTTATATTAAACAAGATAATAATAGTTATTGGGTAATTGGAAGCGATAGACGTTCATCATGGGCAGCTGAAGTTCCTGAAGACAATCCAATAACCGAAGGTGAATGGTGGGATTTATCAAAACCTAACAAACTTCAAATTTCATTAGATAGTGAAGTTGCAAAAGATTTTAATATAAAATTGGGAGATATTTTTACACTTAATATTTACGGAAGAGAGATTGAAGGAAAGATAGTTAATTTTAGAGCAGTTGATTATCGAGATTTATCTATAAATTTTGCTATGTTGTTCAATCCAGAATTTGCAAACACTATTCCACACGAATATTTAGCAACAGCTAAATTTGAGGATCAAACAAGATTCAAAGAAACCAAACTATTAGAAATACTACCAAGTATTTCGATTATAAGAATTGCCGATTATCTTACAAAGGTAACTAATATATTAAACAAAGTTTTTATCGCTGTAATTTTGATTTCAGCAATTACAATTATTATAGGCTTAATTGTTATCTCTAGTGCAATTATTGTACAAGGCAAGATTAAGGAGTTTCAAAACTTAGTTTTTAAAATTTTAGGTTTTTCAAAAAAAGAAATTATTCTGTCTTCTGTTATAGAATTTGTTTTAATATTTTTTTCAGTAATACTAATCGCAATATTTTTTGCTATAATTGGTTCTTATTATGTTATTGAAAATATCTTTCAATTAGTTTGGCAATTAGATTTAAAAATATTATTTAGCATTAGTGGAAGTATTGGCCTAGTAACATTAGCTTTAATCATGTTAACAAATTTAAAATACTTAAACCCAAAAGTTTATCCCTTAATTAGAAATCAATAAAAAATTAATCTTAATTTGATAAAATATTTTTTAAAGAATTTATTTCTCCTACTTTAAATATAATTGCATCTTCTTTATTAAAACCATATTTTTCTGCACTAGCTTTAAATCGTACTGGTGGTTCCATAATTGGTTCCAAAGATAAAACAAAAGTTCCCCAGTGTGTACCCATAACCTTTTTACTTCTTAAATCTTTTGCTACATTTAAGGCTTCTTCTGGCGTTGTGTGATAAATTGATTTATCAAACATAGGCTTAAAATCATAAGCTCCAATATTAATCATTGTTAAATCAATTGGACCATATTTTTCACCTAATTCTTTATAAATATTTCCATAACCAGTATCGCAAGCAAATAAGATTTTCTTACCCTTATATTCAATTAAGAAATTTCCCCAGAGTGTTTTATTCATATCTGTTAAGCTTCTCTTCGACCAATGAACAGCTGGGAGTAATGTTACTTTTAAATCCTCAGTAACTTTAATTTCTTCGTACCAATCCATTTCATTTACATCGTTAAATTTATTTTTTATAAAGTATTTTCCAAGATTCAGAGGTGTTAAAACTTTTGTATCCTTAAACGGATATTTTCTAATGGTTCCCATATCTTGATGATCATAATGATTATGTGTTAATAATAATAAATCAGTCCTTGGAATTTCATTTAAATTTAAGGCAGGCTTAGTAAATCTATCCGGGCCAAAAATTAAAGGTCCTGCATTTTTTGAAAATACAGGGTCAGTTATAATCGTTGTGTCTCCAAGTTTAATTAAGTAAGTAGCATGACCAATCCAAGCAATATAATCTTCATTCTTATACTTTTCTAAATCAGATAAAACTTTTTCTTTATCTGCAACATGTTCTTTTGGAACAGTCATGTCTATTTTCTTTTTCAATTTAATGAATTGTGTGTATGAAAACTTGGCTTTGCTAGTTCTAACTGGCGATCCTTCTGGATTTCTAAAAGTTCCATCTGGTAAATGATGATAAGGTTTTTTTTCCATAGCAATTATTGAAGAGTTATAAATAATAATTGAGAATAAGAAAATTAAAAATCTTACCATTTATATTGATAATTTTTATTTTTGAGATCTTTTAAAACACTCAATAGTATTTTTTAGCAAGCAGGCAATAGTCATTGGCCCTACTCCACCTGGAACAGGAGTTAAAGCACTTGCAACTTTTGATACTTCTTCAAAAGCAACATCACCAACAATACCATTTTCAGTTTTATTTATTCCAACATCAATTACGATTGCATCTTTTTTAACCCAGTCTGCTTTTACAAGCTCTGGTATACCAACTGCTGCAACAATAATATCTGCTTCTAAGCATTCTGCTTTTAAATCTTTAGTTCTTGAATGAGTTATCGTAACCGTACAATTTTCTTTTAAAAGTAACTGCGCCATTGGTTTACCATTTAGATTTGATCTACCAATCATAACTGCTTTTTTTCCACTCAAGTTTGGTTCAATTTTTTTAATCATTAGATAACATCCTAAAGGAGTGCACGGCACTGAACTTTCATAGCCTGATGAAAGATTACCAACATTCATTGGGTGAAACCCATCAACATCTTTACCTGGCAAAATAGTTTCTATGACTTTTTGCTTATCAATGTGTTTTGGTAATGGTAATTGGACTAAAATTCCCGAAATACTTTCATCTTTATTAAGTTCTTCAATTTTATCTAATACTGTTTTTTCTTCCACAGCTTCTGGGTATCTAATTACTTCAGATTTTAAACCCACTTCATTCGCAGCTTTTTCTTTCATACGAACATAAATTTGGCTAGGGGCCATATCCCCAATTAAAATAACCGTAAGCCCAGGAATTTTGTTGTGTTTAGCTTTTAACCCTACAACCTCTTGTCTTAGTTCTTCTCTAAGTTCAGCTGCTATTTTTTTTCCATCTATTAAAATCATGTATTTCCCTAAAAAATCATTGGTGCAATGTACAACTTCATACACATTTCTATAAACCAAATCAATAACAGTAATATAACTGGAGAAATATCTATCGATCCTAAATTGGGTAAAAAACTTCTTATTTTGTTAAGTGCAGGATTTGTTAATCGATAAGTTACTTCTAAAATAGAATAAATAAATCTATTTTGAGTATTCAAGATATTAAATGCAACAAGCCAGCTAATAACTACATTAGCTAAAACGACATATGAATAAAGTTTTAATATTTGAAGTGCTAAGTAAAAAATGGCTATCATTTCTTTTCAATATAAATTGACTGACTTGGGAAAGCAAAAGCTGCACTATTTCCTTCTACAATTTGTTTTATTTCAATTGCAAGTTTTTCTTTAACTTCCAACCATGTAGCAAAACTATTAGAAGTAGTAAAACATCTAACCCTCATATCAATAGAGCTGTCTGAAAATTTTTCGACTCTTACTGCAATTCCTACGGCTTTATCAAAATCATCACTTTTCTTTATATGATCTTCAATTTCATTTCTTATTTTTTTTAGCTGATCAACAGTAGTGTCGTATTGAAGTGTTATTGCCCAATCTATTCTCCAGTTAGTTGTCTCACTAATATTAATAACTGCATTTTCAGCAAACTGGAAATTGGGAATTATAGCTAAAGATTTATCAAACTTTCTTAAAACTGTTGATCTAAAACCAATTTTCTCAACAATACCTTCAATAATACCTTCAACTAAAATCCAATCTCCAATCTTAAATCTTTTTTCAACTAAAACTAAAATCCCCGAAATCAAATTTTTGAATAAGTCTTGTGCACCTAAAGCAACGGCAACACCAAATAAACCAAGTCCAGCAATAATTGGTCCAATTTTTATTCCCCAAAGTTCAAGAACAGCAGCTAACCCTAAAATAAAAATTAAAATCTTTAAAGATTTTATAATCCAGCCCACTAACTCACGGGTTAACATTTTATCTAGTCCACTTAAAATATAAGAAATTGGTTCAATAATTTGATGGATAACCCAGAATATTAAAATTGTAATTAATGTTCGATTAATTGTATCAACTATGGCTCTCCCATCATCTGCAAAAGACATATAATAACTTGCAATAAAAAAACCTAGAACAATTGGTAAAAATCTAGCTGGTCCTTCCATTGCATGGACGAACGTGTCATCTAATTTATTTGTAGTTCTTTTTGAAATTGCTTCTAATCTTTTAATAATAACTTTACTTATTATTCCTCTAAAAATTAAAAAAATAAAAAATATTCCAATACCAATTAGAATTTGAAAAATATCAACTCCACGAATTCCTTTAGACCAAACAGAAATAAACAGATCACTAAAATTACTAAATATGTCCATAATTAAATTTTATATAGCAAAAATTCCTCTTCTCCAGGGTTAAAAAGAAAAATTTTTTTCCACTTAATTTCATTAAGAATTGAAGAGGTTTTTTCTCCAATGCACATCAAATTAGTATTCATCCATAAGGTTTCTAGCTGATAATTTTTAATTACTTTTAAAAAATTAATCGCACTATTTTGTGAATAAATGTATGTAATTTCAGGCATTTTCAATTTCAGTTTTTCGATAAAGCCTTCATCATATTTTTCGATCACATTGGATCTGTAATTAATTAGTCGTTCTATTGTGTACCCACTTGAAATGAGTTCCTTATCTAAATCACTAGATATTATTTCTCCACTTATATAAATTAACTTTCCTTCAGAAGATTTAAAATTTTGCAAAATTAATTCCTTAAGATTATTTACATTTCCCTCAGCTGCAAAAACATTTTGGAAACCAATACTTCTAGCTTTTTTTTCTGTAGCGTTTCCAACACAAAAACATTTTAATTTTTTATCAATGTTCTTTATATCCAAAAATTTAATAGAATTAGTGCTGGTAAAAATAATTCCCTCAAATTCAGAGTATTTTGGAGTTTCATGTTTTAAACTTTCAATATTAATTAAAGGTAAATGAGATATTTCATGACCTAATGATTGAAATTTTAATATCATTTCATGACAATCTTCTAAGGGCCGTGTAAATAAAATATGCATATTATTTTTTGTAAGAATTATTAGACATCTTTTTAAGAGTTTTTCCCATCTCTATTCCTAATTCTTGTGCTTTGTCTATACTTTCAGATGATTTTAAATGAAATCTTTTACTGCCATCTAATGAAAAAAGCTCTACTTCAAGATTAATTTTATCTCTCTTAATACTTGCAAATGCTCCTACTGCTGTTTCGCAGTCTCCTTCTAAAACCTTCAAAACATTTCTTTCAGCTTTTATTGCGCTGTGTGTTGATTGGTGATCAGCTTGTTTTAATAACTCAATTAAATCTTCATCATTATTTCTGCATTGCAAAGCAATAACTCCTTGTCCAGCACAAGGTATAATTTCTGAAGTGGAAAAAGTTTGAGAGATATTTTGATTTAATCCCAAAGAATCAATTCCAGCATAAGATAAGATAATCGCATCATATAAATTCTCTTTAAGTTTTCTTATTCTTGTATCAACATTTCCTCTAATTAATTTACAATCAAGGTCATCTCTTATTTTTTTAATCTGAAATTCTCTTCTAAATGAGGATGTTCCAATAATTGAATTTGGAGCTAAATCTTTTAGGTGTTTATTATCTTTGCTGATTAAAATTTCTCTTGGATCGTTTCTTTCTAAAAAACAATCTGTTAATAATCCTTTAGTTTCTTCAGAAGGCATATCTTTTAATGCATGCACAGCTATATCAATTTTTTTTTCTAATAACTCAACCTCTATAGTTTTTGAGAAAAGTCCCTTACCACCTACTTCGGATAATTTTTTGTCCTGAACTTGATCACCCTTAGTTACAATTTCTTTAATAATCACCTCTTCAATTCCAAAATTTTTTGAATGGTTAAGAATTTTTTTTCTAGCTTTTTCAGCATAGATTAGTGCTAATTTGCTTCCTCTAGAGCCTATAATAATTTTTCTATTTTTCATTTAATTGCTTTATACTTCATACTTATATTGAGAATGTATTATTAATAAAAACTATTTTAATGAATAAAAAACCCATAATTTTAGGAATTGAATCAAGCTGTGATGAAACAGCTGCCTCCATCATAACTGAAAATGAGCAAGGTATGCCAACAATTTTATCAAGTATTGTTTCGAGTCAGGTAGATATTCATAAAGAGTTTGGCGGCGTTGTGCCTGAACTTGCTGCAAGATCTCATATGGAAAAAATAGATTTAATCACAAAAAAAGCACTTGATGAAAGTGGAATAAAAATGAAAGATCTAGATGCGATAGCAGCAACTGCGGGACCTGGTCTTATAGTCTGTCTATCTGTTGGTTTAAGTTTTGGAAAAGCAATGGCCTCTTCACTCAATAAACCTTTTATAGCTGTTAATCATTTAGAAGGCCACGCATTAAGCCCAAAACTAAATTCTGAATTAAACTATCCTTACTTATTACTTTTAATTTCTGGAGGTCATACTCAATTTTTAAGTGTGCAAGGTTTAGGAAATTATAAGAGATTAGGAACAACTATTGATGATGCTGTGGGTGAAGCTTTTGATAAAACAGCAAAATTATTGGGAATAGAGTTTCCTGGTGGGCCACAAATCGAAGTATATGCAAAAAGAGGTGATCCCAATAAATATGAGTTGCCTAAGCCAATTTTTCATAAAGGGGGCTGTAATTTATCATTTGCAGGTTTAAAGACTGCTGTTTTAAAAATATCAAAACAAATAAAAACTGATCAAGAAAAATATGATCTAGCAGCATCTTTTCAAAAAACAATTGAAGAAATACTATATAAGAAAAGTAAAATTGCTTTTGAAGAATTTAAAAAAATGAATACAACAAGTAAAAATAAATTTGTAGTAGCAGGTGGAGTTGCTGCAAACAAAAAAATTAGAGAAGTGCTAAGCAACCTTTGTGAGGAAGAAGATTTTGAGGCAATTTTTCCTCCTATTAATTTGTGTGGAGATAATGCTGCAATGATTGCACTGGTTGGATTGGAAAAATTTAAGTTAAAACAATTTAGTGAATTAGACAGTCCTGCGAAACCTAGATGGCCTTTAGATGCAAATGCTCCTTTTTTAAAAGGTGCTGGAGTAAAATTATAATGCAGTACTGGCTAATGAAATCAGAGCCTGATGTTTGGTCAATTGATCAACAAAAAAAAGCTGGTGCTAAAGGCGCTCCTTGGGATGGGGTAAGAAATTATCAAGCAGCTAAAAATTTAAGAGGAATGAAAAAAGGAGACCTTTGTTTTTTTTATCACTCAAATATAGGTAAAGAAATTGTTGGTATAGTTGAGGTTATTAAAGAAGCCTTCTTAGATAAAACTGACAAAGATGAACGATTTGTAGCTGTTCAAGTAAAGTTTAAAGAAAAATTAAAGAAAAATGTGACTCTTGAAGAGGTTAAAAAAACCAAGTCTCTTAGCCATTTATCACTTATTAGACAAAGCAGATTATCCGTTATGCCCATAGACTCTAAAAGCTGGAAAATTTTAAATAAGATGAGTAATATTTAATTAAAAAAAATTCATGCCTAAAAAAAAATCAATATCAAAAGTAAAAAAGAGAACTCCTATAAAAACTAAGGCTAAAAAAAAAATAAAGCCTATTAGGGAAAAAGTTTTCAAAAAAATTGAAGAAAAAGAATTAATCATAAAGACTAAACCTGAGTGGATAAAAAATGCTCTAGTAAATAAAGCAAAATACCAAAAAAAATACTCAGACTCTATTAAAAAAAATGATGACTTTTGGAAGACTGAGGGAAAAAGAATTACCTGGATTAAGCCATACAAAAAAATTAAAGACGTAAAATACAGTAAAAAAGAAGTTAAAATTAAATGGTATGAAGACGGAACATTAAATGCTTCTGCTAATTGTATAGACCGTCACCTTAAAAATAAAAAAGATAAAACGGCAATTATTTGGGTGGGTGATGATCCAAAAGACACTAAAAAAATTTCGTACAAACAATTGCATAATGAAGTTTCTAAAGCTGCAAATGGTTTAAGAAAACTAGGAATTAAAAAAGGTGATCGAGTTACAATTTATTTAACTATGATTCCAGAACTTGCGGTAACAATGCTAGCTTGTGCTAGAATTGGTGCAGTTCACTCTATTATTTTTGGCGGATTTTCAGCAGATTCTATTTCTGGTAGGGTTAATGACTGCGAGTCACAGTACATCATTACTGCAGATGAAGGTGTTAGAGGGGGTAAAACCATCCCTCTAAAAGCTATCACTGATGAAGCGTTAAGAAAATGTCCAGATGTTAAAAAATGTATTGTTGTAAAAAGAACTGGAAATAAAGTTGATTGGGTTAAAGGAAGAGATGTTTGGTATGACGATTTAATTAAAGATATATCAAATAAATGTGAACCCGAAGAAATGAATGCGGAAGACCCTTTGTTTATTCTCTACACCTCTGGCTCTACTGGAAAACCAAAAGGAGTTTTGCATACAACGGGTGGCTATATGGTTTATGCATCCATGACACATCAATATATTTTTAACTATAAACCAAAAGATATTTATTGGTGTACAGCTGATATTGGTTGGGTTACTGGCCACAGTTATATAATTTATGGTCCTCTTGCTAATGGTGCAACAACAATAATGTTTGAAGGAATTCCAACCTACCCTGACAGTTCAAGATGGTGGCAAATTATTGATAAATACAAAGTTAATATTTTTTATACAGCACCCACCGCTATTAGAGCTTTAATGAGAGAGGGTGATAAACCTGTTAAGAAAACTTCAAGAAAATCTTTAAAATTATTAGGAACTGTTGGTGAACCCATTAACCCTGAAGCGTGGATGTGGTATTACAAAACAGTTGGAAATTCTAAATGTCCCATTGTTGATACGTGGTGGCAAACAGAGACAGGTGGAATTTTAATTAGTCCCCAAACAGGAGCTATGAATTTAAAACCTGGTTCTGCAAGTAAACCTTTTTATGGAATTAAGCCTTCTATAGTTGATAAAAATGGAAAAGAAATTAAAGGAGCTGGTGAAGGTAGACTATGCATTTCTCAATCTTGGCCTGGACAAATGAGAACTGTTTATGGTGATCATCAAAGATTTATTGATACTTATTTTTCTCAGTTCGATGGAAAATACTTTACAGGCGATGGGGCTAAAAGAGATAAAGATGGCTACTACTGGATAACTGGTCGAGTAGATGATGTAATTATTGTCTCTGGTCATAACCTAGGAACTGCTGAAATAGAAAGTGCTTTTGTTGCTCATCCAAAAGTTGCTGAAGCTGCTGTGGTTGGATACCCCCACGATATTAAAGGTAATGGTCTATATTGCTATGTAACTCTTAATGTTGGCGAAAGATCAGATTTAGATCTTGAAAGAGATTTAAAACTTTGGGTAAGAAAACAAATTGGAGCACTTGCAACGCCTGATATAATTCATTTTTCACCTGGACTACCTAAAACAAGATCTGGAAAAATTATGAGAAGAATTTTAAGAAAAATTGCTGCTAATGAACATGATCAATTGGGTGACACATCCACTTTAGCTGACCCAAGCGTTGTTCAAAGCTTAGTTGATAATAGAAAAAATATTTAAATTTTAATTAATTCTTTAAATTCTTTTTCAATATTTTCCCATTTTAAGATCATAGAATTTAATACGATCTTTCTATCTAAAGTTTTTAATTCTTCGGCCACTGGTGCCCACTTATATAAGGTTAGAGCACTTTCATTAAATGGCCAAGACTTATAATATGTATTCCAATCAATCTTTTCTAATCTTTCTTTAAATTTTTCTTTTGATTGTAAAATAATTTCTTTTGGCATTCCATTTTTTGTTTCTTTGGTCAAAATTTCATCATAAATTTCATTGGCTTTACTCATGTCTTTATAATTACAAAAAACATTCAAATACGATAGACTATAAAAAGTAAGATCCTGAAGTGCTATAGAATAAATATTCCATTTAGCTTTGTTAATGGATGCTAAAAATACTTCATCATCAAAGTGTAATACCCACTTGGTTCCCATTCTTGTTTTTAAATAGTTGTATAAAGTTACCTGAGATACCCAGGCTGATTTTGTCTGAACAAACAGTGTAAGGTTTTCAATATTTTTAATTTTTTTCTTTGGAAGAACTCCTTTAAACAAAGCAAATAAATAAACTCTAAAATCTTCAAGTTTTATGTCTTTTATTTTAAGTTTATATTTGAGCAATTTTACCTACTTTTTTTAAGGTTTATATTACAAAAATGGCTCCAATTCGACCTATTTAAAGGCTTTCAATCTATCTCATTATGGTTAAGGTTTCTTTCTTAACTATATAGGGAGAGTAAAATGTCAAATAAAGCAAAACACTGGGAAAAAACTAGGGGGCTACTGTTTGTTACTTTAGCAATCTGGTTTGTATTCTCGATTGGCATCTTTTTTTTCGGAACTGAAATGGAAGCATCTAGCTTCAAACCTTTTGGTTACCCATTGTCATATTATATGACATGTCAGGGTTCATTATTAGCATTTGTAATTTTGAATTTCTGGTTTGCAGGTAGACAAGAGAAGATAGATGAAGAGTTTGGTTTCACTGAAAGAGAGGATAGCTAATGATAAAAGGTAAATTTATAGACAATCTACCAAAAGTTTATGGAATCTATACAGGTGGTTTTATAGGGTTCATAATATTGATGGCGATTGCTGAACAAATGGGAATGTCTGCAAAAGCAATAGGAATTTCTTTTGTTATATTCACCATTGCTATCTATGCGATAATCGGTTGGTTATCACGTACACTTCAGATGGACGCGTACTACGTAGCAGGCAGAGAAGTACCTACTGTATTTAACGGAATGGCTACTGCAGCAGACTGGATGTCTGGTGCATCATTCGTTGCAATGGCAGGTGGTATTTACTTTAAGGGCTATGGATATATGGCACTACTAGTTGGATGGACAGGTGGTTACATACTTGTATCTACTTTACTAGCACCTTACTTAAGAAAATTTGGCTGTTACACGGTTCCAGATTTTGTTGGTACAAGATATGGTGGTAATGCAGCAAGACTTTCTGCGGTACTAGTATTAACAGTAGCTTCATTCACATATGTGACTGCACAAATCAATGCAACAGGAACTATTGCTTCAGTAGCATTAGATATTCCTTTTGAAATTGCTGTGTACGTCGGATTAGCAAGTATATTGATGTGTTCAATGCTTGGTGGAATGAGAGCGGTTACATGGACACAAGTTGCGCAATATATAGTTTTAATTATTGCTTACTTGCTTCCTGTATTCTGGATCAGTAGTAAAATGGGTGCTGGATTCTTTCCACATTTAATGTTGGGAGATGAGGTAGCTAGAATTGCTGAATTAGAAGGTCAGTTTGGGTTTGTGAAAAACTCAGCTGCCGACTTAGCTACAGTACCAAAAGGTTTAGCTGGAATAACTAAAGCACACTCATCGGTTAACGGAACAAACTGGGGATTCATTTCTCTGGCAATTTGTATGATGGCAGGAACAGCTTCTTTGCCTCACGTTATGATGAGATACTTTACTACTCCAAGTGTAAAATCAGCTAGAAGATCTGTAGCATGGTCGCTACTTTTCATCTTTATTTTATACTCAACTGCGCCAATGTTAGCTACATTATCAAAACTATCACTGATTGATCCAACACTTTCAACGGGGATTATTGGTAAATCAATAGCTGAGGTTCAAGCGATAGATTGGTATCAAAACTGGAACCAAGCTAACCTGATGTTTGTCAGCGACTTTAACGGAAATGGAACTCTTGAATTAAATGAGTTTTTCATGGGTGGTAAAGCTGTTGTATTAGCTACTCCAGAAATTGCTGGATTACCTTATGTAATCTCAGGTCTGGTTGCTGCTGGAGGTATGGCCGCTGCCATGTCTACTGCCGATGGTTTGATCTTAGCAATCGCAAATGCTTTGTCTCATGACTTGTACTACAAGATCATTGATCCAAAAGCAGAAGCTGCGAAAAGATTAATTGTTGCAAGAGTATTACTTGTAATCATTGGTTTTGCTGGAGCAACTATTGCCGCAATGGGTATCCAAGGTATCTTGGGTTCAGTAATCTGGGCTTTTGACTTTGCGATGTCAGGACTATTCTTCCCACTTGTACTAGGTGTATGGTGGAAAAGAGCTAATGGTCCTGGTGCTGTTGCTGGAATGCTTCTAGGATTAGCAGCTGGTACTTGGTATCTAGTTTGGGTACGTACTGGTGGAGCTGGATTCTGGGGTATTACTCAACTTACATTCGGTATCTTTGGATCGTTAGTTAGTTTAGTTTCTATGGTAGTTGTTAGTTTACTAACAAAAGCGCCAGACAGAGCTACTCAAGATATGATTGACGAGCTTCGTATTCCAAGTGGTAAAACAATTCTTGGAAAACAACACTAATTAAATTTTATATTAAGGGGCGATTTATTTCGCCCCTTAACAAAGTTTTAAACAAAATTCCTTTTTATATTTATGCCAGAAATTCATCCCTTTATTCTTATAATTGATTATATTTTAGGTGTTGTAATGTGGACTTTGATTGGAAGAGTTGCGATGAATATCTTTCAACGAGAAAATTCAGAATTTTTTTTTATGAAGGCTTTTGTAAAGTTAACAAATCCATTAATTCGTATATTCAAACCTATTACTCCTTCATTTATTATAGATCCTCTTGTTCCTCTTTACGTGGCCTGGTTCTTTTATATGATTAGATTTTACCTTATGCCCTACCTACTAGGGTATTCTGTCATGGGAATGTTATCTTTTCCTCTAGAAAGCGAAATTGCTTCAGAAATTTATCGTATTTTTGGCAAATAATTAATTCAAATTAAAAATAATATTGATACTACTAATATTAGTAATCGATGAAAAAAATACAAATATCACCTTCAATTTTGTCCGCTGATTTTAGTCAATTAGGCAATGAAATTAAAAGACTAGAGGAAGGTGGTGCTGATATGATCCATGTGGATGTGATGGATGGCCATTTTGTTCCAAATTTAACAATGGGACCTCCAATCATTAAGGCTTTAAGACAATACACAAAACTACCATTTGATGTTCATTTAATGATTTCTCCTGTACATAAGTATATTAAAGATTATGCAGATGCTGGAGCAAACATTATTACGATACATCCAGAGGCTACTGAGGATTTAAAAAGTTCAATAGAACATATAAAGAGTTTAAATAAAAAAGTAGGAGTTTCTCTAAACCCAGAAACTAAAATTAATTTAATAACCGACTTATTAAACGAGATCGATTTAGTTCTAATTATGAGTGTAAACCCTGGATTTGGAGGACAAAAGTTTATGCCAGAAGTTCTAGAAAAAATAAAAGAATTAAAAAAAATAAGGGATCAAAAAAATCTAGATTTTGATATCGAGATTGATGGTGGAATTAATTTTGATAATAATAAACTAGCAATAGAAGCTGGTGCAAACATTTTAGTATCTGGAACAACTATATTTAAAAACAATAATGGAGATATAAAAAAAAATATAGGCCTTTTAAAATCAAGTTAGAATAATGATTTTAAACAATTCACTTAAGCTTATCAAAAAAAAAATTCGTCATTTTTATTTAAACTCTAATCTCTATAATAAAAAAATTACACCCTCCTCAATTGGATTAATCGAATATCAACCAAGTCCTAGCTTGCTAGATGGTCTTATAAAATATGACAAAAAAAAAATTAATATAGAAAATTATTCATTAAATGAAATTTGGGATAATCTAAATTTAAAACAAAAAGACCAACAGAATTTAAACAGTTTTTTTTGGTTATTTAGCCTAGATCTTAGATCTTCAAAAAAAGACACTCAAAATGTCATTTATCAATGGATTAATACAAATGACAGATACAACTCTAAGAGTTGGAAAATTGATATAATTGGAAAAAGAATAATAGCTTGGATTTCAAATTCTAGACTTACCTATGAAGATGGTAGCATTGATTATAAAGACAGGTTTAATGGCATTATAAAGAAGCAGATCAATCACCTTATTAATGAAATTGAAACCTCTGAATTAATCAATGATAAGATTATAGGTTGTGCGGCTATCATTTTAACCGGCCTATCATACCCTCAAAATAATGATTATCTAAATACTGGGTTAAGTTTACTAAAAAAATTAGTAAAATATTCATTGGATAATGATGGCTTTCCGAAATCAAGAAATGTTAGGCAGTTAAGTTTCTATTTAAAATATTTTATATTAATTAGAGAGTGGTTCAAAGAATCTCAAAATGAAATACCTGACTTTATAAATGAAAATATATATTATTTAGGTCAGGCTTACGCTTTTATTTGGCAAAACAATAAAGTAGATTTTCTCTTTAATGGTAATCACAAAACAAATAATCATTATTTTGACCTTTATTTAAAAAGACTTGGCTATAACTTTAAAAATCAAAATAATGAGCTAGGTGGCTATGCTATTCTTAACAATAAAAAAAATTCTCTGATAATGGATATTGGATCAAGCCCAAATACAAAACTATCTTCAAATTATCAAGCTGGAGCTTTGTCTTTTGAGATCATATCAAATGGTAAAAAATTAATTAGTAATTGTGGTTATTTTCAAAAGGTTAATCACCAATTAAATGAAATATCTAAATCGAGTGCAGTCCACAGCACGCTAGTTGTAGATGATAAATCTTCTTGTAGTTTTAATAAACTCAGAGGCAAAAAATCTAGAATTAACCAAGGGTTAAAAATATTAAAAAAAAAAATAGTATTTGAAAAAAATTATTGGAAAATTAATGCTTCTCATGATGGTTATTTGAAACTACATGGAATTGTTCATGCCCGTGAAATAGAATTCTACCCAGAACAATTAAAATTTATTGGACATGATAAAATTATTTCTAATAAGGATATTAAGAATTTAAAATTTGAAATTAGATTTCACTTAGAACCAAACGTTAAAGTAATGAAAACAAAAGATGGAAAGTCAATATTTATAGATCTTGATGGAGAAGGCTGGAAATTTAGTTCAGATAACTCAATAATGAATATTGATAAAGGGTTATATTTTGGTGAAAAAAATTCTTTCACAGATAATCAAAATATATTTATTTCAGGAATGACTAATGAAGAAAATCAAACTATAAGATGGGAAATCACAAAATTATAATGAAAAAAATAAAAAAAGCTCTTATTTCAGTATCTGATAAAAAAAATTTAAGCAGCCTTTTAAAAGTTTTAGCTAAATACAAGATTGAGTTAATTAGCTCTGGGGGCACCTATAAAGAAATAAAGAAACTTAAATTTAAATGTCTGGAAGTTTCTGAGTATACGGGTTCACCAGAAATTCTTGGTGGAAGAGTTAAAACCCTGCACCCAAAAATTCATGCCGGCATATTAAGTAAAAGAAATGATAAATCTCATGCTAAGGAATTAAAGGCTAATCAATATGATGAAATTGACCTAGTTATTGTTAACTTTTACCCTTTTGAAAAAACTTTAGAGCAAACGACCAATCATTCAAAAATAATAGAGAATATTGATGTGGGGGGTCCCACTATGGTTAGGGCAGCAGCAAAAAATTATAACGACGTTGCAGTTATTACATCTTCAAATCAATATGGGACTCTAATTAATGAATTAGAAAATAACAAAGGATCAACATCTATTGAGTTTAGAGAAAAAATGTCTTCAGAGGCCTTCTCTGAGACGGCCTATTATGATGCTGTAATTTCTAACTATTTTAATAAAATTAAAAAAACTAATTTCCCAAAAAAGAAAATTATTTATGGAAACTTAATTGAAAAATTAAGATATGGAGAAAATCCACATCAAGAAGCTGCAATTTATTCTAAAAATCAAAATCTTAATATTAAACAAATTCATGGTAAGCAGTTAAGCTATAATAATTATAATGATATTTTTTCTGCATTAACAATATCTAAATCTTTACCTAAAAACTCTGGAACAGTTATTGTAAAACACACCAATCCTTGTGGTGTTTCAATCAATAAAGATAGTTTAAAAAGTTATAAATTAGCTCTTGCATCTGATCCAGTTAGTGCTTTTGGTGGAATAGTTTCATGTAATTTCAAAATAAATAAAGTTCTAGCTTTAGAGTTTAATAAAATTTTCTTAGAGGTTGTCATTGCAAATGGTTTTGAAATTGATGCTTTAACAATTTTAAAAAAGAAAAAAAATATAAGAATTATTGATGCATCAGAATTTATGATGAAAGATTTAATTAAATTTGGCTCTGTAAATGAATCTATTTTAACACAATCTGAAGATTTAAAAGCATTTGAACTTAAAGATTTTAAAATCGTTTCAAAACAAAAACCAAATAAATCCCAATTAAAAAATTTAATTTTTGCATTTAATGTTTGTAGATACGTAAAATCAAATGCAATTGTGCTTGCCTGTCAGGAAGCAACCGTTGGCATTGGTTCAGGGCAACCTAGTAGACTTGATAGCTGTCAAATTGCTATAGATAAAATGAATAAATTTCAAAACTTAAAAGAAGATGTTGTGGCGGCCTCTGATGCATTTTTTCCATTTGTAGATGGTATTGAAAAATTAGTACAGTCAGGGGTTTCAGCTGTAATACAGCCTTCTGGATCAATTAGAGATAAAGAGATAATAAAATTTGCAAACCAAACTGGTACTATTTTAGTTTTTTCTAAAACAAGACACTTCAGACATTGATAATTTGATCAATTTTAGCTGCTAAAATAAAATCATTTTCTGACAGTCCCTCTATAGCATGAGTAGTAATTACAATTTTAGCATACCCCCAACCAAATGAAATATCTGGATGATGATTTTCATTTTCTGATATTTCACCAACTTTATTTATAAAATTTTGACTATTAATAAAATTCTTAAAAATAAAATTTTTCTCTAAAAAATATATTTTTTTTGTATTTTTTTTAACATCCCAACCATCTACTTTTTTTTGATATTTGTGAATTTCACTGATATCGAAAGGTAAATTTCCACCCTCACATGGTACACATTTTTTATTAAGTAAATCACTCATTAATTAGTATGTTTTAAAATTTTGGAGCGGGTCAAGGGAATCGAACCCTCTACCTAATCGTTGGCAACGATTCGCTCTACCAATGAGCTAGACCCGCTTATAAAAGACACTATAAATAGATGGTTTTTTTAGTTCAATCAATAATAAAGTGTTTCATTAGTATATAGATTTTCAAAAATTTGCTAAAAGAAAGAATGAAAAAACAAAATTTACCAAAAACTATACCTGTCTTTCCATTGAGTAACTTTATCATATTTCCTCAAACAACAGTTCCATTAAATATATTTGAACCAAGATATGTTGAAATGGTTAATGATAGTATGAAAACAAACAAGATGATTGGTTTGATACAGCCAAAAAGCAATGATGATAGTTCAATCCCTGGACTTCATAAGATTGGTTGCTTGGGTGAAATAATCAATTTTAAGGATACATCTGATGGTAGATATATGATTGAATTAAATGGGATAACACGATTTGCAATAATAAAAGAAATTAAAAATACAAAACCTTATCGTACTTGTGAAACTAGTTATGATAGTTTTGAACTTGACTTAACGCCTGAAAAAAAAAAATTAAAGTTTGCTGATCTTGAATCGATCTTTAAAGATTTAAAATTATTATTTGAAAAAAAAGGATATCTTATAAATTGGAAATCTTTAGAAAAACAAGATTTAAATGAAACAATAAATGCCCTAGCAATGGCCTCTCCTTTTTCACTGGAAGAAAAACAAATTTTATTAGAAAGCAAAAATTTAGAAGCTCGAAAAGATAAAATTTCAGAAATATTAAGCACTTATAGTTTTGATAATTTTCAAAATACAACTATTCAATAAGCTTAAAAATTCATTCCTGTATCGGCTAGTTTAATAAAATAACTATTTAGATTCTTGTTTTTTCCAATGCCTTTAAGAATTTTGCTAAAGCTTTTATTTTGAACTTTTTTATCTAAGTTAAAGGACTCATAAATCAAGTCTATGGCTTTAGAAAAAACAAAGTTTTTATCTTTCGTTTTTTTTTCAAACTCATCTAATATAAGTGAATCTAATTGAATACCTAATTCAATTTTGTCTTCAATAATTTTAATTAAAATTCTAAGATCCCGTATTGTCATGTTAAATCCTTGTCCTGCTAATGGGTGCACCCTGTGAAGTATATCTCCAAAAGCTAAAATATTTTTATGATGATAGTTTCTTAAATTTGAGGAACTTAACTCAAAGCTATTTAATTTATCAATTTTATTAATTTTATATTTAGGATTATTTTTATTAATTAAATCTATTACATCACTATTATCAAATTTTTGATTCTTGGTATCTATTGAATATACTACAGATGTTTTGGTGTTAGAGATTGGTAAAAATGCAATTGGACCTTGTTTTGTAAAAATTTGAGTTGCTGTATTATTCTCTATTTTTTTATGTTTTAAAATAGTGGTATAAGCAAGATTATAATAATTTTTACTAATTTTTTTTGTGAAATACTTTTTTGCTAAAAAATTACTTGCATCACAATTAATTATTAAATCATATTCTTTTTTATTTAAAGACTCTTCATTAACATCTTTTCTTAATATTATTTTTTTAAAAAATTTACTTTTATTAAGGTTATTTTTTAACGATTTTAAAAGTTCATCATTTTTTATGATATAAAATAGGTCACTTTTATCATTCTCAAATTTTAATAAATTTTCTGTATCAATTTTATCTGTATAAATTTCTATTCTATTTATTTTCCAGTAATTATTTTTTGAAATTTGAAAAATTTTTTCTTTAAAAAATTCAAAATTACTTTTGGATATTCCTATTGTCCTATTGGAAGAAAAATTACTATTTCTATTTTTGTTATAATAATGAACATTTATTTTTTTATTTATAAGGCTTTTAGCCAAAGATAGAGCAGTTAGACCTTCACCAATAATACAAACATTCATAATAATTTTAATTTTAACAATAAAAATTAGATGATACAAAGTGATTAATTAGACTCATTTATTTATGGAATTTAAAAAATTAGCCAACAATACAATTAATTTTGGCATAAATAGAATTATCGAAACTGCTGGGATTGCCCTTGTTATAATTGGCCTTCTTTTACTGGTTTCTCTTGCAACCTTTTCTCCTGACGATCCTAATTTTATTTTTCCAGATAATACTGAGATTAAAAACTTACTTGGCTTTAACGGAAGTTACACGGCTGATCTTTTTTTTCAAACCTTTGGACTCATTGCTCTATTAATTCCATTTACACTTGTATTTTCTGGGATAAATATAGTTCTAAATAAGAAAATTTTTTTAATATTGGAAAGTATTTTTTATTCAGTTCTTTATTCTTCATTTGGTTCTCTATTTTTTTCTTTTTTTTACCCTACTGCCTTCAACCTCTATATTAACGGAAATGGTGGTTTTATTGGAAAATATTTAGAAACAACTTTTTTAACTTCTTTAATTAATATTAATTCTCAAATTTCTTATTACTTGTTAATTTTAATTACCTTTATTTTATTTTTAATTAGTATCCATTTTAAAATTAGTTCTTTTTATAAAATCTTAAAAAAACTTTTTAGGTTAACCTTTGTAAAAAAAGAAAAGAGCTACACTAATAAAAATGAGATAATTAACGAGTTTATACCACAAGAAGAAATTACAAATTTAATTCAAGAAGATTTACCTTTTATAAAAAGTGAAAATAAATCTCCTAGTAAAAAAATTCGCTTCAAGCTACCTACAATTGATTTACTTAAAATCCCCACACGAAAAGATAGAGAAAAGTTAAAAGATGAAGATTATATTGATAGTGAGTTTTTAGAAAAAATCTTATTAGATTTCGGAGTTAGTGGAGAAATTAAGAAAGTTAGTCATGGCCCTGTAGTAACACTAAATGAGTTTGAGCCAGCAGCGGGTGTTAAGGTATCAAAAATTATTAATCTCTCAAATGACATTGCTCGAAACACTAGTTCTGAATCTGCAAGAATCGCTACTATACCTGGAAGAAGCACTATCGGTATAGAGCTTCCAAATTCTAGTCGTGAGAATGTTTATTTAAGTGAAATACTCTCTAACTCTGATTTTAATAAAAAAGACATCAGATTACCAATTGCGCTGGGTAAAAACATCTCTGGTGTTCCTGTTGTTGGAGATTTAGCTTCTATGCCTCACTTATTAATTGCTGGAACTACTGGATCAGGTAAATCTGTTTGCATAAATACTATTATCTTATCTCTACTTTACAGACACACACCGGACAAATGTAAGTTCATACTAATTGATCCTAAAATGCTTGAACTATCAACCTATGAAGGCATACCTCACTTATTATGTCCTGTAATCACTGAGGCAAAAAAAGCTGCTTCCGTCTTAGGTTGGGTTGTTAAAGAGATGGAAAATAGATACCGACTTATGACCAAAGAAGGAGTGCGTAATATTGATGGCTATAATGCTAAGCACACTTTGGCTATGCCCTATATTGTTGTTGTGGTAGATGAAATGTCTGACCTAATGCTTGTTGCTGGTAAAGAGATAGAAAATTATATTCAGAAATTATCTCAAATGGCAAGAGCTGCTGGAATTCATATTATAATGGCCACACAAAGACCGAGTGTTGATGTTATTACAGGAACCATTAAAGCAAATTTTCCAACAAGAATATCTTTTCAAGTAACCTCAAAAATAGATAGTAGAACAATTTTAGGTGAACAAGGTGCAGAGCAACTACTTGGTAAAGGAGATATGCTTTATATGTCTTCTGCAAATAAGATCGTTAGAATTCATGCACCATTTGTATCGGAAAGTGAGATTGAAAAAGTTAACAATTATTTAAGAAGTCAAGCAGAGCCAGATTATATAGATGAAATCTTAAATTTTGCAGATGAAAAAGAGTTGAGTGGAGAAGCATCAGGCTCAGGAGATAAAGATGAATTGTATCAAGCAGCACTTGATATTATTAGATCAGAAGGAAAAGCATCTACTTCGTTTTTACAAAGAAAATTGCAAATAGGGTATAATAGAGCTGCAAGAATTATTGATATGATGGAAGCTGACGGAGTTGTGAGTAAGGCTAATCATGTTGGTAAAAGAGATGTTCTATAATGATTAGAGTTTTAATATTATTTTTTATATTAAATTTTTACAACCCCGTATTTTCTTCCAACAAAGAAAAGATAATTTCTCAAATGCAGCTTACCAATAATTTAAGTTTTAACTTTATTCAAACTATTGATAATAAAAATGAAAATGGAAAGTGTATTATAGAATATCCTAAAAAAATTTGGTGTGCGTATGACAATTCTAATAAAAAAATTATTGTCTCTAATGCAAAATCTTTAGTAATAAAAACTTCGAATAAAGGTGGTTATTATCTTTACCCACTTAGTAAAACCCCATTAAATTTTTTGTTAGATAAAGATTATCTAATATCAAAAATGAAGATTTTAGAACCAAGAGAAATTGATGGTAAATATTTAAATTTTAAATTTCTTGAAAATGATAATGAAATTAATATTTTTTTTGATAAGAAAAGTTTAAACTTAATAGGTTGGCAGACAGAAGATGTTTACCAAAATCTAGTAATTACTTTTATTTCTTCACTTAAGATTAATATTAAAATCAGAGAAAAAATATTTGTTTTGCCTAAACAGAACTAGCTATACTAATGAGAGCTATAAAACATTGCCTGTATTAATTAATAAGAAAAAATATCCTACTTTTTAATTAAACCTTAATATTAAATCTTTAGAACGTTTTGAGTTAGGATAGTCTAGTCCCTTTATTGGATATGATTTGTTGTTTTTTCTATTCTCTTTAATAAAAAGTTCATTACTAACAAAGGTCAACTCTATAGCTTCAGGTTTTTGATTTACACTTTTAATGGAATAATTATTACCGTGAATATGAACCAGGGATAATCTATCCTTGAGTTTATAAATAAAAGAAATTATTTTTTGCATATTTTTACTTGTTTCATGAAATTCAATTACTATGCCTGTGATTAAATTTTTGTAGTGATTAATTTCATCTAAAATTTCATATTCAGATCCTTCTATATCTATCTTTAAAAACATTTTACTCATTTTCTTTTTACTATTAACAATTTCTTTTAAAGAAATAAGCTTTTTCCCAATACCTATTTTTTTTAAAGAAAACGAGTTTTTTTTATTTAACTTAAAGAAAATGATAAAATCTAAAAACTGAAACATTTTATACAATTTTTTTGGTTTAAAAATTTTTAAACATAAAAACTTAAACAAATCTTTTCTAAACCTATTTATCCAAAAAGTGCTGTCTATTGAGTAATCATATGAATCCACATTACAGTTTGATAAGCGCGCAAAATGCCTTTCAAAATCCCAATTATCAGAGATTCCAAAAGAAACTAGATAATCGGTGTTTTTAAGAACTTTTTTTGGAACAACATATCCACCATCATCAATTGAACCTAACCTTATAAGTTTTGAATTTTTTATAAAATGAGGTTTTAATTTTATTGGGAACATTAGCTTATTGCCATAATTAGATATAAATTATTTAACTATTAGTACTTCTTCATTAAATACTTTCATACCTCTTGAAAGATAATTTTTCAAAGCATTTTTATGATCTAATGAGCAGGTATGAACCCATATCCTTGATGAACCAAAAGAAAAAGAATATTTAATTGCTTCACTCAATAAATAACCACCTAATTTTCTTCCAAAATAATCTTCCAAAATACCAAAATATGCAATTTCTGACTCTTTTGTATCTTTATCAAATAATAGCTCAAAGTAGCCAGCCATTTCACCTTTATTTTTAAGAATGTAAGTAAAAAGTTTTTTATTAGAAACATACCTACTCCAATCCAAGTCTGTCCAAACAAGCCTATCGATCCATCTGTAGTTTTTACCAATGTTCTTATAAAAAAATTTATTTAATTGGAAATCTTTTGGATCATTTAATTCTACAGAATAATTATCTGATGGTTTTATTACTTCTTTAAAATCTTCATGAGACTTTAGCTCTAAATAGTTTCTAAAAATTTTTTCTGTCACTCAACCATTTTTCCAACTTTTTCTCCTCCAAATAAATGGAAGTGTAAATGTGGAACCTCTTGACCGCCATTTTCACTCAAATTTGTTAAAGCTCTATAACCTTTACCTATATCCGTTGATATACCTAATATTTTCGAAACTTGAGTAATAGCTTTGCTTAACGCGACTATCTCTTGATCTGAGGCTCTATTATTAAAATCATCTAAATCGATATATTCACCTTTTGGAATGACCAATGCATGCATTTTTTTTTGAGGATTAATATCGTGAAAAGAAAGAACATGGTCATTTTCAAATATTTTTTTACAAGAAATTTCTTTTCTCAAAATTTTTGCAAAAATATTATTTTTGTCGTAACTCATTATCTATTGTTCTTTTCTTCAATACCTGATTGTTTTTTTCTGTCTTCCAACTCTTTCAGGACATCTTCAAACTTAATATCAGCTACCTCAAGTGTAACTAATATATGATAAATTGTATCTGCTGCTTCATGAACTATGTTAGATTTATCATTTAAGGCCTCTTTAAGTTCATCAAATTCTTCTTCCATTTTATCTATACATTTAGACAGGCCGCCTGATAATAATGATGACGTGTAAGATTTATCTTTATTCTTATTTTTTCTGTCTCTAATTGTATTTACTAAATTTAATAGATTTTCTGACATGTCTAAATCCTAACGGGAATTCCTTTTGAATTCAAATATTGTTTGGCTTCATTAACGGAGTATGTTCCATAATGAAAAATTGAGGCTGCAAGTACAGCGCTAGCATTGCCAAGTCTTATTCCATCAACTAGGTGATCCAAGTTACCTACTCCACCCGAAGCAATCACCGGTATATTAACTGTTGAAGATATTTTAAACATTAAGTCATTGTCATAGCCAATTTGAGTGCCGTCTCTATCCATAGAGGTAACTAGTAATTCCCCTGCTCCACTATCTTCCATTTTTTTTGCAAATTCTATTGCGTCTAAGTTTGTATTATTTCTCCCACCATGAGTAAAAACCTTCCATTTATTGCCATTTTTTTTTGCATCTATTGCAACAACAATGCATTGTGATCCAAATTTTTTTGAACTTTCAATTATCATTTCAGGATTTTGAACTGCTGCAGTATTAATTGAAACTTTATCTGCTCCACAACTTAATAATTTATTAATATCTTCAACTCCTCTAACCCCACCACCAACCGTTAAAGGTACAAAACATTTCTTAGATGTTCTTTCAACCACATCATAAATTGTTTCTCTATTTTCATTGGAAGCTGTAATATCTAAAAAACAAATCTCATCAGCACCACCATCACTATAGATTTTAGCTTGCTCAACTGGGTCACCAGCATCTTTTAAATCTACAAAATTAATTCCTTTAACGACTCTACCATTTTTAACATCTAGACATGGAATAATTCTATTTTTAAGCATCTATTTCTTTTGCTAGTTCGTCTAATTTAATATCACCATCGTATATAGCCTTACCAACTATTATTCCTTCAATATTTTTTAAACCTTTTGCTTTTTTAATGTCATCAATTGAAGATACCCCTCCTGAAATAATTACTGGGCAATTAGATACATTTGCAACATTAATTGTTTCTTTAAAATTAGGACTTTGTTTGGTGCCATCTCTGTTTATGTCTGTATAAATTAATCTGCTAGCACCATAATCATTTACTTCTTTTAAAAAATCTAAAGTCAATTGATTAGAGTTTTCCTTCCATCCTGAAACAGACAAGTATCCATCTTTAGCATCTAGACCTAAGGCAATTTTATTTGGAAATTTTTGACATGCCTCTTTTAAAAAATTCTTATCTTTTATAGCTGCACTTCCTAAGATAACTTTCTCAACTCCTACATCTACATATTTTTGAATACTATCAATACTTCTAACGCCGCCTCCTACTTCAATTTTTAAATCAAATTTATGAACAATTTCTTTAATAATATCCAGATTAAATGTCTCTCCAATTAGGGCACCATCTAGATCAACAATATGTAAATTTTTAAAACCATGATCTTTGTATTTACCAGCTTGATCAATCGGTGATATTTCATATTCAGTTTTATTATTAAAGTCCCCTTTAATTAGTCTCACACATTTTTTATCTTTAATATCTATAGCTGGAAATATTTTCATATTTATAAATTCAAAAAATTCTCTATAATTTTAAGTCCTAATTTATCACTCTTTTCAGGGTGAAATTGAGTTCCAAAAATATTTTCTTTTTCAACAGAACAAACAATATTTGATGAATAGTCTGTCGTTGCTGAAATTACACTTTTATCATCTGGAATAAATTCGTAGCTGTGTACAAAATACATGTGTGATTTATTTTTTATATCCTTAAAAATCTTGCTTTCTTTAATAATACTAATTTCGTTCCAACCAATGTGTGGAAGTTTGAATTTATTATTTTGATTATCAATCTTTGAAACTTTTCCTGAAATCCAACCAAGTCCTTTTGTTTCAGTTTCTTCATAACCAAGATCTGCAAACATCTGTAAACCAACACAAATTCCAAGAAGAGGTTTTTTATTAATTATTGCAAACTCATTGAGTGTCTCTACTAAGCCATTTATGCTATTTAATGCATCAACGCAGCTCTTAAACGATCCCTGCCCTGGTAAAACTACTTTATCACTTGATTTAATCTTATTTAAATCCGAAGTCACTTCGATATTAACTTTGTCTTTAGCAACTTCTTTAAAAGAATTTATTACAGAGCTGATATTTCCTGAATTATAATCAACAATTGTGACATTCATTAAACTTATAATGAGCCTTTAGTTGATGGAATGCTCTTCTTATTTCTGGGGTCTATTTCTAAAGCTGTTCTTAATGATCTTGCTAGAGCCTTAAAACAAGACTCGATTATATGATGACTATTATCTCCATAAATATTCTCCATGTGCAGAGTTATTCCTGCTGATTGAGAAAATGCTTGAAACCATTCTTTAAAAAGCTCCGTGTCCATCTCTCCAAGTCTTTCCACTTTTAATTTAACTTTCCATATTAAATAAGGTCTATTCGAAACATCAATTGCAACTCTTGTTAATGTTTCATCCATGGGAATCATTGCATGAGCGTATCTTTTAATTCCTTTAAAATCTTTCAGTGCTTTTTTTAAAGCCTCACCTATAGCAATTCCAGTGTCTTCCGTTGTATGGTGAAGATCTATATGGGTATCTCCTTTTGCTTTAACTTTTAAATCAATCAGTGAATGCTTTGATAGTTGTTCAAGCATGTGATCTAAAAAACCTATTCCGGTATCAATTTTATAATGACCTTTGCCGTCAATATTAACTTCAACACTGATACTAGTTTCTTTTGTTTTTCTGGAAACTTTTCCAATTCTGCTCATAATATATAATATGTATATAGGGATTAATTAACTATATCAATATTTGCAATCTACTACTTGAAGAATAAAAATTAATATCCATTTATAACCTATGACTACAATAGTGCTTATTAGAAAAAACAATGAAGTGGTGGTTGCAGGAGATGGCCAAGTTAGTATGGGCAATACTGTTATAAAAAGCACTGCTGCAAAAGTTAGAAAAATTGAAAAAAGAAATGTAATAGCTGGATTTGCTGGATCTACTGCAGATGCATTAACTTTGTTTGAAAGACTAGAAGCAAAACTTGAAAAGCATGCTGGTAACCTTCCAAGAGCAGCTGTCGAGTTAGCAAAAGACTGGAGAACTGACAAATATTTAAGAAGACTAGAAGCTTTAATGGCTATTGGTGATAAAGAAAATAGCTTTATAATTTCAGGAACTGGTGATGTGTTAGAGCCAGAAGGTGATGCTATAGGTATAGGATCAGGTGGAAATTATGCTTTGGCTGCTGCTAAAGTTTTATTAGATACAGATTTGAGTGCTGAAGAAGTTGCAAGAAAAGCAATTCAAGTTGCATCTGAAATTTGTGTATTCACTAATAATAATATTAAAATTGAAAAAATTTAATGAAAGATACAAACGTTACTCCTTTTCCAAAAGAAAAAGCTGAAAAGAAAGACAACTCTTTAGTTAGTTCTTTGTCACCAAGAGAAATAGTTTCTGAATTAGATAGATATGTTGTTGGACAAAATAAAGCTAAAAAAGCAGTTGCCATTGCTTTAAGAAATAGATGGAGAAGACAAGCTTTAAAAGGTGAAATGAAAGATGAAGTTTTACCTAAAAATATTTTAATGATCGGGCCAACAGGGGTTGGTAAAACAGAAATTTCTAGAAGATTATCAAAATTAGCAGAAGCTCCTTTTGTAAAGGTAGAGGCCACAAGATTTACTGAGGTTGGGTATGTTGGAAGAGATGTTGAGCAAATTATAAGAGATCTACTTGAAATTGCAATTGCAATGGAAAAAATAAAGAAAAGAAAAGAAGTTCATGCAAAGGCACAAAAGTTAGCAGAAGAAAAAGTTTTAGATGCTCTGGTTGGAAATAAAGCAAGTCTTGCTACAAGAGAAAGCTTTAGAAAAAGATTAAGGGATGGTGATTTAGATGATAATGAAATTGAAATAGCAGTAAACGATAGTGGCTCTCAGGCTGCATTTGAGATTCCTGGAATGCCTGGAGCAAATATTGGAATGATAAATATTGGAGAGATGATTGGAAAATCTGTTGGGAATAAACAGAAAAAGAAGAAAATGACCGTCAAAGAATCTCATGAAATTTTAATTAACGATGAAGCTGACAAATTAATAGAGGAAGATAAGATTATAAGATCAGCAAAAGATTCAACAGAAAACAATGGAATAGTTTTTTTAGATGAAATAGATAAAATTTCAGGGAGAACGGATAGATCTGGTGGAGATGTTTCTAGAGAAGGAGTACAAAGAGATCTACTTCCTCTAATTGAAGGAACAACAGTTAGCACAAAGTACGGTACAATTAAAACTGATCATATTTTATTTATTGCTTCTGGTGCTTTCCAACTAGCAAAACCTTCAGACTTACTTCCAGAGTTACAAGGTAGACTTCCAATAAGAGTTGAGCTAGAAGCTTTGACTAGTGATGATTTTAAAAGAATTCTTAAAGAACCAGATTATAGTTTAATTAAACAATATATTGCCCTTTTAAAAACAGAAAATGTTGAACTAGAGTTTTCTGATGACGGTATTGATGCGATTGCCAATATGGCTTCAGAAGTTAACAATACTGTAGAAAATATTGGCGCAAGAAGACTGCACACTATTATTGAAAGAA
Organism: Candidatus Pelagibacter sp. Uisw_113; assembly: GCF_047717815.1. Lineage (GTDB taxonomy): Bacteria > Pseudomonadota > Alphaproteobacteria > Pelagibacterales > Pelagibacteraceae > Pelagibacter. The sequence goes on from NZ_CP159809.1 coordinate 1,287,820, forward strand.
TTTTAGATGATATTAGTTTTACAGCAACGGATAGAGCTGGTGAAAAAATTATAATAGATTCTGATTATGTAAAACAAAATCTAGATGAACTTGTTAAGGATACAGATTTATCTAAATTTATTCTTTAAATTTATTCTTATTTTTAAGATAGATATAAAAAGCTCCACTGCCACCATCTTCAATCTTAGCGTCTGTGGTTTCAATAATAAATTGTGTTAAGTTTTTATTGTTTTCAATAAATTCAGGAACTGAATATTTTAGTATACTCAAATCCCTTGAAAGGTAAGGATTTTCAACATTTTTAGACCTTAGTCCTTTGCCTGTAATCACGATTATTTTGGTAACACTTTCATCAAAACATTTTTGAATAAATTGTTCTATAGCCTTATTTGCTTCTTCAATAGTATAGCCATGAAGATCTATTTTTTTTATCTTCTCATATCTTATATTTTTTTTATGGACAGAATCTTTATTTAGAATTTTCTCTTTATTATTTAAAAAATTTTCCCAGTCATGCTTGTCTTTATCTGAATTTTTTATATCTTTTTTTTTTATAGAATTGTTATTAAGATTTTTTTTATTATTATTTAGGAAATTTTCCCAATCTTCTTTGTCTTTGTCTGTTATCTTCTTAATCAATTAAGTAATAGTATTAATTAATAACCAATTTGGATTTGATGATTTAATGTCTTTTGAGAAAACCCAAGTATCATAAACAGTTTTTATTTTTTCATTATCTCCTGACACAATCTTTTTATCTTTATCTTTTATACATGTTATAATTTCACTAACAAAATTCACTGTAACTTCTAAGCTGTCTTCAATTTTTTTATGAGTTTTAATTACAGCTGACTTAATCCCTATAAAGGTTATTTCAGCAAAATGACCTTTATTAGCTCTATCTTCAAGCGCCTCTTTAAACTGATCATAAATTTTTTTACCTAAAAGTGGTTTGCTTGCTATCAGCTTGTTATCACTATCACTAAAATCTGTAATAATTGTTTCATAAGCAATTTTTGCACCTTTTAAGAATTCTTTTTGAGACACTTCATCAAAATTTTCACTAACTGGCTTTGGAATTATGTTTGTTTTTTGAAATTCCTTTTCAAATTGTGGTGGAATTTTTCCTTCGAAACCAGTTTTTTTACCAAGTATTCCTCTCAGACGAAGAAAAATAAAACCAGCAATCATTGCTAAAAGAATAATATCTATGTATTCAAAACTATAACTCATATACTAATAATATTTACTATGTTGCTTAATTACAACTAGCAATTTAGTATAAAGACAAATGAACACATTTTTATTGTTACTTGTTGGTATACCGATTGTTGAAATTTATCTATTTATCAAAATGGGCTCTCAAATTGGCGCCTTTAACACCATTTTACTTATTTTTGTTACTGCCTTTTTTGGAGTAATTTATGCAAGGTATGAAGGTTTTAATACTTTAAGGACTGGAATGTCGCAAATTGTTAAAAATGAGCTACCAGTTTACGAAATAATATCAGGTGCTGCTTTAGCTTTTGCAGCATTGCTTTTGGTCTTACCGGGGTTTGCAACAGACTTTTTGGGGTTATTAATAATCTTTCCTCCAACAAGAAAATTGATTTTTAAAAAAGTTTCAAATAAACAAAAGACAAATAATAAAAATCAAGATTTTATTAATGGTGAGTTTGAAGATATAGAAGATAAAGATGACAGAAAACTTTAAAATATTAGCTGAATTTGTAAAAGATATTTCCAGCGAAACACCTGATGTTCAAAGTTATATATTTGTTAAAGAAAATATTTCAAAATATAATTTAAAAATAGATATTATTTCAAAAGCTTTAAAAGATAAAATGATTGAGGTTAACACAACAATGAAATTTGAAGACAAAGAGCTAAACGAAAAAAGATCTTATTTTGAAATAGTTTATGCCTCAATTATTAAGATTAATGATAATATAAAAGATAAACAAGATTTAGAAAAAATTGTATTGTGCGATGTTCAAAATAAAATTTATCCTAATTTAAAAAAGACATTTTTAGATTTGCTTCATAATTCTGGCTTTCCAGAAGTAAAACTTGATAAACAAATAGATTTTTCTAAACTTTACAAACAAAGATCTAATTAAAAAAATTTTTCTTTAAATTATTTTTTAAATAATTTTTGTGTAACTTAAGCTCTTCTTCTGTAGGCTTAATGATTTTTTTATAATATTGATTTGTGTTGTTTGAATTAATTATTGTTTCTAAATTTTCTTCATTCTCAAAACTTAGAGTGGGCTCTTTTTGATCTAAAAGATTAATATAAACTTTAGCTAATAAATCACAGTCAATAAGAGCAGTGTGCTGCGTCCGATTAGAGTTATCTACTCTATACCTTTTGCACAAAGCGTCGAGACTTACTGGGGAGCCAGGAAATTTGTCTCTGGCTAAAGCAAGAGTATCTACTGTATTTTCTATATTTAATTTTTTCATACCTAGCAACACTAATTCATGATTTAAGTGAGACAAGTCAAACTCAGCGTTGTGAATTACTAATCTTTTATTTTCTATAAAGTTTAAGAACTCATCCACAACTTCTGAAAATTTTTTCTGGGTAGATAAAAATTCATCAGTGTAGCCATGAACTTCAAGTGCTTTTTCAGAAACTTTTCTTTCAGGATTTAAGTAGCAATGGAACTTATTTTGAGTGGGAATTAAATTATCTATTTCAATACATCCAATTTCTACAATTCTATGTCCATCTCTAACTGATAGACCTGTAGTTTCTGTGTCTAGTATTACTTCTTTCATTTTATATAATTTCTTTTAATATTTTTTTTACACTTATTTTAGCAAAATTACTGGTAAAATTATTTTTAATAATATAGTCAGAGCTTTTTCTTTTATAACTAAGTGGTAACTGTATTTTTTTAAATTGATTGTATAAATTTAAATTAAAATTATCTCTCTTTTTAAGTTTTTTTATAATATCAGTTTTTTTCGATTGAATAAAAACTATAATATCACCTTTCTGATTTAATTTATTTTCTAAAAAAAGAGGAATATCTAAAACTACAATTTTTCTTTTATTATTTTTTTTCAAAAAAATAGATAATTTTTTTCTAATTTGTGGGTGGATAATTTTAGTAATTTTTTTCAGATTTATTTCACTATCCTTTATTGCATTTATAATTTGTATTTTTTTTGCTGGAAAAACAGAAAAATATTTAGGTAAATTTTTTTTTAATTTCTTAAAACAACTTTTGTTTGTTTTGTATATTTTTGCCACCTCTAAATCAGCATTAAAAACTGGATAACTAAAAAGGTTGGCTATATAACTTTTACCAGAACCTATATCACCTACTATTGCAATTCTAATCATGCATCTAAAAAGTTAATTGTTTCATTGTCTATTTCTGGAATAACTTTATGCCAAATGAAAAATGCTTTTTGAGCTTGGTAAATAAACATCATTTTACCATTTTTTGTTATTCCACCATGCTTTTTTGCAATTTTTAAAAAATTTGTTTCTGGTGGATTATAAATTACATCATAAAAAAATTTGTTTTTGCTAATTTGTTGATAATTAATATTAATTTCGTCTTCCTCTTTCAATCCAATGCTTGTTGCGTTAATGATTATATCAAAATCTAAAGTGTTTCCCCATTTAATTATTTCAATTTCTGGAAAGTTTTTCTTTAGCTCTATTGCTTTTAATTCTGTTCGGTTACTTAAACAAATTTTTCCGATTTGCATTTTTTTAAGGGCCATAATAATTGAAGGAACAACCCCACCCGCACCAAGTATTAGAGCTTTTTTATTTTTAATTTCTTGTCCTGTTTTTTCTAAGCTAAGTTTAAAACCTTCTATATCAGTATTATCACCTATAATTTTATCGTCTTTTTTATAAATCGTATTTACTGATTGGGAAATTTTTGCTTCTTCACTTAGCTCATCTAAAAAAGGTATGACCATTTTTTTAAATGGTACTGTTACATTTAATCCGTGAATTTTTTCTTCTCTAATATTAAAAATCAAATCTTCTATCTCACTATTATGTAAAAGCTTTTTTTCATAAACTGCGTTAATTCTATATTTTTTTATCCAATAATTATGTAATTTTGGTGATAGGCTATGATCGATTGGATTACCTATAACTAAAAAATTTTTTTTCATTCTATAATATTAAGATATTCTTTAATTTTTTTAACTGGAAGGCCCATGATTGTATCTTCATCCCCTTCTATTTTTGAAAATAAGCTTCTTCCTTCTCCTTCAATTTGATAAACATTATAAGCATAGAGATCATCATCAGAAATTTTTTTTAAATAATTCTCTAGCTCAAAAAAAGTCATATTTTTCATGGTTAATGTAGCTTTATCTGTATAATTCCATATCATAGATCCACCCCTTGAAATACAAACTGAACTTATCAGTTGATGAGTTTTTCCATTCATCTTTTTTAATATTTCTAGTGCTTCAGCCCTATCGTTTGGTTTTGATATTATTTCACCCTCTAAATCTATTACGCTATCTGCTCCAAGCACCATTTCCCCTGTGAATTTTTGGCTGATCTTGTTAGCTTTTAATTCCGCTAAATTTTTTGAAACATTTGTTGGAGATGCTTTTATTTTTAGAAGGCTTTCTTTAACGCTGTCCTCATCCACATTAGAGGGCTCTATTTTACACTGGATATTATTTTCTTCTAAAATTTTTCTTCGGACACCACTTTTTGATGCAAGTATAATTTCTTCAATCATTATTTTTATTTATTTCATATATCTTAATTATTGATGCTGCGGTTTCTTCTACTGATTTTCTTGTAACATCGATCATTGGCCATTTGTATTTGGTAAATGTTTTTTTAGCTTCGTTAATTTCCTTTTCTATTTTTCTTATATTTGTATAGTTAGTATTTTCTTTTTCTTTAAGAGCATTCATTCTATTTTTTCTAATATCAACTAGTCGCTGAGGTTCGGTCGTTAAGCCAACCACACAAGAAAGTTTTGGATTTTTTTTTAAGCTTTCTGGTATTGATTGCTCATTAACCAATGGAATATTTAAAGTTTTATAGCCTCTATTAGCAAGATAAATTGATGTTGGTGTTTTGCTTGTTCTGCTAACCCCTAATAATATCAAATCTGCCCTATCTATATCTTCAACAAGATTTCCATCATCATGGGCCATGGTAAATTGAATGGCTTCAATTCTTTCATAATATTCTTCATTTAAGGCATGTTGCCCGCTAGGAACGTGGGATGCTTTTTGGTTTAAGAGTTTAGAGAAGCTCGTTATTAAGTTTCCCAAAACACTAAAGCATGGAATTTTTTCTACTTCTCCTTTGTTTGCTAAAAACCTTGCAAGAGAAGTGTCAACAATTGTATATAAAATTATTGCATTATCATTTTTTTTTGCCTCTTCCATTATTTTATTAACTTGGTTTTCTGTTCTTGTAAAAAAGTAGGATTTTACATTATATTCTATATTCGTAAATTGAGCTTTAATTGCTAGAAAAACTCTATCCAATGTTTCACCGGTGGAGTCAGAAATAAGATATATTTGATATGTATTACTCATGAATAAAATGTTGATAATTAAGTATTATTTTTATCACTTTCTAAAATAATCGTGTTTGTTATTTTTCTCTGTAAAAACCTATTTTTATGAACATTAATAAACATGTTAAGTATTAATATACATTTTATCTAATAATATTAAATAAACCCTCAAATTTGATACTATATAACAATTCTATAAATTATTAATTGTTGATAAATCATGTATAAAAACTGAAAAACGAGTAATTATCGTTATTCACATACTATATAACTAATACTATAATTAAATATTTACTTATTATTATGACACCTATTCAAGAAACAATAATAAACAAAAAAACAAATAATTCTCCAATATGGTTAATGAGACAAGCAGGTAGATATTTACCAGAGTTTAGAGAAATTAGAAAATTAAATCCAGATTTTATAAACTTGTGTTTAAATGAAAATTTATCTTCAGAAATAACGTTACAACCTCTTAAGAGATTTAATTTAGACGCGGCTATAATTTTTTCAGATATTTTAATGATCCCATATGGATTAAACCAAGAAGTAAAATTTGAAAAAAATTTTGGTCCAAAACTAGGTTCTTTAGATTTAGCAAGTATATCTAAAGTTGATGAAATTGATTTTATAGAAAAATTATATCCAATTTATAAATCAATTAAAAAAGTTAGCGAAGATAGTTTAATGAAAAATAAAGACCTAATAGGATTTGTTGGCGCCCCATGGACATTATTAGTTTACATGATTAATAAACATTCCCCAAAAAAAGAATTAATAAAAGATTTTTTTAAAGATGAATTTTTAATAAATAGAACTTTAATAATTTTAGAAAAATTTTTAAAATTACATATCAACCAGCAGATAAAAAATGGTGCAACAGTAATTCAAATTTTTGACAGTTGGGCTGGCCTCTTAGAAGAAAAAGAATTACCAAATTATGTATATGTGCCAACGTTAAATTTAGTTGATTATATTAAATCACTAAATATTCCTGTAATTTGTTTTCCAAGAGGAATTAAAAATTATAAAAATTATTGTGATATCATTAAACCTGATGTGGTTAATATTGACTATGATGTTGATCCTGTTTCAATATGTAAGGAAATAAAAATACCAGTCCAAGGAGGTCTTGATCCTAAAATTTTATTAACAGATAAAGAAAATTTAAAAAAAGAAACCTTGAAATATTTAAACACTTTTAAAGATCATTCCTATATATTTAATTTGGGTCATGGGGTGTTACCCGAAACCAATCCTGACATGGTTGACTACTTAGTCAAAACAGTAAAAGATTATTAAATGAGAAAAGCAGTAATTTTATTTAACCTTGGTGGTCCTGATAAAATTGAAAATGTAGAACCGTTTTTATTTAACTTATTTAACGATCCAGCAATTCTAAATTTACCAACCATATTGAGATATCCTTTGGCAAAATTAATATCTAATAGAAGAGCACCCGTTGCTAAAAAAATCTACGAAGAGCTTGGTGGCTCATCACCGATATTAAAATTAACCAAGGAGCAATCGGATGCACTTGAAACAAAGCTAAACCAGACTGAAACTGACGATGAATATAAATGTTTTATTGTAATGAGATGTTGGAATCCAAGAGCAAATGATGTGATCAAAGATGTTCAATTATTTAACCCTGAAGAAATTATTTTAATGCCTCTTTATCCACAATATTCTGCTGCAACTTCTGGGTCTTCAATTAAAGAATGGAAAGATGTGTGTAAAAAAAATAACTACCAAGTCAAAACAAGCACAATTTGTTGTTACCCCACAGACCAAAATTTTATCAACGCACATACAAAAGAAATAATAAAAAAAATTAAAGACCTTAAAAATTTTAAATTAATATTTTCTGCTCATGGCTTACCAGAAAAAAATATTAAAAAGGGAGACCCATATCAATGGCAAGTGGAACAATCTGTACAAAAAATAGTTGAGAGTTTGAATATTGAAAATTTGGACTGGATATTAAGTTATCAAAGTAGAGTTGGACCACTAAAATGGATAGGACCATCCACCGAAGATATAATCGTCGAAAATTCAAAAATTGGAAAACATATTGTTTTAGTTCCTATCGCATTTGTTTCTGAACACTCAGAAACACTTGTTGAATTAGATATAGAGTATAAAGAGATTGCAGACGCTAATGGGTGTAAGAATTATACACGTGTCCCAGCCCTTGGTATAAATGAAGATTTTATTAAAGCCATGTCGGAATTAATAATAAAAAAAAATGAATATAAATTTAGTGGAAGTCTTTATCCTCCAAAAATTCAATGTCCCTCAAATTTTAAAAAATGTCCTTGTTTAAATTATGAATAGTTATCTTCTATTTAAAAGCCTTCATTTGATAGCTGTAATTTCTTGGATGGCGGGTCTTTTATATTTACCAAGAATTTTTGTTTATCATGTTGAAAATATTGATCACAAAATTTCATCCTCAATATTTAAAACAATGGAAAGAAAGTTGTTTTATTTTATTATGATGCCAGCAATGATTTTATCTTGGATATTTGGATTAATATTAATTTCCATTGTAGGTTTTGAAGTTATTTCAACACTTTGGTTAAAACTAAAATTGATATTAATAATTTTATTAACAATTTATCATTTTTATTTAAGCAAATTGCTTGACGATTTTAAACAAGATCAAAATGTCAAATCGTCTAAATTTTTTAGAATAATCAATGAAATACCAACAATATTACTTATTTTGACCGTTTTCATTGTCATATTTAAACCTATCTAAGCTTGAAATACTCGTAAGAGTATATATATTCAAGTCACTTACAAAAATCTAATAACCCCCCCCACTCATGAATATACAAGAACTTAAATTAAAATCATCAGAACAATTAGTAGCACAAGCGGAAAAGCTGGGTATTGAAAATGCCAGCACTCTAAGAAAGCAAGAAATATTATTTGCAATATTAAAAAAAGTTGCCGAAAAAGAAGAAATAACTGGAGCAGGAGTTTTGCAATTATTACAAGATGGGTTTGGATTTTTAAGAGCAATGGAATCGAACTACTTAGCTGGACCAGACGATATCTATGTTAGTCCAAGTCAGATTAGAAAATTTGGTTTAAGAACAGGAGACACAGTTGAGGGTCCCGTTAGAGCACCGAAAGAAGGTGAAAGATATTTTGCATTATTACAAGTGGAAAAAATAAATTTTGAAGAACCAGAAAAAGCTCGACACAAAATTGCATTTGATAATTTAACCCCTCTTTATCCAGACCAACAAATGGTTATGGAAGTTGAAACAACCAAAATTGAAAAAAAACCAGATTTAACACCAAGGTTAATTGACCTTGTAAGTCCTATTGGAAAAGGTCAAAGATCAATAATTATCTCCCCCCCCAAAGCGGGTAAGACAATGATTTTACAAAGCATTGCAAACTCAATTGCTAAAAACTATCCAGAAAGTTACTTGATGGTTTTACTGATCGATGAAAGACCAGAAGAAGTAACAGACATGAAAAGAACAGTTAAAGGAGAAGTCATTAGTTCTACATTTGATGAACCAGCTTCTAGACATGTTGCTGTTGCTGAAATGGTAATTGAAAAGGCAAAACGATTAACGGAACATAAAAAGGATGTAGTAATTTTATTAGACTCAATAACAAGATTAGGTAGAGCATATAATGCTGTAATTCCAAGTTCTGGAAAAGTATTAACAGGTGGAGTAGATGCGAATGCACTACAAAGGCCAAAAAGATTTTTTGGTGCAGCAAGAAATATTGAAGAAGGTGGATCTTTAACAATCATCTCAACTGCGTTGATTGATACAGGATCAAGAATGGATGAAGTTATTTTTGAAGAATTTAAAGGAACGGGAAATAGCGAAACAGTTCTTGATAGAAAAATTGCAGAGAGAAGAATTTATCCAGCAATTGATATAACTAAATCTGGAACAAGAAGAGAAGAATTATTGTTTAATAAAGATGATCTTTCAAAAATGAATGTGTTAAGAAGAATTATCAGTCCTATGGGGACAATGGATGCTATCGAATTTATTAATTCAAAACTTAAAGAAACAAAAAGCAATGCAGATTTCTTTAGTTCAATGAATAAACCGGCTTAAAAATTTTTTAAGTATAAAATAGTTTTAAATGTTTCATTAATAATTTTATGGAATTCAAAAATAAAATAAACATAATTCAAAATTTAATTAGATCAAAAAATTTTTCTATAGCAGTTGTTAATTGTAAAAAATTATTAAAAAAATATCCAGATAACTCCTACACACTCAATCTTTATGGTCTTGCTCTTCAGGGAGACAAAAAGTTTAGTATGTCACTTCAATACTTTTATAGAGCTTTAGCCACAGAGCCCAAAAACACAGCTGCTTTGAACAATTTAGCTAATACGCACAAGGCTTTATATAACTATGATAAGGCTGAAGAAATTTATCTTAGATTACTTCAAATAGATCCCAATAACTTTAAGGTTTTAAACAATTATGCTAACCTAAAACAATCACTTAATAATTTTGAAGGAGCAATAGAGCTCTTTTTAAAAGCCCAAGAGATTAGACCTCAAGAGCCAGTTACGTTGTTTGGTTTATCTGCTAGTTACCAAAGCGTTGGAGATTTTGAAAAATCAAAAGAAATTGCAGAAGAAATATTAAAGTTAGATCACAAGAAAACATCAGCTCATAAACTTATAAGCGGATATACAAAATATAAAGATAGAAATGAAGAACACCTAAGGATAATGGAAAAACTTTTGCAAGAAGATTTGACTGATTTGCAAAAAATAGATTTATTCTTTGCACTTGGAAAGGCATACGAAGATATTAAAGACTATAAAAAATCTTTTGAATATTTGGATAAAGCAAATTTTATAAAAAGGAAAACAGTAAAATATGAAATAAAAAATGAAGAAAAAATATTTAACAGTATTATAAAATCATTTGATCAAATTAATTTTAGTGAATTTAAAAAAATACCAAGTTCAAGAAGAATAATATTTATTGTTGGTATGCCAAGATCTGGAACAACATTAACAGAACAAATAATTGCAGCTCACAATGAAGTAAACGGAGCGGGTGAGTTAGTTTATCTTCAAAATATTATCCAAAACATTTTTTTTGAAGATCTAAATTTAAATAAACAAAAAATTCTTGAAGAAGGGTTGAGACAAGAGAATATAGTAGAAGAAGAATATTTTAAATTTCTAGATTTACATAGATTTAATGCAAAAATTATCACTGATAAGGCGCCGCCAAACTTTAGATGGATCGGCTTTATAAAAATTTTTTTTCCAAACTCTAAAATCATACACTGCACAAGAGGTGCAAAAGATAATTGTTTGTCAATTTTTAAAAATGCTTTTGGTTCAGATGAAATGGAATGGTCACATAGTCAAAAAGATATAGGGGAATATTACAATTTATATTTAAAGATTATGAATTATTGGAAAAAAAAATTGCCAGAATTTATATATGAAGCCAAGTATGAAAGTATCATAACCAACTCGGAGGATGAGATTAGAAAGTTAATAAACTTTTGTGATTTAGAATGGAATTCTGATTGTTTAAATTTTCATAAAAAGAAAAAAACTTCTATCCAGACAGCTAGTGTCGCTCAAGCGAGACAACCAATCTACAATTCTTCCGTGAATTCAAGTTCTGAGTATTCTGAATATCTTAAAGAAATGAATGATATTCTAGATACACACTGATTAAAATTTAGCTATAATATAAGCATGACAATTTATGCTTTATCAACGGGCCCAGGAATTTCTGGTGTAGCCATCATTAGGGTTTCGGGTAAGGATACAAAAAAAGTAATAAAGTCTTTAACCAATAAAGCATTTCCAGAACCCAGAGTTGCCACATTAAGAAAGATCAATAAAATCAATACTTCTGAGCTTATTGATGAAGGTATAATATTGTGGTTTCCTGGCCCTGGGAGCTACACAGGTGAGGATATGGCTGAATTTCATATACATGGTAGCAAAGCGGTAATTGACGCCCTGCATCACTCTATTTCAAAAATTGAAAACTGCCGTCTAGCTGAGCCTGGTGAGTTTACAAAGCTAGCATTTCAAAATGGAAAAATAAATTTACTCAAGGCAGAAAGTATTGCTGATTTAATTTCAGCAGAAACTGAAATTCAAAGACAACAAGCAATAAAAATTATGAATGGAAAATCTGCAGATAAATTTAATAGTTTAAGAGAAAAACTTTTAAAAATTTTATCACACGTTGAAGCAAAAATAGATTTTCCAGATGAAGACCTGCCCGAAGATATTTTGAAAAATATTAAAAAAATTTCCCATGAGGTAACTTTAAATATAAAAAAAATTTTAAATGATCAGAAAGTTGGTGAAAGAATTAGAGAAGGTTTTAAGATTGCAATCATAGGACCGACCAATGCTGGAAAATCAAGCTTACTAAATCATCTTTCAAATCGAGATGCAGCAATCGTTTCAGAAATAGCCGGAACAACAAGAGATGTAATTGAGACGCATTTAAATATTGATGGTTATCCAGTTGTAGTTTCTGATACAGCAGGAATTAGAGATTCTAAAGATGAAATAGAAAAAAAAGGAATAAAATTAGCACTTGATAAAGCAGAAAATGCAGACTTAAAGTTGATCGTTATAGATGCTAAAAGCATTGATTTTAAAGGAGTTTTAAAAGAATTGATGGACGAAAATGCAATTCTTGTAATCAATAAATCTGATCTTCTAAGGAAAGACTTAAATCTAGAAATAAAAAATTTTGAACATGTTTTAATTTCAGTAAAAAATAATCTCAACTTAGAAGGTTTAATTTTAAAAATTAAAAATAAATTAAAAAATAAATTTATCACAAGCGAAGACATTTTAATTACCCGTGAAAGACATAGGCAACATCTTAAACAAAGTTTAAATTATCTAAAAAACTTTGAAGAAAAAAATGAAGCTGAAGATTTTGATAAAGCCGCTGAAGATCTTCGTTTAGCAACTCGACATTTAGGAATGATAGTTGGAAAAGTAGATGTTGAAGAGATATTAGGTAGTATTTTCAACGATTTTTGTATCGGTAAATAAGCTTTATTTTAAAGGATTCTTTAGCCTATTTTTGCTATTTTTGTTGATAAATATAACTAATTCCCTAATTTTAAGGATAAAAACATAGCTACAATTGTCTTAACAAGTATTTCCTAAAAAAATACTGTCTGCTTGTAAATATTTATATCGGTTATAAATTTAACTTATGAAAAATGATTTATCATTTGAGGTAATAGTTATTGGAGGAGGACATGCGGGTTGTGAAGCAGCAGCAGCGTCTGCACGTCTTGGAGTTAACACCGCCCTATTCACACATAAAATTGAGACCATAGGGGAGATGTCTTGTAACCCAGCGATAGGTGGTCTTGGTAAAGGTCATCTTGTTAGAGAGATAGACGCTTTAGACGGTGTGATGGGAGAGGTTGCAGATAAATCAGGTATACAATTTAGATTATTAAACAGAAGTAGAGGGCCCGCAGTTCAAGGACCTAGAACACAGTCAGATAGATCACTATATCGTAAATATATGCAAAAAAAATTATTAAACTATTGTAATTTAAGCATTTTTTCTGATCCAGTAATAAGATTTATTTTTGATAAAAACACTATAAGTGGTTTTGAAACTAGGTCAGGTAAAAAAATTTTATGTGGCAAGCTAATCTTAACAACAGGCACATTTTTGAATGGTTTGATTCATATTGGTGATGAGAGAACACCAGCTGGTAGGTTTGATGAGAAGCCTTCAACAGGATTAAGTGAACAGCTTGAAAAATATGATTTTAAAATAGGAAGGCTTAAGACAGGAACACCCCCAAGGCTTGATGCCAGAACAATTAAGTATGATAATTTAGAAGAACAATTTGCAGATGATGATCCTTACTTTTTTTCTTTCTTAACTAAAAAAAATTTAAACAAACAGGTCTCATGTAGGATGACCTATACAAATGAAAAGGTTCATAAAATCATACAAAAAAATTTAAAAAGAAGTGCGATGTACTCAGGAAGCATACAAGGGGTTGGTCCAAGATATTGTCCTTCAATAGAGGATAAGATAGTAAAGTTTGCAGATAAGGACCGTCACCAGATATATTTAGAGCCTGAGGGGCTAAAAGATCACACAATATACCCAAATGGAATTTCTACCTCTCTACCAGAGGAAGTACAGCAAGAAATATGTAACAATATCAATGGTTTAGAAAATGTTAAGATAATTAGACCAGGTTATGCTATAGAATATGACTATATTGACCCTAGAGAATTATTTTTAACCCTTGAAACCAAAAAAATCCAAAATTTATACCTTGCAGGACAAATAAATGGGACAACTGGTTATGAGGAAGCAGCTGCCCAAGGGTTAGTAGCTGGAATTAATGCTGCTTTATCTTTTAAGAAAGAAGAACCATTTATTTTGGATAGATCAGATGCTTACATTGGAGTTATGATAGATGATTTAGTAACAAAGGGTGTTGCAGAACCTTATAGAATGTTTACCTCAAGAGCTGAATATAGACTAAGTTTAAGAGCAGATAATGCTGACCAAAGATTAACAAATAAAGGAATTGAAATTGGATTAATATCAAAAGAAAGGGAAGATCTTTTTAAGGATAAAGAGCATAAATTAGGAATAATATCTAAAATAATGTCAGAATCATCAATATCACCAACAAAAATAAAGAAATTTGATATTAAAATTGCAAAAGATGGTATTTTAAGAAAATCTAGTGAAATATTAACCCAAAAAAGTGTTGATATGAAAAAAATAAGAGAAATTTGGCCTGAAATTCCTTATTTTGATAAAAAAATAGATGAGCAAATTGAAATAAATGCCCACTATAGAGGCTATCTTAAAAAACAAAAAGCAGATATATTAGCATTTAAAAGAGACGAAAATCTAGTTATACCAGAAAAAGTTAATTATGATGCTCTTTCTGGGCTATCGAATGAGGTAAAAGCTAAGTTTAAACAAATACAACCAAAAACTATGGGACAAGCACTGCGAATTGATGGAATAACACCAGCTGCTGTATATATTTTGTTGTCACATGTAAAAAGAAAGTCTATTAAGCTTATAGCTTAATGGAAGAAATTTTTAAAAAATATTCATTACTAAAAGACCAAAATGTTCCACGTGAAACATTAATTGAGTTTGAGCTATTTATATCTATGCTACAGCAAGGTAATGATAAAATTAATATAATAAGCAAAGAAACAGCTAAAAATGAAGTAATTAGAGATCGCCATATAGTTGATTCTGCACAAATTATTGAATTTGTTGATTTAAACAGTAATATAATAACAGATATAGGATCAGGTGGAGGTATGCCAGGTATAATTATATCAATTATGATTAAAAATAAGAAAAATTCAGCTAAACTTCACTTATATGAAAAAAGCCATCATAAGTGCTCTTTTTTAAGAAAAGTATCTAGAAATTTAAAATTAAATACCGAAGTCATACAAGAAAATATTTTCGAGGCACAAAACTTAGACTCAGGTACAATAATGGCAAGAGCTTTTAAACCATTGCCAATAATTTTAGAATTAGTTTGTAAAAATTTTAGTAGTTACAAAAATTTAATTGTGTTCATGGGAAAAAATGGAGAAAAGGTTTTAGAAGAAACTTTAATAAATTGGAATTTTGATTTTGAAAAGAAAAAAAGTATTACAAGTGAAGATTCATTTTTACTAAATATAAAAAATATTAAAAAAAAACATTAAAAAATTAAATGCAAATTATTTCTGTAATAAATCAAAAGGGCGGGGTTGGAAAAACAACGACAGTAATTAATCTTGCAGCTGGTTTAGCTCAACAAGAGAAAAAGGTTTTAGTTATTGATCTTGATCCTCAAGGAAACGCAACTACAGGACTCGGTTTATCTAATTTAGAAAGTTCAAGCGATACAATTTATGGAGTATTGAATGGAACAAAGGGAATTTCAGATGTAATTAAAAAAACAGAGTTCAAAAATTTAGATATTATTACTTCGAATGTAGATTTATCTGGGCTTGAGGTCGAAACAGCTGATGATAGCATGAGAGCCTTCATTTTAAAACGCGAATTAACCACTTATTTAAATGATTCTAGAGCAACCTATGATTATGTACTTATAGACTGCCCACCATCACTAAGTCTGCTTACAGTTATGGCTTTAGTGTCTTCTCACTCATTATTAGTGCCACTACAGACTGAATTTTTTGCTTTAGAGGGTTTAACCCAGCTAATGAAAACTATAGAACGAATAAAAATTAATCTAAATCCTGAATTAAAAATTAGAGGCATACTTTTAACAATGTTTGATAAAAGAAATAAACTTTCATCGCAGGTTGAAAAAGAAGCAAGAGATTATTTTAATGAAAAAGTTTATCTAACAGTGATCCCAAGAAATGTGAGGCTGTCGGAGGCTCCATCACACGGTATGCCAGTTTTAATGTATGACAAATCTTGTCCTGGAAGTAAGTCGTATCTTAGTTTCACAGATGAATTTATCAATCAAGGACAAAAAATAGGGAGTGCAGCATAATGGATACAAACAAAATAAAAAAAGGATTGGGTAGAGGTTTGTCATCTTTAATAGGTGAAACAAAAGCTGAAATAAATATTAATAAAGTTTCAATATCAGATCTTGCAAGTAATAAATTTCAACCAAGAAAAACATTTGATGAGGACAGTTTACAAGATTTAACAAACTCAATAAAAGAGAGAGGAATCATCCAACCAATTATTGTTAGAAAATCAAGTGATGATAGTTCAAAATATGAAATTATTGCTGGAGAGAGAAGGTGGTTAGCAGCCCAAAAGGCAGGTCTACACGAAGTTCCAGTAGTCATTACAGATGTAGATGATTTAAAATCTTTAGAATTTGCTATTGTTGAAAATGTTCAAAGAAACGATCTAAATGCAATTGAAGAAGCAAGGGGCTATCAACGTCTTATTAAAGAATTTTCTTATGATCAGGAAAAAGTGGCTCAATTTATTGGGAAAAGTCGAAGCCATATTGCTAACTTTTTAAGGCTATTAAATTTACCTGAGCCAGTTTTAAAATTAATTGAAACTCAAAAATTAACACCGGGTCATGCAAAAATTTTAGTTGGCTTGAATAATGCTGAATTTGTAGCAAATAAAATTATTGAAAAAAATCTTTCAGTGAGGCAATCAGAAAATTTTGTAAAAATTTTTAAAATAAATAAAAAATCTTTTAAAAACTTAAAAGACCCAAATTTACAATCTCTCGAATCTTCTATTGTTGAAAAAATTGGATTAAATGTTTTAATTAAAAGCAAAAAAAACAATTCGGGATCAATTACTTTTGAATACAAAGAAGTTGATCAGCTAAATAAAATTATAGAGATTATTAAACTTAACTATTAATTGTTGAAGATTTTTTAATAATAAAGTCAGACAAAATATTAATTGAGTTATTAGAATATTTCTTAATTAAAAGCTCTATGGTATTAATTTCATACATTAGATCCTCAGCGTCTTTATAAGACCAGCTTTTAATTTGTTGTTTTACAACATCTTTTTCTTTCCAAAATATGGGAGGTTTAAACCCTGAGATTGTTATGTCTAAATTTTTTGTTTTACTAAAATCCTTGCTTAGTTTAATTAGCCTTTTTGTTTTGATTAAAAATGTTCTAATAATTAGAATACAGTCTTCTAAAGAATAATTATTTTCATTTAATATATTGATAGTTCTCTTCTTATTTTTAGATAAACAGCAATCGATTAGCTCTGAAACATTGTAATTTTCCGCTAAATTCGTGAGTTTTAGAAGATCTTGTATTTCTATCTTATTTTTATTTTTTATAAAATTTGCAACTTTTTCGAGCTCATTTTTTATGTTTTGCCTATCACCTCTTGCTCTTTGTGCTATTAAATTAATAGCCAGTTGCGAAATTGGAATTTTTTTCTCTCTAAAAAAGTTACTTACAATAGCTGATAAAGTTTGATTGTTATCTTCATAAAATGGAACGCAAACAGCATCTTTACTTTTCTCAAACAACGATCTGATTTTTGATTTTTTCTCTAACGTGTTTGCGTTCAAAACTATTACTAAATCTTGAATTTTTTTTTCTATTAACTCTTCTAAAATTTTTTTTATTTTATCTGTAGCTCTGTTTATAACAATTAATTTTTCATTCTCAAAAAAAGATTTTGATAAAATATTATTAAAAAAATTATTTTCATTATTAAGAATTTCATTCTCATCATAATAATAAGTATTTTCTTTATATTTCTTCTTAAATTTTTCTTCTATTATTTGATTCTTATGTCCTTGATTTTCACCATAAAATAAAAAGAAATTTTTATCTTCTATTTTAATTTTTTCTATTTCAAATGACTTAAGTATCATTGAATGGTATATAGACTTAAAATAATCTCCTCAGAAATTCTTTCCAACATTCCGTTTCTAATTTCGTCTTCATACCTCGAAAGCTCAAACTTTTTTGAAGTATTATTATAATTAAATGTTTCTTGAAAAACTCTTTCGATTTTTATTTTATTATTTTCAAAAACAGATACTGAAACATCAATTGTTAATTTGAAACTTGCAGGATCTCCTTTTTTATCCTTCAAAGTAGTTAATTTACTTTCTTCAGATGTAATTATAAGGTCATAATTAAATTCTTTTTGTTCTTTATTAAGGTAGCCTTTCAAATTATTGTTAATTACTTTCCCAAGATTGTTATTATATTCAGTCTTATTAATTGAAAAATTTGTATCAGAAGATGAAAAAATTGGCTTAAAACCGCAACCCGCAATAATTAAAAAAAGTATAATTGAAACTATTTTTTTCATCGATTTATTTAATAATTAAATTTAACAACCTATCTTTTATATATATACTTTTTTCTATCTTTTTATTCTTAAAATTCTTTTCAAAGTATGAAGTCTTTTGAGCCATCAAGATTATTTGAGATTCTGTAATATTTTTGCTTGTGTTAATTGTGGCTCTTTTTTTACCATTTATTTGAATTACAATTTCTATATTGTCATTTTTAAGATATTTTGGGTCTGCTTTTGGCCAGTCAGCCTGATTTTTAAGCCCCAAATCCTCTATGCATTCAGATGAAAAATGAGGTAAAATAGGTGACAGTAGGTATAAGATTTTTGAATAATTTTCTCTTAATTTATTAGTATTATGCAATGTATCTATTGATTTGTTCATAAAATTGTACATTTCATGAAGATTTGCAACTATCACGTTGTAATTAAATTTTTCAAGATTTTGTGTAATTTTTTCAATTAATTGATTTGTAAATTCTGAATTTTTTTCTGAATCTTCATCTAAGTTTTTTGAAGTTGTAATTTTTTCTTTAATTCTTTGATGCAATATCCAGAGTTTTTGAACAAATTTATAAGATGCAATCATACCTTGTTCTGACCATTGTACATCTTTTTCTGGAGGGCTATCAGATAGAATAAACAGCCTTACAGCATCTGCCCCAAATTGGTCGATCATTTTAGTGGGCTCAATAGTATTTCTTTTAGATTTAGACATAGACTCAATTGGCCCAACTATAACTTTTTCTTCTAGGTTATTTTTTTTGAAAAATTTTTTACCATCTTCTGAAATAACCTCATCTGGACTTAACCAATTATTTTCTAAATCTTTGTAGGTTTCATGGCAAACCATTCCCTGTGTAAAAAGACCATCAAAGGGTTCTGTGTGATTAAAATTTTCATTTTCTGAAGCAATTGCCTGCATAAAAAATCTTGAATACAAAAGGTGTAAAATAGCGTGTTCAATGCCACCAATGTATTGATCTACAGGCATCCAGTAGTTTACTTCATCAATATCAAATGCATAATCAGATTTATTGCTAGAACAGAATCTTAAAAAATACCAAGAAGAGTCGACAAATGTATCAAGAGTATCTGTTTCTCTCCTGCATTTTTTCCCACTTATAGTGATGTTAAGCCATTCCTCTTGATGCTCTAAAGGGTTACCGTTGGTATTTAAGTTTATATTTTCAGGAAGCTTAACAGGAAGTTCATTGGTTGGTATTTTAACTATTGAATTGTTTTCATCGTAAGCAATTGGTATTGGGCAACCCCAATAACGTTGTCTTGATATTCCCCAATCTTTCAATCTAAAATTAATTTTTTTTTTACCTTTTTTCTTATTTTCTAAAATTTCAATAGTTTTAATAACTGATTCTTCTGGGGCATTTAAACCATCAAGCTCATTCGAGTTAAAAATTATGCCTGGTCCTGTATATGCCTCATTATTTACTTTGAAATTATTGTCTTCATTTTGAGGTTTAACAACTGTTTTTACTTCAAGATTATATTTTAAAGCAAAATCTAAATCTCTTTGATCATGTGCCGGACACCCAAATACAGCTCCAAACCCATAATCCATTAATACAAAATTTGCAAAATAAACAGGTACTTTATTTTTTTCGTTAAGGGGGTTAACAGCAAATAACTCTGTTTTAAAACCAATTTTTTCAGCTTGAGCAATTGCTTCTTCAGTAGTCCCAGTTTTAGAACTTTCTTTTTTAAATTTTAAAAAGTCATTATTTTTTTCATAAAATTTTGATAAAGGGTGATCAATAGATACAGCTAAAAAAGAAAATCCGTACAAAGTATCTGGTCTTGTAGTGAAACATTTTATTTCATCAACTTCACTATTCCCTATTATTTTAAAGGGTATTTCACAACCAAATGATTTCCCTATCCAATTTTTTTGCATAGTTTTTACTTTATTGGGCCATGACGGAAGTTTATCAAGTCCATCTAGGAGGTTTTGTGAAAATTTAGAAATATTAAAAAACCATTGATTTAATTTTTTTCTTTCAACTAAAGCTCCTGATCTCCATCCTTTACCATCGATTACCTGTTCATTGGCTAGTACAGTTTCGTCAACTGGGTCCCAATTGACATAGTTTTCTTTTCGATAAACAAGACCCTTATCATATAATTCAAGGAAAAATTTTTGTTGATGTTTATAATATTCTTCAGAACAAGTAGAAATCTCTCTATCCCAATCTATAGATAGACCCAATCTTTTTAACTGCTTTTTCATGGTTGAAATATTTTTTTCTGTCCATGATTTTGGATCTAAATTATTTAATCTTGCAGCATTTTCAGCTGGCATTCCAAACGAATCCCACCCCATTGGATGCAAAACATTAAATCCTTGCATTGCCTTAAATCTCGCAAGCACATCACCAATGGTGTAATTTCTTACATGTCCCATGTGAATATTTCCAGATGGGTAGGGAAACATTTCAAGACAATAAAATTTTTTTTTATCCTTTATTACTTTTGATTGAAAAAAATTGTTATCATCCCAATATTTCTGCCATTTTTTTTCAATTACTTTAAAATTATATCTTTCCACTGTGGGGGTTTTATATTTTATTTGTCTTTATTTTTTTTGAGAATTTCCAGAATTTAGGAACTAATTTTTTCATTTCTCTGCTGATTTATTTTTTTTATAAATTACAGCTTTTTTTAGTATAGCTAATTTAAGCTCACTGTTTAATTCAGACTCAATGTTTGAAGTTTTACAATTACCTACAGAAGAACAAACTTTTTTAAATATTTTAATATCAACAGCATCCGACCTAATTTCATTAGATAAAAATTTTATAGTTAATTTAATAGATTCTTTATTTTCACCATCCTCACTATACCAGTCTGTAATTATTACTCCTCCACCATAATCCACAGAAAGAAGTGGCATGAAATCGATTACGTCAAGAGAAGCTCTCCATAGAGGGTTTGAATTTGCAAATTCGAATTCACCACCACGGGCACTTTTATCAAATAATCTGATACCCCTTCCTTCTTTCATATTTTTCTCTATTCTTTTTTTGGGTTCGGGGGGGAAATCTTTAGCGTCGACCTTCTTATATTTAAGGGCAGCACAAGAGTTAAGTAATAACATTAAAGCAAAAGAATAAATTATAAGAGTATTTTCAATTTTTTTCATAAAATATATTTGTATATTTAAATAAATTAAGTACGCCTCAATAGCATAAAGTGAAGTCATAATCGTGATTTTTTTAATAAAGTGGAGACAAAAGTGTGATAAAAAAGCAACAAATATCAAAAATAAAGCAATTTTAAAAAATTTATCCATCCGAAAGAATAAAAACTGATAATTATTTGTGCATAATAATTAATTATTAAATAAATAAGGAGTCAATTATGACAAATGTAAAAAAAATAGGTCTTACTGCTTTAGCAGGGACTTTAGCTGCAACTTCTGCATACGCCGGAGCTTTAGACGTATCAGGATCTGCAAAAGTTACTTTCAAGTCGTTAGATACGACTGAGCACACACAAAACAACTACTCTATGTCACAAGGAATCACTTTTGCTGGTTCTGGAGATTTAGATAACGGTATGGCGATTTCATATAGTTACACTATGACTAATGCTACGTTCTCTGCATCTAGCTTAAAACTAGATATGGGTGACATGGGATCATTACACTTTGCTGAGGGTACAAGCCCAGCAGGTATTGGTGCATACAGAGATAAAATGCCTACAGCTGGTGAAGAAGTTTGGGATGACCTAGACGGTGAAGCAAACGGTGCTGCTAACTTCGCATCTAATGGAACTATTGGTTACAATGGATCTTTTGGTATGATGGGTGTTAGTGCGTCTTACAACAAAAATGCTTC
Source organism: Candidatus Pelagibacter sp. Uisw_113 (assembly GCF_047717815.1). Classification (GTDB taxonomy): domain Bacteria; phylum Pseudomonadota; class Alphaproteobacteria; order Pelagibacterales; family Pelagibacteraceae; genus Pelagibacter. Next base: position 1,310,014 of record NZ_CP159809.1, read on the forward strand.
TACTGCTACATCTACTCTAGATGGTTCGCAGTTTTCAATAGTATTACATGCTGCACCAACTGATGAATCAATGGTGTTTTATGGTATTGGTGAAAAAGCTGGTGCTACTAAAAACACAGGAACTGATTTATATGTAGTCGGCGGTACATATGTAATGGGTGCTGGTACAGTTGGTATACAACAAACTGGTGTTGATGTTGCAACTGCTAATGGAGACATGGATAGATTACATGCATCTGCTTCTTTTGCAGTAAATGAAAATCTTTCATTATCTTACGGTATGTCTACTGTTTCATTTGATGACAATACATTAGTTGATCAAGAAGATTCTGGTGTTGCAGTATCTTACACAATGGGATCAATGACATTAGGTGGATCTTGGAACCAACAAGATAACGTTAATGGAGCAAATGGTACAGACGATACACACACTGAAATTGGTCTGTCATTTGCATTCTAATTAAGTTAAAAGTTTAAAAATTTAAACGGCCCCTTTTAATTAAGGGGCCGTTTTTTTTTGGAAGTAAGAAATACCCGCGAAACCTTCGACTTGAAGAAGACTAAGTTTCTTAATATTTGATTGATTAATTCCACCAAGAGCTATTTTTTTTTTTGAAGTAATTTGAGCCAAAAGATTAAACTTTTGTACCTCAAGAAATCGGTTAGATTTCTTTATGTTAAATAAGGGTGAAATAAAAAGGACATCTACTCCTTGTTTTTCTTTTATTTTAATTTCTTTAATATTATGAGCAGATCCAATTACTTTAAGGTTCTTGGTATTTTTATTCAGCAAGAAGTTAATTTTTTTATTAAATGAGGGGATATAAATTCCATCAAATTTTAGGTTTAAGGCAACCTTCAGATTGTTTGATAGAAATATTTGATAATTATTTAATTTACAAAAGTTTCTAAATTCTTTTAATTTTTTTAAATCTATTGGCTTTTTGTAACTTCTAACAATTATATTGATTTTTTTATCAATATCTTTGATATAATCTTTGTCATAATCAGGGACAAAATAAAACCTAGATAAGAATTTTTTATGCATAAGATAATAAATAATTTAGTTTTAATTGAGAAAAACTTAAAAGAAAAACTAAATAACAACAATATTCCAATTATTATTGCAGTAAGCAAAACTTTTCCAATGAGTGAAATTTTACCTCTAATAAATCATGGACACGAGCATTTTGGTGAAAATAAAGTTCAAGAAGCTCTTGAAAAATGGACCACCATTAAAGACGATTTTAATCATATTAAATTACATATGATTGGAGGTCTTCAAACCAATAAAGTTAAATATGTGATTAAATTGTTTGATTATATACACTCTTTAGACAGTTTAAGATTGGCAGAAAAAATTTCAATTGAACAAAAAAAAATAAAGAAAAGCTTAAAAATTTTTATTCAAATTAATATTGGTGAAGAAGATCAGAAGTCAGGAATAGAAATTAAAAACTTAGAAAACTTTTATAAAATATGTGTAAAAAAACTTGATTTAGATATTATTGGATTGATGTGTCTACCTCCTAAAAATAAAGATAACACAGAATACTTTTCTAAAATGAAAGAACTTGCATCAAAAATTGGAGTTAAACAATTGAGTATGGGAATGTCTGCAGATTATATTCAGGCATCAAATCTTGGCTCCACATTTATTAGAGTTGGATCTAATATTTTTGGTGAAAGATTTAAAAAATTCTAATTTTAGTTTTTTTATCTATTATTTTAGATATGATTAAAAAATCTTTTTTTTTAACTGCTATACATCCTGCAGTAGCTTTGTAATTTTTTGTGAGATGTAAAAAAATTGCACTACCTTTATAAGGCTTTATTTTTTGGGTATTGTAGTTGATTACAATAAAATAATCATAAGAATTATCCTTTTTAAAAAGTTTTTCATGGTTATTTTTTGTGGGAATTTTTATTTCTTTATTATAATTTTTACTTTCTGGGTCATCACACCAACCCATATTTTTACTTATAATTCTTGTTTTAATTTTACACGAAGGTTTTTTTACCCTATCTTTTCTATAATATAGTTTTCCAATAGAAAATATTCCTCTAGGTGTAGATTTGTCGCCCTCCTTTTTTTTAGATTTAATATTATTTCTTCCTACTGCGCACTTAAAAGTAAAATCATCGACTATTAAGTGGTCTTTATTTTTTATTTTTATTAGCATAAACTGTTAATTAATGACTAAACAATTAGTAAATATAATTAGAATTCCAATATTATATAATATTCTTGATGAAATTAAGCATTTATTTAGCTTTAATATTTGCTGTTATGAAAACCCTAAAAACTTTTTAGCTAAAGTTAAAGGAATCGATATTAAAAATTCAATCTTAATTTTGAGTAATAATCATGATTCATTGCTTATTAAAGATACATTTAAAAATGATATATTAATTTTAGATGTACTACCACTTAAGCTTGAAAAAATATTAGATAAAATAAATACCACTTTAATAAAACAAACATATTTCTCACAGTCTAATTTAAATATCAAAGGTTATGAATTAGACTTTAATTCAAAACATATTTCCTATTTGAATAAAAAATTAAAACTAACTGAAAAAGAAATTGAAATTATATTATTCTTAAACAAGGAAAAAAATTCACAAAATATTTCTATTCTTGAAAAAGAAATTTGGGGTTATGCTTCGAAGCTTGAAACACATACGGTTGAAACACATATATATAGACTGAGAAAAAAGTTTAAAGAGAATTTTAATGATGATAATTTTATTATAAATTTTGATAAAGGGTATAAAATATAAACATTAACTCAGTCTAGCACCTATCCTCTGAATAATCTTTGCTGACATTTCTGTACCTTTTTCAAGGCATTCATTAATATTAACGTTATTTATATAACCATGCAGGAACCCAGCTGCAAAAAGGTCTCCAGCACCTGTTAAATCAATGATCTTTAGATTTTTTTGACCATCACACTCAACAATTTCATTTCCTTTTATAGCAACACTTCCTTTTGATCCACGAGTTATAACTAGAAGTTTTTCTAATTCTTTACCAAATGTAATTACTTCATCAAAATTTTTCGCATTAATTAATGACTTAATCTCTTGTTCATTAGCAAATGTAATATCAAGTTCATTTTTAACTATATTTAAAAAACTTTCTTTATGTCTATCGACACAAAACTGATCTGATAAAGACATTGCTTTCTTTTTAGATAGTAACATTGCTTTATCAAATGCAGATTTTGGCTCACCTTCGTCCCATAAATATCCTTCAAGAAATATCATTTCACTTTTTTTTATAGCTTCTTCATTAATATCTTTTTGACTAATTTTTCCAGCTATACCTAGAAAAGTTATCATTGTTCTTTCTGCGTCAGGCGTTATCAAGATTAAACATGTTCCAGTGGGTGAAATCTCCTCTTTTTTGTTATAAAAATATTGCACTTTCTCTTTAATTAGACCTTCTTCATATTTTTGGCCCAGATCGTCATTGTTAATTTTTCCAATAAATCCCACATCATTTCCTAATTGAGATAGTCCAACAATGGAATTTGCAACAGATCCACCGGATATAGTTTCTTCAATTTTGAGTGTGGATAAAAGATTTTTAAATTCATTTTCATCAACCAACCTCATGGTACTTTTTATTAATCCATTATCTGTTAGGTATTGATCTCCTACTTTGCATATAACATCAACAATTGCATTCCCGATTCCTAGTATTCTCATATTAAGCTTTTTTTATTTTAATTGGATTTTTACGATTAGGATAACAAGTCGTACAAATTTTACAAGTCAAACCATAACATTCCCTTGCTTTACAAAATTCTCTGCCATAATAAATTATCTGTAAATGTAATTTGCTCCATGTTTTTTCTGAGAAAATTCTTTTTAAATCTTTTTCAGTTTGAATAACATTTTTACCATTTGTTAAACCCCACCTTTGGGCCAATCTATGAATGTGAGTGTCGACTGCAAACGCTGGAACACCAAAACCTTGAGACATCACTACACTTGCTGTCTTATGGCCCACGCCAGGTAGTTTTTCAAGCTCTTCAAAGCTATTAGGCACTTTACCCCCATGCTTTTCTAGAAGCTGTTTAGACATAAAATAAACGCTTTTTGCTTTAATCCGAAAAAGTCCAATGCTTTTAATCAATTTTTCGATTTTTTTTCTACCTAATTTTACAAAATGTTCAGGCTTATTATATTTGGGATATATACTCTTAGTTACATTATTAACATTTAAATCAGTACACTGTGCTGATAAAAGAACCGACATTAAGAGAGTGAAGTTATTAGTATGATCTAGTGGGATAGGTGTTGTTGGATAAATCTTATTTAAAATTTTTAGTATTTTTTTAGCCCTTTCTTTTTCATCCATTATTTAAAGTTCAATAAATCTCTCATTGAATAAAGTCCTGGCTTTTTATTAATAAGCCATTTTGCTGCAGTTAAAGCACCATCTGAATATAGAGCTCTATCAAAAGCTTCATGATTTAACTTTATTATCTCTTTGCCACTTGAAAATGTAACTTCATGTTCTCCAATGACTTCACTTTTTCTAATAGAATTAAAATTAATTTTTTTTCCATAAGGAAAGGATTTTTTATTTAAAAATTTTTTTCCGATTAAACTATAAAAATTTTTATTTTTCCCATCTGCAATTCCTTTTCCTAGCATTAAAGCTGTTCCTGATGGGTAATCTTTTTTATGTCTATGATGTACCTCAAATACTTTACTTAAATATTCATCGTTTAGTGATTTTGAAGCAATTTCAGTTAAATACATTAATAAATTAACCCCAAGGCTCATATTGCCTGCTTTTAAAATGGGGATTTTTTTAGAAAATTTTTTAATTAAAATCTCTTCTTTCTGAGTAAATCCAGTTGTTCCAATTACTACTCTTTTTTTTAATTTAGATGCGATTTTTAGAATTTCTAAAGTACAGTTTGGGACTGTAAAATCTATTATCACATCAGTTTTTTTAAAAGCTTGTTCAGTATTTATATCGAGTTTGATGCCAGCAATTCTTTTAAGGATAGCTTTATTTTCTGTCAGGGCAGCTAGTTTAAAGTTCTTATTATTTTTTGAAGATTTAATAAGCTGCTGACCCATTCTCCCTAGACAACCAGAAATAGCTAAATTAATCTTTTTCATCTAAGAAAATATTAACCTTTTTTAGTTAATTAGTCTTTAGTTTTTCCAAAAACTTTTAGCTTTTTGAAAGAATTGTTTAATACTTGGATTAGACTTTTCATTTTCAATTTCTCTAAATTTTTCAAGTAACTCTTTTTGTTCTTTATTTAAAGAAATAGGAACCTCAGTATTTACCTGGACATAAAGATCTCCATTTCCACTTCCTCTTATATAAGGCATGCCTTTACCTTTTAGTCTAAATTGTTTTCCATTTTGAGTTCCGTTTGGTATCTTAATTTTGGCTTTTCCACCATCAATTGTAGGTATTTCTATTATGGTTCCTAATGCTGCATCAGCAATGGATATAGGAAATTCAAAGAATAGGTTTTCATCAGATCTTTTAAATAAGTCATGTGAATGAACATTTATAAAAAGATAAAGATCACCACTAGCGCCACCTTTTAATCCTGCTTCACCTTTTCCAGCTAATCTAATCCTAGTGCCATCATCAACACCTTTAGGTATTGTAACTGTTATTTTTTTTGAAGCTTGTTTATTTCCTTGACCATTACAATCCGTACATGGATTTGTTATTTCTTCACCAGAGCCAGCACATTGAGGGCAAGTTTGTTGAACAGTAAAAAAACCTTGGTTAGATCTTACTTTACCATTTCCACCACAAACCGTACATCTATCTGGAGAATGACCAGGTTTAGAGCCATTACCTTTGCAAGTATTACATTTTTCTGTAGTTGAAAATTTTATATCTTGTTTTTTACCTTCATATGCCTCTTCGAGAGTAATAGATAAATCATAGCGTAGATCAGAGCCTCTATTATTAGTTTTTCGTCTTCCTCTTGATTGTCCACCACTACTAAAATCTCCAAAAAAATCTTCAAAAATATCAGAAAAATCAGCTCCACCAAAACCGCCTCCTTGCCTTCCACCACCTCCACCCTCAAAGGCAGCATGGCCAAAGTTGTCATAGTTTTGTTTTTTTTCTTTATCTGAAAGAATACCGTAAGCCTCACCAGCTTCTTTAAATTTATCTTCAGAAGCTTTGTCGTCTGGGTTTTTGTCAGGGTGATATTTTAAAGCTAATTTACGGTAAGCAGATTTTAATTCTTCAGGGCTTGCATTCTTGCTAACGCCTAAGACGTCATAAAAATCTCTTTTAGCCATAAGTTACTTTAAGATGATAGTTGTTTTAAGTCTTAAGCGCTTTTTTCTTTATCTTCTTCTTTTTTATCTTCTTTTGTTTCTTCTTCTTTTACTTCTTCTTTTACTTCTTCAAAATCTGCATCAACTACATTATCATCTTTTTTTGTTTCATCATTATTATCACCGTCCTTAGATGAACCTTCTTTTTTTTCTTGAGATTTGTAAATAGCTTCACCTAGTTTCATAGAAGCTTGAACTAAAGTTTCTGTTTTCTTTTTAATTTCTTCAGTGTCAGTTCCTTTAATAGCTTCTTTTAAGTCAGTTGACGCATCCTCTATTGCTTTTTTATCAGTCTCAGAAACTTTGGTGCCATGCTCTTTTAGATTTTTTTCAGTAGAGTGTAAAAGAGTGTCTGCTTGATTTCTAGCATCAACAGATTCCCTTTTCTTTTTGTCCTCTTCTTTATTTGCCTCAGCATCTTTTACCATTTTTTCAATTTCTTCATCACTTAAACCACCTGAAGCCTGGATTTGAATTTTTTGTTCTTTTCCAGTTCCTTTATCTTTAGCAGAAACACTTACAATTCCATTTGCATCAATATCAAAAGTTACTTCTATTTGAGGTACCCCTCTTGGAGCGGGTGCAATCCCAACTAGTTCAAAATTTCCTAACATTTTATTGTCAGATGCCATCTCTCTTTCACCCTGGAGCACTCTTATCGATACGGCAGGTTGATTATCATCAGCTGTAGAAAATACTTGGCTTTTTTTCGTTGGTATTGTTGTATTTTTTTCAATTAATTTTGTTGAAACCCCACCTAATGTTTCAATTCCAAGTGATAGAGGTGTTACATCTAAAAGAAGTACGTCTTTAACATCTCCTTGAAGAACACCAGCTTGGATTGCAGCTCCCATTGCAACAACTTCATCGGGGTTTACACTTTTATTAGGCTCTTTACCAAAAAAGTTTTTAACTTCAGCGAGAACTTTGGGCATTCTTGTCATCCCACCAACCATCACAATTTCATCAATTTCATTTGTAGTAAGACCCGCATCTTTAAGAGCAGTTTTACATGGTGGTAATGTTTTTGAGATTAAATCTTCAACCAAAGCTTCTAATTTTGCTCTAGTCATTTTTAAATTGATATGTTTTGGACCAGTTTTATCAGCTGTTATAAAAGGTAAATTAACATCTGTTTGTTCTGCAGAGGATAATTCAATTTTTGCTTTTTCAGCAGCTTCCTTTAATCTTTGAAGAGCTAATTTGTCTGATCTTAAATCAATACCAGAATCTTTTTTAAACTCACCAATCAAATAATTTACGATTGTATTATCAAAGTCTTCCCCACCTAAAAATGTATCACCATTTGTAGACTTAACTTCAAATACACCATCACCTAACTCGAGGATAGAGACATCAAAAGTTCCACCACCCAAGTCATAAACAGCTATTTTTTTATTTTGTTTTTTATCTAAACCGTAAGCAAGAGAAGCTGCTGTGGGTTCGTTAATAATTCTTAAAACTTCAAGACCAGCAATTTTACCAGCATCTTTGGTTGCCTGTCTTTGAGCATCATTAAAATATGCTGGAACTGTAATTACAGCTTTCGTTACTTCTTGACCTAAATATTTTTCAGCAGTCTCCTTCATTTTTTGAAGAATAAAAGCAGAAATTTGAGAGGGTGAATATTTTTCTCCTCTAGCTTCAATCCAAGCATCTCCTTTTTCTGAATTAACAATTTTAAAAGGTGCAGCTGCGATATCTTTTTTTACAGTAGGGTCTTCAAAATTTCTTCCAACCAATCTCTTTACAGCAAAAATAGTATTTTCAGGATTGGTCACAGCCTGTCTTTTTGCAGGTTGTCCTACGAGTTTTTCTCCATCCTCAGTAAAAGCTACAACTGAAGGAGTTGTTCTTGCACCTTCAGCATTTTCTAAAACTTTTGGCTGACTACCTTCCATGATAGATACACATGAATTTGTTGTTCCTAAATCTATTCCTATAATTTTGCTCATAATTTAAATCCTACCCTTCATATAAGTGTTAATTTTTAATCTACAAGTTCTGACAATTATTATTAATTGGCCAAATTCTCTTCATTTTCCTCACTTTTTTGATCATCTTGAACTTTAGTTTTCTTTGAAACCCCGACCAACGCTGGTCTCAAAAGTCTATCTTTCATCATAAAACCTTTTTGAATTTCTTGAACTATTGTTCCAGGTTCTTTTTGGTCATCATCAATTTCCATCATAGCTTGGTGTTGATTAGGATCCAATTTTTTACCTATAGAAATTACAGGAGTAATTCCATTCTTTGAGAAAATTGAAACCATATCTTTACTTATAATTTCAAAATGCTCTAAAGTTTTTTTTAAAGCTTCGGTATTTTTTAACACTTCATCACTTTCTAAAATTTGTTTTGACCTTTCAAGATTATCAATTAGATTCAAAGCTTCTTTTGCAAAAGAAAATCCACCATAATCAAAAGCATCATCTTTTTCTTTTTCAAATCTTCTTCTTTGATTTTCCATTTCAGCAAAAGTTCTAGTAAGTTTATCTTCTAACTCCTTAATTTTTTCTTCGGGTGTAACCTCTTTTACTTCTTCTTCTCTCTCTGCTGAAATTTCTTGCTCTACTAGAATTTGCTCTTCTACTTCAGTCTCTTTAATTTCTTCGTTTTGACTTTCAGGATTATTGTTTTGATCTTTTTCCATGGAAGTTTATATGGTATGAAATTTGAAAATTGCTAGATGTTAAAGAATAAAATTATAAAATTGTTGGTAGGCACTAATAATAAAGGAAAATTGAAAGAAATTAAGGATTTATTGCCTAAAAACCTTGAAATATACTCCCCAGAAGACTTTAAAATAAAAAGCCCTCCTGAAAATGGGAAAACATTTGAGGAAAACTCATTAATCAAAGCTAAATTTTTTTCCAAAAAAACAAAAATGACATGCCTGTCTGATGACTCAGGTTTAGAAATAGATGCTCTAAATGGAGATCCTGGAATTTATTCAGCTAGATGGGGGGGTAAAAAAAGTGATTTTAAAAAGGCAATGAATAGAGTTTTTAAAGAATTAGATAAAAAAGACAAAGATTGGAGACAAAAAAAAATTAAGGCTAGGTTTATTTGTGCTTTAACTATTTATAGAACTAATAAAGAAATAATAAATTCTGTTGGAAAAGTTGAGGGTTTTATTTCACCAATTATAAAAGGTGAAAATGGGTTTGGTTATGATCCCATTTTTATACCAATTGGAAAAAAAATTACATTTGGTGAAATGATGGCATCACAAAAATATAAAATAGATCATAGATTTAAAGCTTTTAAAAAAATCAAAAAACTTTTTTAAAAACTCCATCTTCAACTTTATAAAAATTTAAAATATGATTAATTTTATTATTTTTAATTTCAAAAATTCCAACTTTTCCTTTAAATAAAGTTTTTTTCTCAAACATTTTTTTATCTACAACAGAGTTGTTTTGAAGATTTAAATAATAAACAAGCCCCACCAAGTCATAACTTAGAAATGATAATTGATTGGTGTGTTGATTGTATTTTTCAAAATATTCATTTGAAAACTCATCATAATTATCTTTATTTGCAGAGGGGAAATATAAGGGTTGTGAGCTAGTTTCTTTTAAAAGAGATTCATCAAACCATTGGTTGAGAGTAATAAAATATTTTTCTTTAGGAGATATATCCGTATAAAGCAGCGAAGTTGTTACACTTTTTAAACTTTCATCAAAATCAGAAATTACCACTGAGTCAAACTTTACACTACCAAGGGTGTCTCTTTTTTTTAATCTTTCAATTAAACGTTCCTTATTATTCTGTTCTGATTTTTCTAGTCTATTTATTTCATCTTCAAGGTTTTGTTTTCTAATATCATAGCGAGTAATTTTTTCAATTTGCTTGGTAAGTTTAGTAGGATCAGTATTATAAACATAATTTTCTAATATTTTTATTTTAGAATTAGAAATAGCTTTTTCAATTTCATTTTTGAAACTTACATCTGGAGTAAGAAAGATTGTTTTTTTTATTTCATTTAATTCTATAAACTTTTTAATTGCATTTAATTGTGAAGTTGCATTAATTCCAGCATTAATAATATTCTTGGAAAAATTATCATTTTTATTCGTTAGAGCTAAGAATGTTAGTTCACTTAACTCATCTAGGTAAATTAGACTTTCGTTAAAAACTGGACCAATTACAATTTTTATTCCTAAATTATCCAACTCTTTAGCTGCTGCTAAAGTGACCTCAGGGTTTGACTGTGTATCTTTTGGGATAATCTCAATTGATGCATTGTTTATTGTATTAATTGCAAGACGTGCAGATTTAATTATAGATTGTCCTATTTCAGAGTTCTTTCCAGTTAAAGGAACAAGAAGACCAATCCTAATCTGATCATTTGCCAAAAGTGTTACTGGAACTATTGATAAAGCAAAAGCTAAAAAAAGTATAATTTTAATAATTTTGTTCATTTTAATGTTATTATTATAACTATTATAATTTGATGATTCTACATACTGAAAATATAAATAATAAAGTTAAAAGTGGTCTTTATATTGTATCTACTCCTATTGGAAACCTAAGCGACATCACTTTAAGAGCCCTAGAAGTATTAAAAAAATCAGATTACTTACTTTGTGAGGACACACGTATTTCAAAAAATTTATTAGAACGGTACGAAATTAAATCAAAACTTATTGCAAACCATAAGTTTAATGAAAAAAAAAATTTATCGAAAGTCATTGATATTTTAAAATCAGGGTCGATTGTTTCTTTGATTTCTGACGCCGGAACTCCATCGATCTCAGATCCAGGAGCTATATTGGTTAACGAATGTGCTAGCAATGGTATAGATATTTTTCCAATTCCAGGTGCATCTGCAGTTTCATCTGCAGTTTCTATAAGCGGATTTAATGAAAAATATTTTTTTTATGGTTTTTTTCCAGAAAAAAATAGCAAATTAAAAGAAGATTTTGAAAGGCTTGCAAATTTAGAGGGGTGTATTGTTTTTTTTATTTCTCCAAGAAAATTTAATAGATCAATAAAAGATTTAAAGCATTACTTCTCAAATAGAAAAATTTTGGTTTGCAGAGAAATGACTAAATTTTATGAGGAATATATAAGAACAGAAGTAGACACACTTGAACCATTTAAATCTGATCCTAAAGGAGAGTTAACGATTGTTATTTCTGAAAAAGTAAAAGAAAAAAATTCATCGATAATATTAAAAGAATCTGATAAAATGAATATTCAAAAATTAATTAAAAAACTAAGTATAAAAGATATTACAGATTTAATTAGTCAAAACACAAATGTATCAAAAAAAGAGATTTATAATTATTGTCTAAAAATAAAAAATGAAAAATAAAATATTTTTAATAAGTTTAATTTTTTTAATCTTTTCAGGATGTGTTGGGATTAGTTCAAAAGGAGTTTTTGGAACGGGAGTTAGTGTTGCGTTTGATCCAAGGTCTTTAGGTACTCAAATAGACGATTCTGTAATGCAAAAAAATCTTGCTACAAGATTAGCCCTAAGAGATAAGAGCTATATATTAACTGTAAGAACAAAAGTTTTAGATGGAAAAATTTTTGTAACAGGAAAAGTAGATGATCCTGAAGAAAAACTTCAAATTACCAAACTTGCATGGGAGACAAAAGGTGCCAGGTCAGTCAAAAATGATATTAAAATAAAAGAAGATTTTAATTTTCAACAATCTGCTAAAGATTTATTAATTACATCTCAACTTCGTACTGCTTTCATATTTAACAAAAAAATTAAAGCAACCAATTATCAAATTGATACTTACAAGAAAAAGATATTTATTTATGGAATTTCTTTAACCACAGAAGAAAGAAAAGAAGTAATAAACGAAGCAAAAGAAATACTTGATGTAGAAGATGTTATTGTAAGTATTGTCTTGGTTGAAGATTTAAGAATTCAAAAAAATTAATTTTTTTTATAATCAATAACATCAGCAGAGTAGGCAGCAACTGATGCTAAATTTATAATTTCTGAAGTAGATGACCTTAAAGGGGCTATTTCAATGGGTTGACCTAATCCAATTAAAAGAGGACCAATAACCCTGGTATCTCCTAAGCTTTTCATCATTTTATAAGAAATAGCAGCACTGTGTTGGCCTGGCATTATTAATATATTTGCATTCCCCACAATACTTGAGAAAGGATATAATTCTTTATATTCTTCATTTAAAGCAACATCTGGCTGCATGTCCCCATCAAAATCAAAATCTACATTTTTATCTTTTAAAATTTCAACAGCTTTTTTTATATGTTTAGTTCTACTTGTTAGAGGTTGACCAAAAGTAGAGTGAGAAACAAAAGCAACTTTTGGAACAAAGCCAAACATTTTAACTACTCTAGCTGATGAAATTGCAATTTCAGCAAGCTCTTCTGAGCTTGGATATTCATTTACACTCGTGTCTCCAACAAAAATAGTTTTCCCTTTTGCAACAACCATGTTTAACCCAAACATGATTTCACCTGGTCTAGCATCTATAACTTGGGTAACCTTATCAAAAGAGGCTCCAAACCTCCTAGTATTTCCAGTGACAGCACCATCAGCATCACCACAAGCAACCATACAAGATGCCCATATAACTCTATCATTCCTAACTAATCTATCACAATCTCTTTCTAAAAGACCTTTCTCTCTTTGCATTTTTTCAAATAAATAGTTTACGTACTTCTCTCTTTTTTTCGTGTCTTCAGAATTAACTATTTCGATATCAAAGTTTTCATTGTAGCCAATTTCTTTTATTCTTTCTTTAATTTTATTTTTTTTACCAATTAAAATCGGTGTACCTAATTTAGAATTTTTAAATGCAATTGCCGCTTTAAGAGTGTTTTCATCTTCTCCATCTGCAAAAACAATTCTCTTTTGATTTTTTTTGATATGAGAGTTAATACCCTGCATAATAGTTACTGAGGGATCAAGTCTTTGTTTGAGTTGGTCTTTATAAACATCAAAATCTTTTATAGGTTTTTTTGCAACACCACTATCCATAGCAGCCTTTGCAACAGCTGCAGGAATTACACTAATTAGTCTTGGATCAAACGTAGATGGAATTATATAATCTTTTCCATATTTAGGACGATCTCCTCCCATTGCAGCAACAACCTCATCTGGAACATCTTCTCTTGCTAATTTAGCAATCGCATTTGCAGCAGCAACTTTCATTTCTTCATTAATAGTTGTAGCTCTTACGTCTAATGCTCCTCTAAAAATATAAGGAAAGCCAATTAAATTATTTACTTGATTGGGATAATCAGATCTTCCAGTTGCAATAATAGCATCATTTCTAACTTCCATTATTTCTTCAGGTGTTATTTCAGGATCCGGATTTGCACAGGCAAAAATTATTGGATTCTTAGCCATAGTTTTTACCAGCTCTTTTTTCAAAGCTCCTTTTGCAGACAACCCTAAAAATACGTCAGCTCCATTTATAGCCTCTTCTAAAGATCTTTTTTTAGTTTCTACTGCATGAGCAGATTTCCACTGGTCCATTCCTTCCGTTCTACCCCTGTAGACTACTCCTTTACGATCGAGCATGATTACATTTTCACCAGGCACACCACTATTTTTGAATAAATTTGTACATGCAATTGCAGATGCACCGGCACCATTTACAACAACTTTAATATTTTTTATTGATTTGCCACTAATATCTAGGGCGTTAATTAATGCTGCTGTAGTTATTATTGCTGTTCCATGTTGATCATCATGAAAAACTGGAATATCTAAAATTTCTTTCAATTTTTCTTCAATTATAAAACAATCAGGAGCTGCGATATCTTCTAAATTAATACCACCAAAACTGCATGCAAAGTTTTTAACACTATTAATAATTTCATCAGAATCTTGTGAATCAATTTCTAAGTCAATAGAATCTATGTCGGCAAATCTTTTAAATAAAACTGCTTTTCCCTCCATTACAGGCTTGGATGCTAATGCACCTAAATTACCCATCCCTAAAATAGCTGAGCCATTACTTATCACCGCGACCAGATTTCCTTTGGATGTATAATCGTATGCAGTTTCGGGATTATCAGCAATAGCTTGAACCGGAACAGCAACACCTGGAGAATAGGCTAGTGCCAAATCTCTTTTTGTAGTCATTGGTTTAGAAGAATTGATCTCAATTTTTCCAGGTTTATTCTTGCTGTGGAAATCTAAAGCTTCCTTATCTGTGTAATGGTCTATTTTAGTTTTTTTCATTTATGTTATTTAGATATACAAATGGAGCGAATTTAAGACTAATATGATTTATGAACTTAATTAAGTCAACAGGCACATTTAGTTTTTTTACCATAATAAGCAGATTATTGGGCTATGTAAGAGACATATTGATAGCTGTGTTTCTTGGTGCAGGCCCATTAGCAGACGCCTTCTTCGTGGCATTTAGAATACCAAATACATTTAGACGATTATTTTCAGAAGGAACATTCAATGCAGCATTTGTGCCCAGCTATTCATCACTGTTAGATAATAAAAAAAAGTCACAAAAATTTGCGAATAATATTTTTACTTTACTTGCAATAGGGTTATTTTTTTTAGTTCTTGTTATTGAGATAATGATGCCAATATTTGTTTTTTTGATAGCACCAGGTTTTGAAGGTGATTATCAAAAAATGGAATTAGCTATAACTTTGACAAGAATTACCTTCCCTTTTCTAATGTTTATTAGTTTGGCATCTTTTTTTTCTGCCATTTTAAATTCACATAACAAATTTGCTATAGCTTCGGCTGCACCTATAATTTTGAACATTCTTTTAATTGGAGTATTGCTTTTTGGAAAAATTTTAAATGATCAATTAGTATATTATTTGTCTTATGCGGTAACTATCTCAGGCTTCTTACAGCTTATTTTTTTATATTTTTTTGTAAAAAAACACTTTTCTTTTAAAGTTAATTTGCCATTTAAAATTGATGATAAAGTTAAAATTTTTTTTAGAAAATTACTTCCCAGTATCTTTTCTTCTGGTGTTACTCAGATAAATATTTTAGTAGGGACAATCATTGCATCTTTCCAAGCTAGCGCAGTATCTTATCTTTATTATGCAGATAGAATTTATCAAATAAATCTTGCTATTGCAGGAATTGCAATAGGAACAGTAATACTCCCTCAACTTTCCAAGCATGTTCAGAGTAATAAAAAAGATAAAATAAACTTGATTCAAAATAAAGCCTTAGAGCTAAGTTTATTTTTAAGTATTCCAGCATCAATAGCTTTACTTATTGCGTCTGAAGAAATTATATCTTCTTTATTTGGATATGGTTCTTTCAATGAATTAAGTGTTATAAATTCAGCAAAAGCTTTATTCTATTTTGCGATTGGATTACCAGCATTTTCTCTTATTAAAGTTTTTTCAGCTTTTTTTTTCGCACAACATAATACAAAAGTGCCTTTTTATATTTCTTTAACTTCTGTTTTGTTAAATGTGTTTATTAGTGTGGTTTTTTTCAAAGAAGTTGGGTTTATAATTATACCAATAGCAACCACTATATCATCTTGGTTTAATGCCATTTTATTATTTATTTTTCTAAAAAGAAAAAATTTATTCAGTTTTAATTTAGTATTTATAAATAGGTTTATTAAAATTTTATTAGCCTCAATATTAATGGGAATATTTTTTAACTATGTAATTCATTTTTTTAATGACAAGTTACTATATGGGGCAAGCTTTAAAGCCACTTATCTAATTGGAGCAGTTGTATCAGGTCTAATATTTTACCTTGTAATTGCAATTTTAATCAAGGCTTTTAAAAAAAGTGATATTAATTTAAACTACTAGTCATGAGTAAAAAAATTTTTTCAGGAGTCCAACCAACAGGAAACCTTCATCTAGGAAACTATCTTGGTGCAATTAAGAACTTTGTAGAACTACAAAATGAAAAAGAAAATGAATGTATTTTTTGTGTTGTAGATCTTCATGCAATAACGGTTAAGCAAGATCCAAAAGAATTAAAAAAAAATATAAGAGAAACTGTAGCTACATTTATCGCGTGTGGAATTGATCCGTCGCAAAGCATAATCTTTAATCAATCAATGGTTTCAGCACATTCAGAAGCTGCGTGGATTTTAAGTTGTGTTTCAAGAATGGGTTGGCTTAATAGGATGACACAATTTAAAGAAAAAGCTGGAAAAGATAAAGAAAAAGCTAGCATTGGTCTTTATTCTTACCCAATCTTGATGGCTGCAGACATTTTGCTTTATGATGCAACTCATGTTCCAGTTGGAAATGATCAAAAACAACATTTAGAACTTTGTAGAGACATTGCACAAAAGTTTAATAATGATTTTGATGTAACGGAATTTTTGAAAGCACCGGAGCCGTTAATTCAAAAACAATTTTCTAGAATAATGAGTCTTAAAGATGGAATAAAAAAAATGAGCAAGTCAGATCCATCAGATTTAAGCAGAATTAACCTTACAGATGATAAAGATCAAATAATAAACAAAATAAAAAAAGCAAAAACAGACCCATTACCTTTGCCAGGAGTAGTTAGTAATCTAGCAGAAAGACCAGAAGCAGAAAATTTATTGGGGATTTATTCAAGTTTAAAAAATCAAAATTTAGAAAAATCTATAATGGAATTTAATGGAAAAAACTTTTCTGAGTTTAAAGAAAAATTATCAGAAGTTCTAATTGAAAGAATTGAGCCAATCTCAAAAGAAATTAAAAAATTATTAGAGGATCAAAAATTCTTAGATTCAGTTTTATTAGAAGGATCTGATAAAGCGGACAAAATTGCCTCAAAAAAGATGAAAGAAATGAAAGAATTAGTAGGTTTTTAACCAAATATATTTATTAAATGGTTTAAATTTAGACATTTACCTTTATATATAAATACATGTTTGTTCAAACCGAAGTAACACCGAACCCTAATTCACTTAAGTTTTTGCCTGGAAAGACGGTTTCCAATAATGGTTCATTTGAAGTAACAAAAAAAGAAGAAACTGACAATGAATTGGTAAGGAATGTTTTATCAATTAATGGAGTAACAGGCATATTTTTAGGAAAAGATTTTATATCTATAAATAAAAGTGAAGAAGTAAATTGGGAAGATATTAAGCATATAGCTATTTCACTGATTAATGATTTTTATGCAACAGGAAAAGAGTTTGTAATTGCCAATGAGTTGCTCGGAGAAAAAAAAGAAGAGCATACTGAAATTGAAAAACAAATTATAAGTATTTTAGAAACAAAGATTAGACCTGCTGTAGCAAAAGATGGTGGTGATATTAAGTTTAAAGAATTTAAAGATGGAATTGTTAAGGTAGAATTACAAGGAAGTTGTTCTGGCTGCCCTAGCTCAACAATGACTTTAAAACAAGGTGTGCAAAATCTTTTGTGTCATTATTTACCTGAGGTAAAAGAAGTGGTTGCAATATAGGTATGCAAAAAAAAATCTCAATTTTTGAAATTAAGAAATATTTAAATAAAAAAGGGTTTATTGTTAAAAAAAAAAAGAAAATCGAAACACAAAAAAGTGGACTAGATAATCTTTCAAGAACTTTTTTATCAAGCTTAATTATTATATCAATTTTTTTTATAGCTCCACTTGCTATTAATCTTACAAAAGAAAAAATGATATTTTCTAAAGACTATGAAAATAATTCAAAAAATAATTTAAAAAAATTATTAGAAAACAAAACAACAAAACTAGATGAAAAATTAAATAAAAAGTTTTTATATGAAGATATTTTAACATTTGATGAGCAGCCATCAGACGCCATATTGTTAAGTGCAGCAACAATTGAAGAACTTTTTAAATCAACAAATTATAATTTAAAAGATGTTAGAAAAAACAAGCTAGTAAAGCCTATAAGTTTAGATCTATTGCCAAAAGAGATTGTAAAAATAGAAAATGCCAAAAAAAGAAAAAACCTTTTTATTCAGATAATTTTACCTTTAGTTATTGATGAAAATAATAGCATCAAACTAGATAGAATTAATCTCTTTAGTATTTTAAATAAAAGCAAAAATACAAAGACAGAACAAGAGTGGTTGAATGTAAAATTCAAACAATATGGAGTGGTAAATAAAGATTTATCTACATTAAAAATTAGAATGGATGAAGTTCCTGTTTCAATGGCCATTGCACAGGCGGCAAAAGAAACTGGCTGGGGAACATCAAGATTTGCTCAAGAAGGAAACGCATTATTTGGTCAATGGACGTGGAGTGGAGAAGGAATAAAGCCAGCTGATGCAGAAGATGATAGTACGCATAAAGTTATGAGATTTAAAGTTTTACAAGCGTCCGTAAAAGCTTATCAAAGAAATTTGAATACACACTCTTCTTATAAAGACTTTAGAAATGCAAGAGCAGAATTGAGAGATGAAGGAAAAAAATTGGACAGCATGATTCTTACTGAATACCTAGATAAATATGCGGAGACAGGAAAAGAGTATGTTAAAATTTTACAACAAATTATCAGACAAAATGATTTAACAGATTTTGATGATGCTAAGTTAATGCCATCAAGTAAAGATTTAGAAAGTTTAATTTAATTTTGGTTCACTGAAAATTGAACACCAAACCATCTCCATATTCCATTATCATTAAGTGAGCAATTAACCCTACCTCTTCTAAATGTAAATTTTTCTCTAAAATTTAATTTTAGTATATTTTTATTAAAGGTAATATTTGACTTATTCCATCCACTACCTTCATCGGAGAAACAATTAATATTTTCTATATTTTTTTGATTTTCAAAAAATTCTACAGACAGTTTTGGTGGATTATTATTGGCAATATATTTATCTTCTGGGTTTAAAGATTTGTATTGAAGTGGACTAAGATTAATTAAAAATTTGAATCTTTCTAGGTCACCATATTTTTCATTAATTGGAAATCTAGGTAATTCATGGGGATCTTTATTAATATCAATAACACCAGAATGTTGACCAAAAGCAAAATCAAAATTTTTGGAAATAAAATCTTTAATAGTTTTACTATACTCACCAAATGGGTATGAAAAAAAAATTGGGTTATAACCTAAGTGCTGATTAAAGATTTTAATTGAAGTATTAATATCAGACAAAAAATTTTCTGTGTCTAGATCAACCAAGTAATCATGAGAATGGGAATGATTACCAATGTAAGCATATGGCTCTTTCTCTATTTCTTTTATTTGTTGCCAACTCATATAGCCAGTTTTGCCTATAGTTTCAGTTGAAACAAATAAAATAAAAGGAATTTTCTCTCTCTTTAAATATGGCCATGCACTTTTATAAAAAGATAAGAATGCATCATCTATAGTAATGAGTATTTCTTTTTTATTTTTTGTAATATTAAATTTTTTCTGTAAATATTGTGGATCATAAAATTTATAATTTAAGGTATTTATTATAGACATTTGTTCTTTGAAAATATCCATTTGTATATTTGTTGAAGGATACTTATTCTCATTAAATCGGTGGTACATTAAAGAAAGAATGCCGCTATCTTCAGAATAATATTTGATATTATTTTCTTCTGCTTTAGAATTGATGGCAAATAACATTATTATAATGAAAAATTTAATAGTAGATGCCACAAGAGATAAAATTTTTTTGACACTCATAGTTAGTGAAAATATTTATACTTGTAGTCATGAAAATAGTAAAATTAATTTTGAAAAATTAATGATCTTAATTAATGATTTTTTAAAGGTAAATTCTTCTTCTTTAGATCAAATTGATGTTATTTATGTTAACAGAGGACCAGGTAGTTTTGCAGGAATTAGAAATTCGTTAGCGACAATTAAAGCTTTATTTCTAACTAAAAAAATCAATTATTATTGTTTTAGTTTTGAAGATTTTAAGGGATTTGAAGAAGTAAAATATGAAGATGTCCCCAGTTTATGTACAAAATTTAAAATTAAAAAGAATTTGATTAATCCTATTTATTTAAGTTAAAATTAAAAATGTCAGAAAATATTGAACAAAAATGTTTAGCTAAAGGAGTTAAACTTACAGATCAAAGAAAAATTATTGCAAAAGCAATGTCAGAGTCGAATGATCATCCAGACGTTGATGAACTTTATAATAGAGTTTCAAAGATTGATCCAAAAATAAGTATTGCCACAGTATATAGAACAGTAAAACTTTTTGAGGAATCTGGGATTTTAGCAAAACACGATTTTAAAGGAGGCAAAGCTAGATACGAAGAATTAAATGAGGGACATCATGATCATTTAATTGATATTAAATCAGGTGAAATTATAGAATTTGTTGATGAAGAGATAGAAAAGTTGCAAGAAAAAATTGCTGAAAAGTATGGATATCGATTAGTAGATCATAAATTAGAATTATATGGGGTTAAAAAAAAATCCTAGCATAATGTTGAAAAAAATTTTTATTAAAACTTTTGGCTGTCAAATGAATGAATACGATTCAAACCGTATATTTGATACAGTAAAAAAAATTGGTTTTGAAAAAACTGATAAATATGAGGATGCAAATTGTTATCTTTTAAACACTTGTCATATTCGTGATAAAGCAAAAGAAAAGGTTTATCATGAAATAGGAAGAGTCAAAAAAATTTTTAGAGAGAAAAAAAAACCAATTGTAATTGTTGCTGGTTGTGTTGCTCAAGCTGAAAATCAAGAAATGTTAAAAAGAGAACCTTATATTGACATTGTAATTGGCCCACAGTCTTATCATAAAATAAATGAGGCAATATTAAATCATTCAAAAAATAAAAAAAAAGAGGAAGAAACAGAATTTGACACAATTTCTAAATTTAATTATCTAAGTCAGATTAAAAATAAAGACAGTAAAGTTTCTTCATTTTTAACAATCCAAGAAGGTTGTGATAAATTCTGTCACTTTTGTGTAGTGCCTTATACTCGTGGACCTGAATATTCCAGACCCTTTGATCAAATCATAAATGAAGCAAAAGAATTAATTCAAAGTGGTGCAAAAGAAATTATTTTATTAGGGCAAAATGTGAATGCATATAGCTATAAAGATAAAAATAAAAAATTTAGATTATCTGATTTATTATTAGAGCTAGAAAGCCTCAATGAGCTTGAGAGAATTAGGTATACCACGTCTCACCCCAAAGACATGACCGACGATTTGATAAATGTTTATAAAAAATTAACCAAACTAATGCCTTTAGTCCATCTACCAGTACAGAGTGGATCAAACAAAATTTTAAAACAAATGAATAGAAAACACACAATTGAAGAATATTTAATAATTTATGAAAAATTAAAAAAGATTAATCCCAATATAGAGTTCTCAAGTGATTTTATTATTGGATACCCAGAAGAAAGTGATGATGATTTTAAATATACGATGAAGTTAATTGAAAAGGTAGGGTTTATTAATTCATATTCTTTTATTTTTAGTCCAAGACCAGGCACTGTAGCTGCTGATTTAGAATTAGTAGATAAAAAAAAATCCAAGGAAAGATTAGAAATAATCCAAAAAAAATTGTTTGAAAATCAGATAAATAAAAATAAATCTCTAGAAGGTAAGACTCTTAATGTTTTGGTTGAAAATAAAATGAAAGATGGAATTAAATTATTTGGTAGAACTGAGTTTATGACATCAGTAATTTTTGATGGCAACACAGACTGCATAGGGAAAGTTATGAAAATAGAAATAACAAATAGTAATCAAAACAGCTTGTTTGGTATATTAAATGAAAACTACAAAAAGAAGGTAGCCTGAAAATTGAATAAAGTAGCATCAAAAAAAATTAGTTCTATTTTAAAATTTGTCTATTCTGATAACAATTCTTTGAACGTTATATTTCAAGACAATGATTTATTAATGGGTGTTGTTGGTGAATTTAATGAAAATTTAAAAGAACTAGAAAAAATTACTGATACTAATCTATATTCTAGGGGTAATTCTATTTTGATAAAATCAACACCAAAAAAAAATGAAATTACAAAAAATGCTATTCAATTTTTAGCCAACCAGTTTGTAAATAATGGAAGTATAGAAAAAAAAGATATACTTTCTTCAGTAGATGAATTTATGATTAAAGAAAAAGTAGAAAATCAAAATGTTTCAGACATAATTAAAACTCCTAAAAAATCAGTTATTCCAAGATCTGAAAGACAAAAAGAATATGTCAGAGCCTTAAGACAAAGTGATATTGTTATATCAGCAGGTCCCGCAGGAACGGGTAAAACATTTTTGGCTGTTGCAGTTGGACTGACATTGTTACTTGATAAAAAGATTGAAAGAATTATTTTATCAAGACCTGCAGTTGAAGCTGGTGAAAGATTAGGTTTTTTACCTGGAGACATGAAGGAAAAAGTAGATCCCTATCTAAGACCTTTATATGACTCTCTATATGATCTTTTTGATTTTGATAAAATTCAAAGAATGATTGAAGTTGGTGATATTGAAATAGCACCACTAGCATTTATGAGGGGCAGGACTTTAAAAAATTCTTTTGCGATTTTAGATGAAGCACAAAATGCAACAGATACACAGATTAAAATGTTTTTAACGCGTATCGGAGAGAATTCAAAGATTGTTATAAATGGTGATCCATCCCAAATCGATTTGCCCCACAAGAACATGTCTGGATTGAATAGATCTAAAAAATTATTAGGCCATTTAGATGAAGTCTCTGTGATAGATTTTGACCACTCCGATGTAGTTAGGCACCCTTTAGTCTCTAAGATTGTAAAGGCATACTCAGATCAAGAAAATGATTAAAATTGATGTGGTTTCGGAGTGCACTATCTGGAACAAAAAAATCAAAAAAAATAACACTTTTTTTAACTCCATTATAAAATTTTTTCCAAAAAAATATAAATTTATAGGTAACAAAATAAATCTAACAATTTTACTATCAAATAATAAGAATATTAAAAAGCTAAATAAAGATTTTAGAAATAAAAATAAACCTACAGATGTATTATCATTTCCATTCGAGAAAAAATTTAACCCAAAAAAATCAAATTATCTTGGTGATATAGTAATTAGCTATGAGTTTATGAATAAACCAAAAAATAAAAGTATTTTAGAGTTTAAGCAAAAAGTTGTTAAAATTTTTATTCATGGGTTTCTTCATCTATTAGGACACGACCACATAAAACTAAAAGACTTTAAAAAAATGAGTAAAGAAGAAGATAAAATTTATAAATCTATTAAAACTAAAGTAGCTTAACTTGCTTAAAAAAAAATTTTTAAACATATTATATGTACTTTTTTTAGGTGCTATTAGCTCTTACAGCTTGCCACCTTATAATTATTTTATAATTAATTTTTTTACTTTTTCATTATTCTTTATTTTTCTCTTTACAGAAAAAAAAACCAACCCAAATAATAAATCTTTCTTTAAATATGGATGGTTTTTTGGTTTTGGTTACTTTTTATGTAGTCTATATTGGATTTCAATTTCATTAACTTTTGATGAAAGTTTCAAATTTTTAATACCAATAGCTATTGTTTTATTTCCTGCATTTCTGGCAATATTTTATGGATTAATAACTTATTTGTTTTCTGTTTTTTATTCTAAAAATGTTGTTAGTACATTTTTTATTTTTTCAATTTTATATGGATCTATTGAATTTATTAGAGGGTCCATTCTTACTGGTTTTCCATGGAATTTAATTGCTTTTAGTTTTTCAGAAAGTATTTATTTTATTCAAATTCTTTCAGTAATTGGGACTTATTCTTTTAATTTAATCTGCATATCTCTGTTTACTGTGCCAGCTATATTTATCTTAAGAAAAACCAGAAAAGAAATTATTGTCTGTTTTTTCTTTATAATAATTTCTGTAGGTTTTTTAGTTTTTGGAAATTTAAAATTTAATCAATTTAATACCATGACTGATATTAAAAATAATTTTACAATAAGAGCTGTATCACCCAATATTAGTTTAGATCGATTTTATTCAGGACAGGACGAATTAAAGATTATCCAAGAACTAATTACCTTGAGTATCCCAGAAAAAAAAGAACCAACAATTTTTTTATGGCCTGAAGGAATTATTCCAGACAGTTATTTAAGAGATATGGATATCTATAAGGAATTGTTTTCAAATAGTTTTGGGAATGATGATTTAATTATCATGGGTCTAAATAGCGTAAAGACTAAAAATAGTGAAAATTTATTTTTTAATTCAATGGCAGTTTTTAACAATAAATTGGATTTAATTCATAGTTACAACAAGATTAATTTAGTTCCATTTGGAGAGTTCACCCCATTTGAAACAGTTCTTGGTTTAATAGGACTTAAAACAGTAACCAATGATTACCAATCTTTTTCAAAAGGTGAGAGCCTAAAAGCATTTTCAATAAAAAATGACAAGATAGAACTAAAATTACTTCCCTTAATTTGTTATGAAATTATTTATTCAAATAGACTATTTAAAGACAAAGACTTTGATTATATAATTAATATTTCAGAAGATGGGTGGTTTGGAAATTCTATTGGTCCGAAACAACATTTTGCACACAGTATCTTTAGATCAATTGAAAGTGGAAAGTATGTAATTAGATCAGCAAATAATGGATTATCTGCCATTATTAACCCAATTGGTATTATAGAAAAAAAAGTTGAGATTGGCACTACTGGTTATATTGATTTTAAAGAGAGTAAAATCCTTAAATCTACACTCTATATGAATTATGGGGATAAGATATTTTTTATACTTATTTTATTATATATTTTTTTAATTTTTTCATTTAATAAAATTACACATGAGTAATTTAAAAAATTTTTTATTTACAAGCGAGTCTGTTTCTGAAGGGCATCCAGACAAAGTGTCAGATCGTATTTCTGATATGGTTGTGGATAGCTATCTTTCAGGTGATCCTTTTTCAAGAGTAGCATGTGAAACTTTAACCACTACAAATAAAGTTGTTTTAGCTGGAGAAGTAAGAGGACCGAGCATCAAAGAAGAAGATCTTATTCAAAAAGTAAGAGAATGCATCAAAGATATAGGTTATGATCAAGATGGTTTTACTTGGAAAGAAGCTACAAAAATAGAAAGCCACCTTCACGCACAATCTGCAGATATAGCAATGGGTGTGGACTCATCAAGTAATAAAGATGAAGGAGCGGGTGACCAAGGAATAATGTTTGGTTATGCTTGTAATGAAACTGAAGAATTAATGCCTGCACCAATTCATTATTCTCATAAGATTTTGAGATTAATGGCTGAAGATAGAAAATCTGGAAAATTAAAAAATATTGAGCCAGATTCAAAAAGTCAAGTTACGTTTGAATATGTTGATGGAAAACCAACCAAAGTAAAATCAGTTGTTATATCTTCACAACACTCAGCAGATGTAGATCAGGCTAAAGTTAGAGAATTATTAAAACCTTATTTATTAAAATCAATTCCAGAAAAGTTTTTGAAAGATTTTAATGAAGATGAATTATATATAAACCCAACTGGAAATTTTGTGATTGGTGGTCCGGATGGGGATTGTGGCTTAACAGGTAGAAAAATTATTGTAGATACTTATGGTGGAGCAGCACCTCATGGTGGAGGAGCTTTCTCTGGTAAAGATCCAACTAAAGTTGATAGGTCAGCTGCTTACGCAGCAAGATATATTGCTAAAAATATTGTTGCATCTAACATTGCTGAAAAATGTTTAATTCAACTAGCATACGCAATTGGAGTTTCTAAACCTTTATCAATTTATGTAGATTTATTTGATAATGATTTAGAAAAAAATAAATTTGTAACGGAAAAGATTTCAGAAAATTTTGATTTAAGCCCAAGAGGTATAAGAGAAATGCTAGGCTTAAATAAACCTATTTATGAAAAAACAGCAGCTTATGGTCACTTTGGAAGAGTGCCTGAAGCTAACGGTTCATTTTCATGGGAAAAAACAGATAAAAAAGACGTTTTTTCTATATAGTTGCTATTGAATTAAAAAAAAATCTTTATATATTGCCCTTACATTATTGAAATTACAGAATGGGCTTTAGCCCATTTTTTTTTGGAGCTAATAAACTTATGTTAAATAGAAGATCAGATAAATTAGAATTATTAAGAATTGCTGAAGCAGTTGCTTTAGAAAAGTCTATCGATAAAGAATTAATTATTGATTCCATGGAAACTGGAATTGCAAAAGCTGCCAAATCAAAATTTGGACAGGACAATGAAATTAAAGTTTTAATAGACAGAGAAACCGGAGATATCGGAATTTTCAGAAAATTAATTGTTGTAGAAAAACCAGAAAACACAAGTACAGAAATTAATCTTCAAGATGCAATCATTTTAAATGAAGTAAACAAAGATAAAAAAATTGGAGACGAAATTTTACAACCTCTTCCCTCTTTTGATTTTGGAAGAATAGCTGCGCAAACAGCAAAACAAGTTATTAGTTTTAACGTAAGAGAAGCAGAGCGTGAAAGACAATACAATGATTTCATAGACAAAAAAGATTCAATTCTAAGTGGAATTGTTAAGCGTCTAGAGTTTGGAAATGTAATAGTTGATTTGGGTAGAACTGAAGCAATTATTCAAAAAAATGAAATGATCCCTAGAGAAAATATTAAAGCTGGCGACAGAGTTAAAGCTTATTGTTATGACGTAAAAAGAGAAGCTAGAGGACAACAAATATTTTTATCAAGAGCACATTCAAAATTTATGGAAAAATTATTTGTTCAAGAAGTTCCAGAAATCTATGATGGTTTAATTGAAATCAAATCATCAGCAAGAGATCCAGGAAGTAGAGCAAAAATTTGCGTCAAAGCAGTTGATACTTCATTAGATCCAGTAGGAGCTTGTGTTGGAATGAGAGGATCAAGAGTTCAAGCAGTAGTTAATGAATTACAAGGTGAAAAAATTGATATTGTTAATTGGTCTGAAGATCCAGCAATAGTTGTTTCAAACGCATTATCACCAGCTGAAGTTCAAAGAGTAAATGTTGATAGTGTTGCAAAAAAATTAGATGTAATTTTAACTGAAGAAAATTTAAGTAAAGCAATTGGTCGTAGAGGTCAAAATGTTAGATTGGCTACTAAATTATTAAATTACGAAATTAATATAATGACTGATGCAGAAGATTCAGAAAGAAGACAATCTGAGTTTAAAGAAAAAACTGAAAACTTTGTTAAAAATTTAGAGTTGGACGAAACATTGGGACAATTACTTGTTGCTGAAGGTTTTTCTTCGATCTCAGACATTAAAGATAGCTCACCTGAAAATTTAATGAAAATTGAGGGTATAGAGGCAGACACTGCTAAGGCATTGATTGAAAGAGCAAAAGAGTTTTACCAAAAAGATCAAGAAGACATAACTCAAAGAATTAAAGATTTGGGACTTCAAGATGATCTTATAAATCATAAAGGACTAACACCAGGAATGTTAGTTACTCTAGGTGAACAAAAGATTTTAAAATTAGAAGATTTTGCAGACCTTGCCTCTGATGAATTAACAGGTGGTTATGATGTTGTTAAAGGTGAAAGAATTAAGATTCAAGGATACCTTGAAGATTTTGCTTTATCAAAAACGGAAGCGGATGAATTAATCATGTCTGCGAGAAACATAATTTACAAAGATTGAGTAATGAAATATGGAAAACAAAAAAACAAAATTAACACTTTCTGGCATAGCCAAGAAATCGATAGAGAATATAGAGTTAGCAAAAACTCAAAGTAAAAATTCTGTTGTAATTGAAAAAAAACCTAGCAAATTCGCACCTAGAGGTAACTTTACTAGACCGGCTAGTGTTAGGTCAAAACCAGCAGTATCAAGCGCAAGTAGCTTTCCCCCTAGAACTACATCAGCACCTAAGCCATCTTCTCCAATAACTAATGACTATGAAAAACGTAAGTTAGCTGAGCAAAGAGCAACCAGAAGACTCAAAGGTGACACAGGCAAACCTGATACTAAAAAAAGAGAATTAAAATTAACTGTTTCAAGAGCATTAAGTGATGAGATCGAAGCAAGAACAAGAAGTATGGCTTCACTTAAAAGAGCAAAATTAAAAGAAAATAGAGAACTTACTAAAGAAGAAATTCAAGAAAATTTAAAACCTGTAAAAAGAGATGTAAATATTCCTGAAGCAATAACAGTGAGAGAACTGTCTAACAGAATGGCTGAGCAATCAAGCAATGTAATTAAACATTTATTTGGAATGGGAGTTACGGTTACTATCAATCAAACATTAGCAGCAGATACTGCCGAATACCTAGTAAAAGAATTTGGTCACAATCCGATTAGAGAAACAAAAGCAGAAGAAATTATTCAAAAAATAAAAGAGTCTAGATCTGAGAATTTAAAAAATAGACCACCGATCGTAACTGTAATGGGTCACGTAGATCACGGGAAGACTTCAGTGCTAGATGTTTTAAGAAGTGCGAATGTTGTCTCTGGTGAATTTGGTGGAATAACACAACACATTGGTGCTTATCAAATACAACACGAGTCTAATAAGCTAACTTTTATTGATACACCGGGTCATGCTGCATTTACAGAAATGAGAGCTAGAGGATCAAAATTAACAGATGTTGTAGTATTAGTAGTTGCTGCAGATGATGGAGTTAAACCTCAAACAATCGAATCTATAAAACACGCTAAAGCTGCGAACGTTCCAATAGTTGTAGCAATTAACAAGTGTGATTTACCAGAGGCAGACCCACAAAAAATAAAGAACCAGCTTTTAGAATATGAACTTATTGCAGAAGATTTATCGGGAGATACTTTAATGGTTGAAATTTCTGCAAAAAATAAAAAGAATTTAGATAAGTTAGTAGAGTCGATTGTTCTACAAGCAGAAATCTTGGATTTAAAAACTGACTTTGAGTCTAAAGCAACAGGAATTGTTTTAGAATCTAAAATTGATATTGGTAGAGGAGCAGTTGCAACAGTTGTGGTTACATCTGGAACAATTAAAAAGGGTGATTTTTTTGTTAGTGGATTAAAATGGGGGAAAGTAAGAGCCTTAATTAATGATAAAGGAGAAAGTGTTAATGAAGCACCGCCATCAATGCCAGTTGAAATTCTTGGAATTAATGGAGCGGCTAAATCAGGAGATGATTTTATTGTCTTAGATTCAGAAAAAGAAGCCAAAACATTAAGTGAGACTAGAGCAGATGAAACCAAAACTGGTGGAAGCCCTTTAACTTTTGCAACTCAAGATTCAGCTTTTGCTGATAAGTCAGCTGCAGAATTAAATATTATCGTAAAATCAGACGTGCATGGATCTGCAGAGGCAATTAAAAGTGCGATTAATCAAATTACTCACGATGAAGTAAAACCTAAAATAATTTTATCTGATATTGGAATGGTAACAGAGACTGATGTAACTTTAGCAAAAGCATCTAACGCTACATTAATTGCATTTAATGTTAAGCCAAGCAAGGAAGCAAAAAAATTAGCAGAGAATGAAAAAATTATAATATCTTCTTACAATATTATTTATGAAGTTTTAGATTATATCAAATTAAGAATGTCAGGACTTCTTGCTCCAGATGTTCAAGAAAAAATTATTGGTACAGCTCAAATTCTAGAAATTTTCAAAGTTTCAGGAACAGGAAAAGTTGCAGGTTCAAAAGTAACTGAAGGTGAAATAACTAGTGGAGCGAGTGCTAGAGTAGTAAGAGATGGGGCAATTATTTATACAGGTAAAATAAGTACTATTTTCAGAGAAAAAGATCAGGCAAAACAGGTTAGTAATGGTCAAGAATGCGGAATAACACTTAAAGACTTTATCGATTTCCAGAAAAACGATACAATAGAGGTGTATAGTACGACTACGACGGAAAGAACGGTATAATGGTTGATAAAACAGGAAAACCCGTATCACAAAGACAATTACGCGTTGGTGAGATGATTAGGCAATCTTTAGGTATGATTTTTGCTAGAAATGAAGCTAAGGTGCCCAATTTAGAAACTAACACAGTTACGGTTACAGAGGTGAAAATGAGTCAAGATCTTAAAATTGCAAAAGCGTATGTATTGCCTCTAGGGGGAAAAGATACAGAAAAAGTTATTAAAAAATTAAGAGAATACTCTTTTTTGATTAGAAAAGTTTTATCTAAAAAAGTATTTATGAAATACGTACCAAAGATACTTTTTGCTAAAGACGACTCTTTTGAATATGCGGAAAAAATAGAAAACTTAATAAAACAAACAAACAAATAGGAAAATAAATAGTATGACGAATAAAGCAGAAGAATTAAAAATGCACGAGAAGGACACTGGTTCTTCAGAAGTACAAATTGCATTATTAACAGGTAAAATTGAAACTCTTTCAGCGCATATTAAGCAATTCAAAAAAGATAAACACTCTTCGGTTGGATTGTTAAGAGCAGTAAATAGAAGAAAAAAATTGTTAGAATATTTAAAGAAAAATAAATTTGATTCTTACAAAAATGTATTAACACAATTAAATTTAAGAAAATAGATAGAAGGAAACGGAAAATAGATGTTCAAAGTATATAAGAAGGAAATTGAAGTAGCAGGTAAGAAGATAAGTTTAGAAACAGGTAAAGTAGCAAGACAAGCAGACGGAGCAATCATTGCTTCATGTGGTGAAACAGTTATTTTAGCAACAGTAGTAGGAGCAAAAAAAGTAAATCCAGATATGGATTATTTTCCTCTATCTGTAAATTACCAAGAAAAATATTATGCAGGTGGTAAAATTCCTGGTGGATATTTTAAAAGAGAAGCAAGGCCAACTGAAAGTGAACAATTGATCTCAAGATTAATTGATAGACCAATCAGACCTTTGTTTCCAAGTGAATTTAAAAATGAAGTTCAGTTGTTACCAACAGTAATTTCATATGACAAAGACAATCAACCAGATATTTTAGCAATTACAGCTTCTTCAGCAGCGCTAGCTATTTCAGGAATGCCATTTATGGGTCCTGTGGGTGCTTCAAGAGTTGGTTTAGTTGATGGTAAATATATATTAAACCCATCAAAAGCTGAGCTAGAAAACTCTACTTTAGATTTAGTTGTAGCAGGTACTAAAGATGCTGTGCTTATGGTTGAGTCTGAGACTAAAGGTTTAACAGAAGAAGTAATGTTAGAGGCAGTTAAGTTTGGTCACGAAGGATTTGTTCCAGTAATCGAAATGATTGAGGAACTTGCAAAAGAATGCAGAAAGCCAGAATGGACTGTTGAAAAGAAAGATTTATCGGAAGTTAAGAAAAAACTTGAAGAAAACTTTACAGCAGATTTAACTAAAGCTTTTGCAACAATAGACAAACAAGATAGATCAAATCAAATTTCAGAAATTTCTGATAAAGCAAAACAGCTTTTTGCAGAAGATGAAAACTATTCTGATTTTAATGTTAATGATGAATTAAAAAATCTTGAAAAGAAGATTGTTAGAACTGATATTCTTAAAAATAAAAAAAGAATAGATGGCAGAGGTTTGGCTGATGTAAGAGCTATTGAGTGTGAAGTTGGTGTTTTACCAAGAACTCACGGATCAGCTTTATTTACCAGAGGAGAAACACAAGCGATTGTTGTGACTACTTTAGGTACATCTGATGATGAACAAAGATTAGAAAGTTTGGATGGACAACATAGAGAAAGATTTATGCTTCATTATAATTTCCCTCCTTTTTCAGTTGGTGAAACTGGAAGAATTGGAACTGGAAGACGTGAAGTTGGCCATGGAAAATTAGCATGGAGAGCAATTAATTCTTCATTACCTTCAAAAGAGGAATTTCCATATACTTTCAGAATAGTGTCTGAGATTACAGAATCTAACGGCTCTTCTTCAATGGCAAGTGTTTGTGGTGCATCTCTTGCGCTTATGGATGCTGGAGTGCCAATTAAAGAGCCAGTTGCAGGTATTGCAATGGGATTAATCAAAGAAGGCGATGAATTTAGTGTCTTGTCAGATATTTTAGGTGATGAAGATCATCTTGGAGACATGGACTTTAAAGTTGCTGGAACTAAAGATGGAATTACCTCACTTCAAATGGATATCAAAATTACAGGTATCACATTTGAAATCATGGAGCAGGCTTTAAAACAAGCTAAAGAAGGAAGAGTTCATATCTTAGGTGAAATGAATAAAGTCTTAAGTGAATCAAGAGCTGATGTTGGTGAACACACTCCAAAAATGGAACAAATTACTGTTGATAAAAAAGATATCGCAGCTGTGATTGGAAAAGGTGGAGCAACAATTAGAGAGATTGTTGAAAAGTCGGGTGCAAAAGTTGATGTGAATGATGAAGGTGTGGTAACAGTTTCTGCTCCAGACGAAGAGTCTAGAAACATTGCTATGCAGATTATTAAAGACATAACTGCAAAAGCTGAACTTAATAAAATTTATTCAGGTAAAGTAATGAAAATTATGGAGTTTGGAGCATTTGTAAACTTCTTAGGTAAACAAGATGGTCTTGTTCACATTTCAGAACTTGCTGCTAAAAGAGTAGAAAAAGTTACTGATGTTGTCAAAGAAGGTGACGAAGTAAAAGTTAAAGTGATTGGTTTCGATAGAGGTAAAGTTAAACTTTCTATGAAACAAGCTGCTGAATAATTTTTAAATTAAAATTCTAAACCCCCTCGAATGAAAGTTCTGGGGGTTTTTTTTATGGGGCACTTATTTGAAAGCTCTATGCACTCTCTTGTTTTGTTAGAAAATATTCTACTTCTGAAAAACTATCTGTTGGAAAAATCTAATAAAATTCTAAAGTTTCTTTACCATTATTTTTTAAGGAGTGCTCTGCATTTCCAGCTATATAAACTACATCACCTTTTTTAATTGTCTCAAGTTCACCAGATTTATTTAATATTCCTGTACCATTGGTAACCACATATATTTCTGCAGGTGAGTGATAATGAAGGGTTAAATTTCCACCAGGTGCTATTTCAGCAAAACCAAGGGATAGACCAGAACTACCATCGAAATCTGAATCGATTAAAAATTTTCATTTAACTCCAGGATACTTTTTGGTTGTTGACCATTCTTGGTCAGAAACTGAAGCAAGGTTTTTTACAGAAATCATTCAAAACTTAACTTATGTTTTATTTTTTTTAAATATAAATCATTAAGTCTAAAGAATTGTTACTAATAAATTTAACTATACTTTAGGTAATATTCTTAGGATCTGGCATCCCAACCTTGTTATATCCAGCATCTACGTAGTGAATTTCACCAGTAACACCAGCTGCAAGGTCGCTTAGTAGATACAATGCTGAGTTTCCAACATCATAGATATCTACGTTTCTTTTCAAGAAAGAATGGTCCGCATTCCATTTGTATAAGAATTTTGCATCCCCAATAGCAGAAGCTGCTAAAGTTTTAATAGGTCCTGCGCTTATTGCATTCACCCTCATTCCTTTAGCACCCAAATCTCTTGCAAGGTACTTAACACTTGCTTCAAGAGCAGATTTACAAACACCCATTACATTATAATTTGGAATAGCTTTAGTGGATTCGTAAGTTAAAGTTAACATGCTTCCACCTTCTTTCATTAACTTAGATGCTTCTTTTGCAACTTCGGTAAATGAAAAACACGAGATTAACATACTTCTTAAAAAATTTTCTCTAGTTGTATTTAAATACTCACCTGATAATTCTGATTTATCTGAAAAAGCAACTGCGTGAACTACAAAATCAATTTGTCCCCATTCAGATTTAATATCTTCAAAAAGTTTTATTACCTCTTCTTTATTCTCAACATCACAACTAAATATAGCTTTTGAATTTAATTTTTCTGCTAAAGGGATTACTCTTTTCTTTAATGCATCACCAAGATAAGTGAATGCAAGTTCTGCTCCAGCTTCTGCAAGTTTTTGCGAAATACCCCAAGCGATAGATCTTTCATTTGCAACTCCCATGATCAATCCTCTTTTACCCTTCATTAAACTCATTTAAACCTTTTCAAAAATTAAAGTTGCATTTGTTCCACCAAAACCAAAGCTGTTAGACATTACAGAATTTAATTTAACGTCTGTTTCAGTCTTAGTTACGATTGGAAATTTTTTAGCTTCATCATCCATGTCATTAATGTTGGCTGATGCAGTAATGAAACTATTTTTCATCATGATTAAACTATAAATTGCTTCATGAACCGAAGCAGCACCTAATGGGTGACCAGAAAGAGATTTAGTAGAACTAATTTTTGGTACCTCAGCACCAAATGCTTCTCCAACACCTCTAAGTTCTGTTATATCCCCAACTGGAGTTGATGTTCCATGAGTGTTTAAGTAGTCCATTTTATTTTTGGCAGTTGCTAAAGCCATCTTCATACATCTAACAGCGCCTTCACCTGATGGGGCTACCATATCATATCCGTCAGAAGTCGCACCATAGCCTGTTAATTCAGCATATATGTTTGCGCCTCTAGCTTTTGCATGCTCGTACTCTTCAAGCACTAAAACTCCACCACCACCTGCTATTACAAAACCATCTCTAGTTTTATCATAAGCTCTAGAAGCAGTTTCAGGTGCATCATTGTATTTAGAAGACAAAGCAGTCATAGCATCAAACATTGCAGTCATAGCCCAGTGTAATTCTTCACTACCGCCTGCAAATACAATATCTTGTTTACCCATTTGAATTAATTCGCTTGCATGGCCGATGCAGTGTCCACTAGTTGCACATGCAGAACTCATCGTATAATTAACTCCTTTGATTTTAAAAGGTACAGCAAGAGTTGCTGAAGATGTACTAGCCATAGTTCTTGGGACAATAAATGGTCCCATCAATTTTGGTGTCTTAGCTCTAGTCTTATCAACAGACAAAACAACATTTTCTATTGAAGGACCACCAGAGCCCATAACTATTCCAGTTTTAAAATTACTCACATCTTTATCTTCTAATCCTGAATCCTTAATAGCCTCTTTCATTGCAATGTAATTGTATGCAGATCCAGAGCCCATAAATCTGATAGTTTTTCTATCAACATGATCTTCGAGTTTAATATTTGGTTTGCCGTGAATATGACTTCTTAAATTGTGTTCTTTGTATTCTTCACAAAAAGATATTCCAGATTTTGAATTTAAAAGAGATTGATAAACCTCTTCTTGATTGTTACCTAAACAAGAAACAACTCCCAAACCTGTGACTACTACTCTTCTCATTATTTAAATAAACCCACTTTTAAACTTTCTGCTGAATATATTTTTTTGTCATCAGCAAATACTAAACCATTTGCGAGACCAACTGTTGTTCCACCTGGTGCCATAACTTTTTTCATATCAATTTCATATCTTACATTTTTAACATTTTGCAAAACTTCACCAGTAAATTTTACTGTGCTCACTCCTAAAGCTCTCCCTTTACCTGGATTGCCAAGCCACCCAAGATAAAAACCAACTAGTTGCCACATAGCATCCAAGCCAAGACAACCTGGCATAACAGGGTCGCCTTTAAAGTGACAATCAAAAAACCAAAGGTCTTCTTTGATATCAAGTTCTGCTTTTAAAGAGCCTTTGCTAAATGTACCATTGTCCTCGTTGATTTCTGTTATTCTATCAAACATGAGCATTGGTGGAAGTGGTAATTTTGCATTACCTGGGCCAAAAAGTTCCCCATTTCCGCAGCTTATTAGCTCATCGTATGTGAATGAGTTTTTTTTCATAAATTTCAGTCCCTTAATACTTGATTTATCATGATTATAATATAGAAATAGTTTAGAACTATTATAAACAATAATGAGCAATATAAGTGTATACACAGAAAAACTGAGAGACTCTGGCTTAAGACCAACTAAGCAGAGGCTAAAAATTTGTGAAGTATTGTTCTCTCCTGAAAAAACTTTTCACTTTACAATAAATGATCTGACTAAAATTATTGAGAATAAGCTGAGTGAAAAAATTTCTTTAGCAACAGTTTATAATACAATTCATGCATTTAAAAAAAAGGGATATTTAAAAGAAATCTCTATCAATTCAGATAAAAGTTATTTTGACACTAACGTAACAGAGCACCACCATTTTTTTGACGAAGACATAAATGAGTTAATTGATTGTAGTAACGAAGATATTGATTCGGTAAATATTAAACAAAATATTACTGGAAAAAAAATAAAATCAGTAGAAGTATTAATTAAAGTTGCAACTGATAATCAAACGCAAAAATAATTTAATAATTTCAAAGGCTTAATATTTACATTAAAACAATTCTAAACTGTTGACATATAGTTTAGAACGATTATATGTACATCATAATCATTAAGGAGAAAAATATGTCATTAAAAGGAAGTAAAACAGAAGAAAACTTAAAAGATGCATTTTCAGGTGAGAGCCAAGCAAACAGACGTTATTTATATTTTGCTCAAAAAGCAGATATTGAAGGTTATAACGATGTAGCATCTGTATTTAGATCTACAGCTGAAGGTGAAACAGGTCATGCACATGGACACCTTGAGTATCTTGAAGAAGTTGGAGACCCAGCTACAGGATTGCCGATTGGTGAAACTAAAGCTAATTTAGCTTCAGCGGTACAAGGTGAAACACATGAATATACAGACATGTACCCAGGTATGGCAAAAACAGCTAGAGAAGAAGGCTTTTCAGAAATTGCTGATTGGTTTGAAACTTTAGCAAAAGCTGAAAAATCACACGCAGGTAAATTCCAAAAAACATTAGAATCTATTGCGTAAATAAGACTTAATTTATGGTGGGGTTCTTCCCCACCATTAAATCCTAAAATTTTAAATATGAGCAAAGAAGGCAGCATAGATGCACCCATTAGGCACCCAATAAATTTTGAGCATCCTGATTTTTTAGACCCCAAAAAATTAGATGACGAAATGAGAAGAGCATTCGACATCTGCCATGGATGTAGAAGATGTTTTAATTTATGCGACTCGTTTCCAAAATTATTTGACATGATAGATGAGTCAGAAAATGAGGATGTAGAAAGTTTAAAGAGTGAACAATTTGAACCTGTAGTAGACGCCTGCACATTATGTGATATGTGTTTTATGACTAAATGTCCTTACGTTCCACCCCACGATTTTGATTTAGATTTTCCTCATTTGATGTTGAGATATAGAACCGCTCAAAAAAAATTAAATAAATTACCAGCAGTGCCGGCACAATTAGCTCAAATTGATAGAAATGGAAAAATTGGTGTAATGCTATCATCACTAATAAACTGGGCATCAAACATTAAAAATACATTCTTTAGAAAAATATTAGAATTAGTTGCTGGAATTGATGTGAGAGTTAAGCTTCCCACTTATAATTCAGAAACATTTACAAATTATTTTAAAAAAAATAATATTCCAACAAATAGTGAAGCTCCATCTAAAGATAGAAAAGTTGTAATTTATTCAACATGCTTTGTTAATTTTAATAAAAAAGATACAGGTGTAGCTGCATTAAAAGTTTTAAAGAAAAATGGAGTAGAGGTTCAAGAAGCTTACCCAGGCTGTTGTGGAATGCCTTATCTTGAGCAAGCAGATTTACCAAAAGTTGTAGAGCAAGCCAAAAAAGTTTCCAAAGATTTATTGGAGTGGGTAGACAAGGGTTATCAAATTATTACTTTAACAGCCAGTTGTGGTCTAATGTTAAAATTTGAATGGCCTTTACTATTACCAAACGATGAAAACATTAAAAGACTTTCAAAAAGTGTTAGTGATATAGATGAATATATCGTTGATATAGCACAAAACGAGGGCCTAGCTGAAGGTTTACAAGAAATTGATGGTGGAGTTACAGTTCACAACGCATGCCATGCAAGAGCACAAAACATGGGTATTAAATCTAGAGATATGCTTAAATTTATTCCTAATATAAAAATGGATGTTGTTGAAAGATGTGCTGGTCATGGGGGAACTTTTGGTGTGATGAAGGAAACTCACGATTTAGCTGTAAAAGTTGGAACACCAACAGCAAAACAGATTAAAAATAAAAATAACAAATACATGGCCTCAGATTGTCCTTTGGCAGGTAAGCATTTAAAACAATTAGAAACAGACACAAATATTGCAAATGATGAGGCACTTCATCCTATCGAATTAATGGCAAAAAGTTATAGATTATAATTATGAGTAAAGAAAAAAGAAAAATAGAAAAAGAAGATTTATTATCATCTGATGTTTATGCAAAAAGCAGAAAACAAATCAGAAAAGATTTAGTTGAGTTTAAAAAAGATAGAAGAATAGCGCTTGGTCCTTATGCCACTTTTTATTTTGAAAGTTTTGAAACTATGGTTGCCCAAGTTCAAGAAATGCTTCACATCGAAAAAGGTGGAGATGAGCAATTAAAAGATGAGTTAATAGCCTATAACCCTTTGGTTCCAAACGGAAAAGAACTTACAGCTACACTAATGTTTGAAATTGATAACCCAATTTCAAGAGCTGCATTTTTAGGTAAAGTTGGAGGAATTGAAGAAAAAATATTCATGAAAATTAATGATGAAATTGTTAAGGCTGTTCCGGAAAAAGATGTTGATAGAACATCAGCAGAAGGAAAAGCCTCTTCAGTACAGTTTATTCATTTTAAATTAAATGAGGATCAAATTTCTAAATTTAAGTCAGATAGCGCAACCATTGAACTTGGGATTGATCATAAAGAATATATCCACACCACAAGACTAGCTGAAGATAGTGTTAAATCACTATGTGCTGATTTTATTTAATAGAACCCCAAACATTTTCAGTTTTGACCCAACCCGAATAATCATCGCTCTTTACATTACACCATATATTTTCACATTTTTTTAAAACTAATAGCCTTCCTTTTTCGAGTTTGGCTATTGGTTTTGAAAAGTTAGATGGTTTTTTATATAAGATTTTATCTTCTAAGATGATAATAGAGTTTGATTTTTTAACCTGAGAAACATGGATCCATCCACTATTATTTTTTAAGTCTACAATTCTTCTAAAATTTTCTTTTTGATCTATTTGTTTTATAGGTAAATTTATTTTTTTATAAATATATTTGATCTTTGAATCAAAACTCGGTCCATAGCGAACATTTACTTTGCTTTTTTTTAAAGAGAGAAACTTTTCTTCTGCTATTGAAAATTGACTAAATAAAACTGATAGATACAAAACGCAAATAGCTATTTTTTTTATCATTTACAAAAACAGTTTTTTCTTTTTTTAAGTTTAACTTTTCTAAAATTTAATTGTAATAAGTCTAAGATAAAAATATACCCATCAAGACCCTTCCCAATATCAAGTATTTTCTTTAAAACTTCGTTTGCTTGTATAGTTCCAATTATACCAGCAACAGTACCAAGAATACCTTCTGACTCACAATTTAATAAATCATCTGAAATATCAGAGTCTTGAAAAAAACATCTTAAACATGGGATTTTTTTATTCTTAAAATTAAAAGTAAATATATGACCATCAAATTTACTTATAGCACCAGTTACAAGTATTTTTTTAAATTTATAACAAAAATCATTTAATAAAAATTTTGTGGAAAAATTATCAGAGCCATCAACTATATAAGCATAATCTTTTATAATTTTCTTAAAATTATTTTTATTGAGTCTTACTTTGTAAATCTTAATTTTAATACTTGGGTTTATTTTTTTAATTTTACCCTTTGCTACTTGAACTTTAAATTTTCCTACATCACTGGTATTATAAAGACTTTGTCTGTGTAGATTGGACAAACTAACTTTATCATCATCAACTATTCCTATTGAACCAACGCCAGCTCTTGCAAGAAATTCAGCAACAGGAGACCCTAATCCACCCATTCCAACAATTAAAACTTTTGCAGATATAATTTTTTTTTGCCCTATAGTGCCAATATCCTTTAGTACTATTTGTCTTGAATATCTCTCTATTGATGATTTTCTTAATTGGTTATTCATTTACCTGTTGAGCCAAATCCACCATCACCTCGTAATGTGTCTGGCAAATTATCTGTTTCTTCAAGCTCCATCTTAATTACAGGCATCAAAATTATTTGTGCTATTCTATCTTTATTGTTGATAAGGAAATCTTCTTTACCATGATTAAAAAGTATAACTTTAATTTCTCCTCTATAATCGCTATCAATTGTTCCTGGAGTATTTAAAACTGTAATACTCTTTTTAGCAGCCAAACCTGATCGAGGGCGAATTTGGACTTCATAATTCACCGAAAATGCCATTGAAAGGCCTGTAGGAACTAAATATGAGCTGTTAGGGGCTATTCTAATAGGCTCCTCTATAAAAGCCATCAAATCCATACCTGAAGCACCATCTGTTTTGTAAGCAGGTAATTCTACTTTAGGATTTAATTTTTTGATTAATACTTTAGCCACTGAATTTTAATTTAATTTTTTAATAACTCTATCTACTATTTCATCAGAAATTTCAGATTTACTTTTTATTGTAAGCTTTTCATTATCTATATGTTTATCTCTATAATAGATTGAAACTTCATTAAAATTGGAGTCAAATCCAATTGCTTTATTGGAAACATCATTTGCTATTATCCAGTCACAATTTTTTTCTTCTAATTTTTTTTTTGCATTTTCTTCCACATTATTAGTTTCTGCAGCAAATCCAATTACCAACTTTGGTCTAAGAGAATTATGTTTTGATACATAATTTAAAATATCAATATTTTTTTCTAGTTCTAAATGTAATTTTTCTTGTTTTTTTATTTTACTATTATTTATTTCTTTAACCTTAAAGTCAGCAACAGCTGCTGAAAAAATTGCTACATCTGCTGGTAGATTATCTTGTGTAGCTTTAAACATCTCATCTGCAGTTTCTACTTTAATTAAGTTTATATTGTTATCCACCTCTAAATTTGTAGGTCCAGAAATTAAAGTGGTTTGAAAGCCTTTTTTAGCTAATGATTTTGCTAAGGCATACCCTTGTTTCCCAGAAGACTTATTTGTTATAAATCTTACAGGGTCAATATACTCATTAGTTGGTCCAGCTGTTACTAAGGCTTTTAGTTTATAATTTTTATTTAATTCACTAAAGTATGAATTAATTTCTTGAACAATATTATCTGGTTCAGTCATTTTCCCTTCACCAAATTCTCCACAGGCCATATCTCCAATTTCAGGACCTATAATCTTATAACCAAATGATTGTAATTTTTTAAGATTTTCTTTAGTTGATGGGTGCTCCCACATTCTAACGTTCATAGCTGGTGTTAAAAAAATATCTTTATCAGAGGCCAGAATTACAGTTGAAGCAAGATCTTCAGAAGACCCTGCGCTCAATTTTGAAATTGTATTAGCTGTAGCTGGAGCCACAACAATTAAGTCTGCCCATCTAGATAGTGAAATATGATCCATTTCAGCCTCATTTTCAGGGTTAAATAAGTCCTCATAAACTTTTTCTTGAGATAGTGAGGCAACCGACAAAGGAGTTACAAATTCTTTGGCACTTTTAGTAAGAATAGTTTTAACTTTTGCACCTAATTTCTTTAAAGATCTAATTAATTCCAAACTTTTATAAGCAGATATGCCACCACATATTATTAAAAGTATTTTTCTTTCAGATATATTGTTCATTGTACGAATTAAAATACTACTAGACCAAAAATTACAAGCAGTAATAAACCAACAATAGACTGATTTCTAAAGGCAGTCATTTCAGATCTCTTTTCATTTAAGGCTGTAAATGAATTTGAATTTTGTGGGATCTGTCCACTTGCTAAAAACGATAAAGCTTGATTGGCTTTATCCATAATCTCTGGAAAATCAGGCAATCTTTTAATTACTTCAGTGGTAGTTTTGAAACTTTCATTTAAGGTATTGATTGGATCTTTTGTTTCTCTTAACCAACTTTCTAAAACTGGTTTTGAAGTCTCCCATATATTGGTATTAGGGTTAAGTTTTCTGGCCACCCCCTCAACAACTACCATTGTTTTTTGTAACATCAATAATTGTGGTTGGGTTTGCATGTTAAATTTTTCTGTAACTTCAAAAAGTTGTTTTAACAATTTCCCCCCAGAAATATCTTTTACGGATTGGCCAAAGATTGGCTCACCAATAGATCTTAATGCTTGTGCTAAATCATTAACGGGCACATCTTTAGGAACTAGACCAGCAACCAAATGTACTTCAGCAACTTTTTTGTAGTCTCTTTGAATAAATCCAAATAAAATTTCAGCTAAAAATCTTTTACTAAGGTTGTCTAATCTTCCCATTATACCAAAATCTATAGGAACAATTTGTCCATTATCATCGATAAATATATTTCCTTGATGCATATCAGCATGAAAAAAACCATCTCTGACAGCATGTCTTAAAAAATGCTGAATAACGTCAGAGGCTATTCTTTTAGTATCTATATTTCTTTTTTGTAAATCTTCTGTTTCACGAATAGAAACACCGTCAACCCAATCAAGTGTCATTACATTTTCGCTCGTAAAATTCCAATAAATAGTAGGAACCCTAAAACCTGCATCATTCTTTGTATTTTCAGCATATTCATTTGCAGCTGCTGCCTCAAATCTTAAATCCATTTCTAAATTAGTTATTTCTTTAAGGAGAAAAACAACTTCTACTAATTTTAATCTTTTCGTTTTTTTTATAAACGACTCAACCATAAAAGCAAAAAGCATTAAGGCATCTATTTCTTCATTAAATACTTTTTTAATATCTGGTCTCAAAATTTTAATAGCAACATCTTTTATGGTTCCATTGTCATTTATTTTTGCCTTATGAACCTGCGCTATCGAAGCTGCTGCAACTGGCTCACTTAAATCAATGATTGAATTGAAGGTGTCATCTCCTAGGTCTTTTTTAATTATTGCTTTTGCTTCAGATAAGGTAAAGGCTGGCAATCTATCTTGTAAACCTTCTAACTGTTTTGCTAAATCATCCCCAATAATATCAGGTCTAGTAACTAGAAATTGTCCTAATTTAATAAATGTAGTTCCCATTGATTGTAGTGATTTAGAAAGTCTTGCTCCTTCATTTTCGTTTAAATTAGTTTTGTTAGGCGCTGAAAAAGAAAATGAAAGTATTTGAAAGATAATCTTGATTGTTAATGGTGGCTTTTTAAACTTAGAAATAATGGCTAATATATCAGAACGAGCTAATTTTCTTCCTAAACTAAATAAAATAAATATTTTTTTTAACATTAGATTTTCCAACCTGAATGAATAGCTACAATTCCACCTGATAAATTTCTATAACTACAGTTAATAAATCTATTTTTATTCATTAAATCGATTAACTCTTCTTGATTAATAAATTCTTCAATGCTTTTAATTAGATATTCATAAGGTTCTTTTTGTCCAGCAATAGCTTTTCCAATCAAAGGAATAAGTTTAGAATAATTTTTATATATAAAGTCCAAATTAGAATTTTGAATTTTAGAAAATTCTAAACATAGATAACGACCTCCTGGTTTTAAAACTCTATAAGCCTCTGATAGCGCTTTGTTTAGGTCTTTAGTATTTCGTAGCCCAAAACTAATTGTGTAGTAATCACAAGAATTATCTTTAATAGGCAATTTTTCAGCTGGAGCTATTATCCAATTGATATTTTTATAAGTACTTAACTTTTCTTTGCCTTTACCAACCATTCCCTTATTTGGATCGACACAAAATATTTCTCCATTTTTATCAGTTGCATCTAAAAAAAGTTTACCAAGATCTCCAGTACCGCAGGCGACATCAATTAAAGTTTTATTATTTGAAGGGTTCATCAAACTTAATAGATCTTTTTTCCAAACCCTATGAACTCCTAACGACATAAAGTCATTCATTAAATCATATTTGTCATAGACATCATCAAAGACACTTTGGACAAGGCCTTTTTTATTTTGGAGATATTGTTGCATATTAAATTTATTATTTATTGATAATATAGTCTCAAATGCCAGAATTACCAGAAGTAGAAATAGTCAAACAATCGTTATCTAAAAAAATAGAGCGTAAAAAAATCAAAAAAATAATAATTACGAATAGAAACTTAAGGTTTAAAATTCCTCTAAAATTTGAAGAATTATTAAAAAATAAAATTATCAAAAAAGTAACTAGATTTTCAAAGTATTTAATCTTGAATTTTTACGATGAATCTTTTTGTTTAATTCATTTGGGAATGTCTGGAACTGTTCATTTAATAAAAAAAAATAACATTAGTAAGTTTACCAATACTAGTTTTTATAACTCACCAAGCCTCCCAAAGAAACATAACCATGTAGAAATTCATTTTGATGGTTTAAGGATTGTATACAATGACCCTAGAAGATTTGGTTTTT
The DNA here is from genome assembly GCF_047717815.1 of Candidatus Pelagibacter sp. Uisw_113. Classification (GTDB taxonomy): domain Bacteria; phylum Pseudomonadota; class Alphaproteobacteria; order Pelagibacterales; family Pelagibacteraceae; genus Pelagibacter. Next base: position 1,354,360 of record NZ_CP159809.1, read on the forward strand.
TTAAATTTATAGAAAATAAGAAGGAACTTGAAAAAAGATTTAGTCACTTAGGGCCAGAACCTTTTTTTAAAACTTTCAACTTAAAATATTTAATTGGTTATTTCACAAATAAAAAGAAGGATATAAAAAGTTTCTTATTAGATCAAAAATTTGTATCAGGAATTGGAAATATTTATGCTAGTGAAATTTTATTTTTATGTAAAATTAATCCAACTATCTACGCATCAAAGTTAACTAAGCAAGATTGCAAAAAAATTATTACTTATTCAAAAAGTATACTTAATAGGGCTATTAAAAAAGGAGGCTCAAGTATTCGAGATTTTAAAAACATCACTGGAAAAAGTGGAAACTTCCAAAAAGAATTTAGAGTTTATCAAAGAGAAAACCTAAGGTGCCTAAGAAGTAAATGTAATGGTAAAATTCAGAAAATATTTATATCTAATAGATCAACTTTCTTTTGTAATACTTGCCAAAAATAGGGAATTATTCTATTGACCAGTATAAATTCTCAAGCTATACCACTGCGCTTATGGCAAACACAAAATCGGCAATTAAAAGAATTAGAAAAATTGCTACGCAAACACTAGTTAATAAGGCTCGTAAGAGCAAGTATAGAAATGCTATAAAAAAAATGAACCTTCTTCTTGAAGAAAAGAAAAAAGATGAAGCTCTAAAATTCTTGCCTAAGTTGAACTCTGAATTAATGAAAGTTGCAAAAACTGGAATTATAAAGAAAGCAAATGCCTCAAGAAATATTTCAAGAATAACAAAGAAAATTTCAGCTATATAATTGATTATATAAAGAGATTTTAAATTTCAACTAACAGTATTCACACCATATAAGAAATTCTTTTTCTAGATTAACCACATATAGATTTAGTAAAATAATAAGAAATATAATCTATAAATAATACACTCATAGATTTTAAATTTGTAAAACTTAATGGTTAAATTAATTGTTCAATTAAATAACACTGTGGCAAAAATAATTTCTAAGAGCGAAAACAGACCACTTCGTTATTGTAATATTATAGTAGCATCTAAAAAATAATTATTCCCGTTAGGAATGATTCACCTATAGATTTTATTTATTTTTACTTTTACTAAATTA